>NZ_JAHLPO010000006.1:0-128713 GCF_018917925.1 Intestinimonas sp. MSJ-38 | reverse complement strand
AGCATTTACGCTTTCGAATCTCTGCCGTAATCCGGCGATAGCCGTATCTTCCCTTGTTTTCGTGGTAAATTGCTGCGATTTCTTCTTTGATAGAGGCGTATTTGTCTGCTTTCTGCATCTGCTTCAAATGATAGTAGAAAGTTGCACGGGGCAGTTGAGCGATTGAGAGCAGGATGCTGAGTGCGTGTTTTTGCCTTAGCTTCTGAACTACCAGCGTTTTTTGTGCTGGCGCCGCTCCTCTTCCAAAACCAAGGCTTTCAAATTTTTTAGGTAGTCTACCTCTGCACGCAGTCGCTGAACCTCTGCCAGCAGATCTTCTTCTACATCCTTTGGCAGATGCTTTGGCGGACGGCCTTTACTTTCGCGGCCGCGCCGTTCGATGGCGAACCCTTCCGGACCTTCGGTCAGATAGATTCGTTCCCAGTCTTGTAGTCTGTGATGATCGCTGATTTCAAACTGTCGAGCCGTTTCTCGATAGCTCAGTTTCTCCTGCTGCATAGTTTCTACGACCAGCTTCTTGAATTCCGGCGTGTATCGTTTGTTTGGTTTTCCTCTTGACATAATAAATCACCCCATCTGTTAGATAGTATATCATACTGTCTAACAAATGGGGTGCAGTTCACAATCGCGTCCGGTTTTCTTCTTCTTTTAAGGCAGGCGTTTGCGGCAGTAGACCTGAGACAGAAGGGCCACCACAGCGCACAGGGCCAGATAAAGGGGAAAGAGCTTGTTCTGCACGGCACCCGACAGAATGATCAGAGAGCCGCAGAAGGCCAGCACAGGGATTCCCACACCTTGCCATCGGCTTTTGATCTGCCCTTTTTTATAAAGGCGGTAGATGGCAAAATAGAGTACCGGGTAGAACAGATAGCTGATGGCGATGGCGATTTCCGACACATCGCTGTTGGGAAGTAGATTGAAACGGGTGGCCAGATAGTGGAGAGCCATCCAGATAAAGCAGATGACAAAGGAGAACACCGCAGAATGTACCGGGATGCCCAGTTTGGGATGGACGCGGGAAAGGGTGGAGGAAAAGGGCATCATCCCCTGGCGCAGGGAGAGGGAATAGGGCATACGGATGTAGCCCATCACCAGGCCGTTGACAGTGCCCATCACCGAAACCACCACAAACACCGTGATGGCTTTGGCGAAGGTGTCGTCAAACAGGCTGGCCGCTGCCTCTGTCACATGGGCATCGCCCAGGGCCATGACCTGCTCCGGTCCCACATAGCAGGTGATGCCCACAAAATAGGTGACATAGATGAGCAGAATGATCAGGGGGGCCACCGTCAGTGCAATGGGAAGGTTCCGCCGGGCGCTTTTCACCTCGTGGGAGATGGAGGTGGACACCACCCAGCCGTCATAGGAATAGGCGATGGGACCTACGGCAGCCAACCAGCCAATGCCGGAAAGAGACGAGGAGGATAGATTCTGCAAGCCGCTGACAGGATCGCCCCAGAGAATCCCGGCGATGCCCAGCAGAGCCAGAGGGATCAGTTTGACGACGGTGGAGAAATTTTGGAAAAAGCCGCCCAGCTTGGCCCACAGCACATTGTAGAGGAAGCAAAGGGCGCAGAACACAAGACCGATGAGGATCTGCTCTTCCAGGCTGGCCTGGATATTGAAGAGGATGGAACCATAGATCCCCACCACCCAGCTGACCACAATGGTGATGGCCGGGTAGTAGACAAAGACCTGGAACCAACCGAAGGCGCAGGCCCAGCGAGGATCGGCGAACTGCTCAAAATAGGTGAAGATGCCGCCGGGCTTGTCGGTGAGAGAGGCCAGCTGGCCCATGGCCAGGCCTCCGAAAACAATGGCAATGGCGGACAGAGCAAAGACAAAAGTGCCCAGAGCCACGCTGCCGCCGGTGGCCACCAGCACATTGTCGCTTTTGAAAAAGATGCCTGAGCCGATGCAGATGCCGATGATCATGGTAATGGCCGTGAAAAGGCCATATCGCTTGTTGTTTTGTTCCATAATCGATCCCCCTGTTTTTACAGAATGTGTACATTATGATGGGCGGAGGTCTTTTTGTCAATTCCAAATGAAAAAAAGGAACAGTTGCAGAGAGAATCAGGCTATGCTATCCTTAAAAGTACAGACCGGAAAAAGAAAGGATGACAAAGGATGATCACCAGAGACGAAGCCTGGGCGCTGCTGTGCAAATACAATCAGGAGCCTTTCCATCTCCGCCATGGAGAAGTGGTGGAAGGCTGCATGCGATATTTTGCCCGGGAGTTGGGATACGGAGACGAAGAGGAATTCTGGGGCATTGTGGGCCTTCTCCACGACCTGGATTTTGAACAGTGGCCGCAAGAGCACTGCCACAAGTGCCGGGAGCTGATGCAGGAAGCCGGGCTGGATGAAAAGATGATCCACGCCGTGGCCAGCCATGGCTATGGCCTGTGCAGCGAGATCGAGCCGGAACATGAGATGGAGAAAGTGCTTTTTGCCGTGGACGAGCTCACCGGCCTTTTGGGAGCTGCAGCCCGGATGCGCCCCTCCAAAAGCGTTTCCGACCTGGAGCTGCCTTCGGCCAAGAAAAAGTTCAAGGACAAGAAGTTTGCCGCCGGTTGCTCCCGGGAAGTGATCCAGCAGGGCGCCGACCGTCTGGGCTGGACTTTGGATGAACTGATCGAAAAAACCATCCTGGCCATGCGCGAGGACCCGAAAAACTAAGAACTTTTGATATAACAAAATAACAAGAAGCTCTCCCATTGTGTGGGAGAGCTTTCAGACTGTCGAAAAAGTGGCTTAGGCCACTTTTTCGACACGCTCAACAGTCATCGACAACGGTCGATGGCTGTTTTTATATGTCGCAATAGAAGAAAAGAAGCTAGAATCCCCGGCCCATGATCTCATGGGTGGTGGAGATTATCACAAAGGCCGATGGGTCTGCATCAGCAATGAACTGCTGCAGGTGGCGGGCCTCCCGAGGGGTCATGGCAGTAAAGAGAATGGAACGCTCTTCGCCGGTAAAGGCGCCGGTGCCGGAGGACAAGGTGGCGCTGCGTTTCAGGTCCTTTGTGATGAAACGGCAGATCTCTTCCGGGTGGGAGCAGATCACCTGGAGCCACTTGACCTGGTTCATAGAGGCGATCACATTGTCGATCAGAAGGGCCTTGATCAGAAGACCGGCAAAGGAGAAGAGGAAGGTCTCCACTCCGAAGAGCAGGCCGCCCATCAAAACAAAGAGCAGGTCGGAGAAAAACAGGGCCTGGCCGATGTCAATGCTGGTGTATTTTTTCAGGATCATGGCGATCACATCGGTTCCGCCGCCGGAAGCGCCCACAGAGAACAAAAGGGCAGCGCCCACAGCGGGCAAGGCAATGGCAAAGCCCAGTTCCAGCACCGGTTCGCTGGTGAGAGGTGCAGAGAGGGGAAAGATTCGTTCCAGCAGAGTGAGGGATATGCTCATAAGCAAACTGGTGTAAATGGTTTTGACGCCAAAGCCCCGTCCCAAAAAGACAAAGCCCAGCAAAAGCAGCAGCACATTGGCGATAAAGGTGAAATCACTGGCGCTGATGGGCAGGTAGGGAGCCACTACAACAGCCAGGCCGGTAACGCCGCCAAAGGAAAAGTTGTTGGGGAATTTGAAGAAATAGACGCCCAGAGATACCAGAAGCGTTCCCACGGTCATGGCGGCGAAAGGGGGAAGGGTTCTTTTTTTCTTTGCCATAAAGCAAACACCTTCTTTGAAAGTTTGGGCCATTGTACCGCAAAAATTCCAGTGAAACAAGGGGTAAAACAAAAAAATACCGGTATGCATTTGCTCCTTGGGGAATCTGACAAAAATGTCACCCCATAGAGAGAAAAAACGGGTATAATGGAGGAAAGAAAACGGGAGGAGCCACAGGGATATGGAGCATATTTTGCTGGTGGAGGATGACAGAGCCATTGTGATGGGGCTGACCTATTCCTTGGAACAGGAAGGGTATCAGGTGACGGTGCAGGAGGATCGCCCATCGGCCCTGAAGGTTTTGGAGGAGCAAACATTCGATCTGTGTCTGCTGGATCTGACACTACCGGGAGGCAGCGGTTATGATGTGTGCCGCCGGGTGAAGGAGCTGGGAGACACGCCGGTGATCTTCCTCACGGCCATGGACGATGAGGTTAATGTGGTGATGGGGCTGGATATGGGAGCCGACGATTACATCACAAAGCCCTTCCGAGTGAGGGAGCTGCTCAGCCGGATTCGTTCGGTGCTGCGGCGGGCCCGCCGAGGCGGGGAAAATCTCCATCAGCTGACCATTGGCTCCCTGACGGTGAATACCCAGGAGGCCCGGGTGTGGAAGCGCGGGGAAGAGGTTTTTCTCACGGCGCTGGAATACCGGCTGCTGCTCACCTTTCTCAACCATCCCGGCCAGGTGCTCACCCGTTCTCAGCTGCTGGAGGGCATCTGGGATGTGGCAGGGGATTTTGTCAATGACAACACCCTGACGGTCTATATCAAAAGGCTGCGGGAAAAGCTAGAGGACAACCCCCAGGCGCCCCAGATCATTAAAACGGTGCGAGGCGTGGGCTATAAGCTGGAACGGGGGGAGAAGGCGTGATACGCAACCGGGAACTCTTTTATTATTTTTTGGCCCAGGCCCTGGTGGCGGGAGTGGTCAGCGGTCTGGTCTCTTTGTGGGCCCCCCAGGCAGTGCCCGCCTTTTTGTTTGGGTTTTTGCTGCTTATCGCCATTTCCATGGGTTTTCAGCGCCTGCGCTACCGGCAGATTGCCCAGCTGAACGACTATCTCCAGCAGGTGGCGACCGGAGACTTTTCCCTGGATATCCAGGATCACAAAGAAGGGGAAATGGGCCTTCTGCGCACCGAGATCTATAAAGTGGTGCTGCGGCTGTCGGAACAGAGGGACATCATCCACCGGGAGCGGCAGGCGCTTTCCGATGCCATTTCCAACATCTCTCACCAGCTGAAAACCCCCATCACCTCCATGCTGATGATGACCGATCTTCTGCGCCAGGAGGAGCTGGAAAAAGAGAAGCGGCAGGAATTTGCCCGCAGCATCGGCTCCCAGCTCCAGCGGACCCAGTGGTTGGTGTCCTCCTTGCTCAAGCTGGCCAAGGTGGATGGCGGAGCCATCCGGTTCCAGAAAAAGCCGGAGGCGGTGGGAAGTTTGCTGCGTCAGGCGTTAGAGCCAATCCAGATTCCGCTGGAGATCAAGGGGATTGATGTGAAGATCACAGGGGATGCCAGCACCCAGCTTTTCTGCGACCGTCAGTGGACGGTGGAGGCCTTTTTGAATGTGCTGAAAAACTGCATGGAGCATACGCCGGAAGGGGGACAGATCCAGGTACAGGTGCAGGACAATCCCCTGTATACCCAGCTGGTGATCCTGGACTCCGGGGAGGGCATCCCTCGGTCGGAAGTGCCCTATGTGTTCCAGCGGTTTTACCGGGGGCAGAATGCTGCCGCCGACAGCGTAGGCATCGGCCTGGCCATGACCCGCAGTTTTCTCAATGGACAGAACGGGGATATCACGGCTCTGCCCGGGCCGGGGGGACATTTTGTCATTCGGTTTTATCACCAGGAAGCAGTATGATCGTTTGAGCCGGGGAAAACTCCCCGGCTTTTTTGTGACGAAATTGTCACAAAAAAAGTCACTGCAATGTCACTTGCAGGGGATATACTGTACTCATCATATTAGTACAGATAGGGAGGACGCGACATGGAAATTTTGCGCGTAGAACATCTTTCCAAGGTGTATGGCAAAGGGGAGACCCAGGTGTGCGCCTTGAACGATGTGAGCTTTTCGGTGAACAAGGGGGAGTTTGTGGCCATCATCGGCCCCTCCGGTTCGGGAAAATCCACCTTGCTTCATATTTTAGGGGGAGTGGACCGGCCTTCCGGGGGAAAGGTCTATGTGGAGAATACCGATATTTACCGGCTGAATGAAAGCAAACTGGCGGTGTTCCGCCGGCGGCAGATCGGGCTGATCTATCAGTTTTACAATCTGATCCCCGTGCTCAATGTGGAGGAGAACATGACCTTGCCGCTGCTTCTGGATGGACACAAGGTGGATGAAAAACGCCTTTCGGAGCTGGTGCAAAGCTTGGGGCTGCAAAACCGGCTGCGGCATCTGCCCAATCAGCTGTCCGGCGGCCAGCAGCAGCGGGTGTCCATCGGACGGGCGCTGATCAACAACCCGGCCATTGTGCTGGCCGACGAGCCCACCGGTAACCTGGACAGCAAAAACAGCGCCGAGATCATCGGGCTTCTGAAGATGTTCCACAAAGAATACCAGCAGACATTGATCGTCATCACCCACGATGAACGCATTGCCCTCCAGGCCGATCGGATCATTTCCATTGAAGATGGCCGGATCTCCAGGGATGAGGTGAAAATGCAATGAATGTGATTCAAAAACTCACTTTGCGCCATATGCTGCTGAACAAACGGCGGACACTGGTGACAGTGCTGGGGATCGTCATTTCGGTGGCCATGCTCACGGCCGTTTCCACCTTCACCGGCTCCTTTATGGATCTGGCCCGTCGGGATACCCTGGCCCGCACCGGAGACTGGCAGGTGAAATATGTGAACATCACCCGGGAGCAGGCCGATCAGCTGGAAAAGTCCCCGGACAATGCTTTGGCAGGATGCCATTACAATGTGGGGTATCTGGCCCTGCCCGACCCGGGGAGGGAGTCCAGGCCCTATCTCTATTGGCAGAATTACGATGAAAACGGCTTTTCTATTTTGCCCATGAAGCTGGAAGAAGGGCGTATGCCGGAAAAAGAAGGGGAAGTGATCGTACTGGATTCCTTCCTCCAGGACAATGAACAGTATAAAATCGGCGACACCATCCGTCTGCCCCAGGGCAAACGGACGGGGATTCAAAGCGGTATGCCGGTGGAATATGAAGATCAGGGCCGGCTGAACCAGGAAGAGGTTTTTGAAAAAAACGGAGAGGCCTTGTCCTTTACCATTGTGGGTACTTTTTCCCAGCTGGGACTGAACCGGAACGCCGCAGGCTATGAAATCTATGGCCTTTTGCAGCCGGAACAGGAGCCTTTGACCATGCAGATGAAGGTCAGACAGGTGACGGCGGACATTTTCCAGCAGGCCAAGGACACCGGCGAGGAAGCGGGACTGGACAGCCAGGGCCAGGTGTATTTCAACAATGCCTTGCTGCGCACCATGGGCGTGGTCAATGATGGCGCCACCATGAATACTTTGTATATCCTCATCGCCATTGTGGTGGTCATCATCATGATCGGATCGGTGTCTTTGATCTACAATGCCTTTGCCATCTCTCTTTCCGAGCGCAGCCGGTATCTGGGGATGCTCTCCAGCGTGGGGGCCACCCGGCAGCAGAAAAGCGCCAGCGTCTTTTTTGAAGGAGCTGTGTTGGGGGCCGTAGCCATTCCTGTGGGACTGTTGGGAGGCATTCTGGGCATCGGCATCACCTTTTCCTGCATCAGTCCTATGATGCGGGAGTCCTTCGGGATGGAAGCCGATCTTCGCGTGACCATCAGTTGTGCTTCCATGGCGCTGGCCGTGGCGCTTTCCGCCCTGACCATCTTTATTTCCGCTTATATTCCCGCCCGGCGGGCCTCCCGCATTTCGGCCATTGAGGCCATCCGGCAGACGGGAGACATCAAACTGCGCCAGCGGGCGGTACGCACATCTCCGCTCACTCGCTGGATCTTCGGTTTCCCTGCCGATCTGGGGCTGAAAAACTTAAAGCGCAACCGGGGACGCTACCGGGCCACCGTCTTTTCCCTGGTGATCAGCGTGGTGCTCTTCCTCACGGCTTCCAGCTTTTCCGCCTATTTGCAGAAGGCCTATTCCATGACCCTCAGCGGAGTGAATTACGATGTGTATGTCTCCGCCTATGGGGATACGCCGGAAGAGATCCAGGCGCAAAAACAGCTCTTCGGGCAGCTGGCCCAGGATGGGCTGGCCGATGATGCCTCCATGAGCCAAAGGCCGGAAAATGTCCGCATCGCTTTGACGAAAGAGCAGCTGACAGAGGAAACGCTGAACCGGCTTCCCGAAGGGATGGAAAAGGAAAAAAGTTTTGTGACAGGGCTGTATCTCATGGCGCTGGACGACAAAACCATGGAGGCTTATCTGGAAAAGGCCGGAGTTCAGGGGGACCTGGGCC
This sequence comes from Intestinimonas sp. MSJ-38, assembly GCF_018917925.1. Taxonomy (NCBI): domain Bacteria; kingdom Bacillati; phylum Bacillota; class Clostridia; order Eubacteriales; genus Intestinimonas; species Intestinimonas sp. MSJ-38. The sequence goes on along the minus strand of NZ_JAHLPO010000006.1, from coordinate 120,597 downwards.
AAGGGGCCGTGCTGGTGAATACCGTTCAGCAGCGGAAAGGCTACCAGTTTGAAAAATACCAGGCTTTCCATCTGGAAGCGGGCGACCAGGTAACGGCAGAGCAAATCACAGGTTATGACAGCCAGGGAAATGCAGAAGCGGAGGCATCCCGGAATATTACCATTGCCGCCACCACCGATGTGATGCCTCAGGGAATGCCGGAATATCTGGAAGATCCCCTGGCCATGGTGCTGGTGATGAAAGAAGAGGCCCTGGAAGGCCTGATGCAGGAGCTGGTCTCCACAGGCGGAGAGGTGGGGTACAGCGTCAGCACACAGATGTTCTTTACCAGCCAGGACCCGGATGCTTTGGCCGAAAGCCTGGAGGAGCAGGTGGCGGACAGCACCCAGAGCGGGATCTTTATCAGCAACATGGCAGAACAGCGCCAGGCCAGCGAGAGTCTGACCATCATTCTCCAGGTGTTCACTTATGGATTTGTGGTGCTGCTGGCCCTGATCAGCGTGGCCAATATTTTCAATACCATCTCCACCAGCATCGCTTTGCGCAAACGGGAGTTTGCCATGCTGAAAAGTGTAGGCATGACGCCCCAGGCCTTCCGTCAGATGATGAAATATGAATCCCTGTTCTATGGGCTCAAGGCGTTGTTTTACGGTTTGCCCCTTAGCTTTTTGGTGATGGTGCTGCTGTACCGCACGGTGGACCGGAACTTCGGATTTGGATTTTTTGTTCCCTGGGGAAGCGTAGTCATTGCGGTGGCCGCGGTTTACCTGGTGGTGGGCATTACCATGCTCTATGGCAGCCGGAAGGTGCGCAAACAGAATATCATCGACGGTTTGCGGCAGGAAAACATCTGATATGGGTTTAAGAAAGTTGTAAGAATTCCCGTAAGGGAGCTGTAAGAAGAAGTCGTTATACTAAAAAACACAGGGAGGGAACAAAGAATGAACATTTTGATTTTGACAGGAAAATTTGGTATGGGGCATCAGAGCGCTGCGTTGGCGCTGGAAGAGCATATTCGTTCGGCGTTCCCTCAGGCCCAGGTCCGGGTGGCCGATCTGGTGGAAGAGACTTTCCCGGGAAAAAGCCGGGGGATCTATAAGATGTTTGCCATGGTAGCCCGTCACGGCGGGCCGGTGTTCAATCGCTTGTACCGTTCGTTGGATCGGGAAGGCCCGGCCATGCCCGTGCCGGCCCAGGGCAAATTCCTCAAAGCCCTGCATCGTCTGGTGAAGGAAACAAAGCCCCAGGTTGTTCTTTCCACCTTGCCGCTTTGCACTCGTCTGGCTTCGGAATACAAAGGGAAACAGGGAGAATTTCAGCTGATCAGCTGCGTCACCGACATCCGCTGCCACAGCGAATGGATCGCTCCCCATGTGGATCTGTACTGTGTGCCATCCCAAAAGACCTTCCGGGAACTGGTGAAAAAGGGCATCGATCCCCAGCGGGTGCTGGTCACCGGTATTCCGGTGCGGCCCGCGTTCCATCCCGCCGGAAAAGAGGAAAAACGGGAGAAAGAAGTGCTAGTCATGGGCGGCGGCCTGGGTCTGATGCCGGAAGATCCGGAATTTTATCGGAATCTGGCCCGGCTTCCTGGAGTGCATGTGACCGTCATCACCGGGAAAAACAAAGAGCTTTACGCAAAACTTCAGGGAGTGCATCCCCAGGTGGAGGTATTGGGATTCACCAATCAGGTGGACAAGTATCTGCGCCGGGCCAGCCTGATGCTCTCCAAGCCCGGCGGACTCACTTTGTTTGAGGCCATCGCGGATCAGGTGCCTTTGTTTGCTTTCCATCCCACCTTGGAACAGGAAAAGGAAAACGGCGCTTTTTTGAAGGAAGAAAAAATCGGTTTGGTGCTTCCGGAAAACCCCAAGGCCATGTCCTGGCTCATCGAGGATGCCTTGTGTCAAAAGGGAGCCTTGGAAGAGATGCGTCGGAACATGGCCCGTTTGCAGGCGGGAATGGATCTGGGAAAATTGATGGATGTTTTGGAGGCTCCTTCTGTGCGGAAAGCCGGATAAAAACAATGGGCTCGGGAAATCTCCTGGGCCCATATTGACTTTATTCCTCGATCCGGGGATTTTCCTTGAAAAGAGAGGGCAGGTTTTATATTGTGAAAGGAGAACGGCCGGAATGGTTTGGTGAAAGGGAGGATGAACAATGGATTTTGTCTGTTCCGAATGCGGGAAAAGAGTGAGCACCTGCACCATGCAGCCCAAGTGCGAATGCGGCGGCTTGTGGGACCTGGATTTTGTGCCGCCACGGTTCTCTCCGGAAGATATCGACAGGGATGAGTGGAGCATCTTCCGATATCGCAAGTTCATGGCGCTGTCCGGGGAGGCTTGGAGACAGGTCTCTCTGGGGGAGGGGATGACACCTGTGATCTCCCTAAATCAAAATGTGCTTTTGAAGATTGTCTTATAAGGACCGAGGGGCCGCTGTGCTCATGGCCCACTGCAAAGAGCTGGGAGTGAAGCAGGTGGTGCAGGACAGCAGCGGCAACGCAGGCAACAGCATCGCCGCCTATGCGGCCCAGCAGGACAGGGGAAACACCCTGGAAGATTGCCTGATCACCATGTGCGGGGCCGGGCTGAAGTCCGATCATTAAAAGAAAAGCTCCGGGCCTATGGCCCGGAGCTTTGAGCGTGCCTCCCAAAGTGGTGAAAGCCACTTTGGGAGGGCAAAGGGCGGCCCAGTGCCTGGCAGGCAAACTTTCTTTGCCTGGGTGTATACAACCACCCAGGGCAAAGAGGGGAACGGGAGCGGCGGCTCGCCGCCCGGAGCTTTTTTGCAGCATAGAAAGGGGGAAAGCGGGAAAAGCTAAAGAGAAGATTGAATTTGAACAGGCGGGCGCTTATAATAGGAGGAAGAAAAGCCATATGCTCACTTTGCATCATGTGACCAAGACCTATGGCAAAGGCCATCTGCAGGTGGACGCGCTGCGGGATGTGGAGCTGCAGGTGGACACGGGAGAATTTGTGGCGGTCATCGGTCCTTCGGGCAGCGGCAAAACCACATTGATGAATATTCTGGGCTGTCTGGACGACCCCACCCAAGGGGAGTATTTGCTGGACGGCGTGCCGGTGGGACGATTGTCCGGTCGGGAGAAAGCCGTTTTGCGCAACCGGGAAATCGGCTTTGTGTTTCAAAGCTTCAATCTGGTGTCCTCCCTCACCGCCCAGGAAAATGTGGAACTGCCCTTGGTGTTCCGGGGGATGGAAGGGGAAAAGCGGCGGGAGCTTTCCCGGCTGGCCCTGGAGCAGGTGGGACTTTCCCGCCGGGCCCATCACCGGCCCTGGGAGCTTTCCGGCGGCCAACAGCAGCGGGTGGCCATCGCCCGGGCCATTGCCGCCCATCCACCATTGATTCTGGCGGATGAGCCTACAGGAAATCTGGACCCACCTTCGGGGCGGCAGGTGATGGAGCTTTTGCGCCGGATGAACCAAAATGGACACACCATCGTCCTCATCACCCACGATGCCCAGGTAGCAGCTATGGCTGGGCGGCGGCTGCGGATGGAAGAAGGACAGCTGCAGGAGCAAAATTAGAAAAAGAGAAAAGAGGCTGCGGGATGGAGCGGATCGATAAACGGAATTATTATTTGGATATCGCCGAAAGCGTGCTGGAACGGGGCACCTGTTTGCGGCGGAATTACGGGGCCATTATCGTGAAAAACGATGAGATCGTGGCCACCGGTTACACTGGCGCCCCCCGGGGACGGAAAAATTGTGCTGATATGAACTTTTGCATGCGGGAACATCTGAATATTCCCTCAGGGCAGCGGTATGAGCTGTGCCGTTCGGTTCACGCCGAGGCCAACGCCATCATTTCTGCTCAGCGCAGTGATATGATCGGCGCCACATTGTACCTGGCCGGCCGGGATATGAAGACAGGAGAGATGATCGATTATCCCGAATCCTGCGCCATGTGCCGCCGGCTGATCATCAATGCGGGAATCGAAATGGTGGTCACCAGGGATAAGGAAAAACACATCCGGGCCGTGCCGGTGTGGGAGTGGGTGGAAAACGACGACAGCATCTATAAGCTGGAAGACTAGGAGGAAACATATGCTGGAATATCGTTACGATACACAGCTGCTCATCGAAGGGGAGAACCTTTCGGAGGATGCCATTCACCAGTACATCACAGAGAGCATCCCCGGGGATTGTCTGCTGGCCGTAGGAGACGAAAACCTGATCAAGATCCATTTTCATACCAATATCCCCTGGAAGGTGCTGGAGTATTGCGCCGGGCTGGGAGAGATCTTCGATATTGTGGTGGAAGATATGGACCGGCAGGAGCGGGGCCTGAAAGGTTAACAAAACAGCCTGACCCACTTTGAGGGTCAGGCTTTGAGCGTGTCGAAAAAGTGGCTTAGGCCACTTTTTCGAGTTTTTGCAAGGGGCTGGCGGCGAGCCGCCCAGCGTGACGCTGGACCCGTTCCTTTCTTTGCCTTGGCCGGTTGTGTTGACCCGGGCAAAGAATGTTTGCCAGCGGGGCGCCCCGCCCTTGAGAAGTGCAAAAAGCCACGCACAGGTCGCGGCTTTTTGCGGATTGATAGGGGTAGGGCGGACGACCCTTTTCGTTATATAGGTTTTTCGACAGTCTGAAAGCCTGACCCACTTTGAGGGTCAGGCTGTTTTTATGCTTGCTTATTTTTCTTTTTCCGGCGGCGCCAGAGGAAAAGCAGGATCGCCAGCAGCAGTATCAAAAGAAATGGGGAGAACATCAGCAGCATCATGAGCAGATAAGGATTGCGAAAGGTGCTGAAAATGGTCTGGAACCAGCTTTCGTCAATGGTAATTTCCAGATTCTCTTCCGGAAGGGTAGAGGAGGTGTATTGATACTCCCGCTTTCCCACCTTTTCAAAGTCCAGGTTGCTTTCTTTCAGTACGGGAAGGGCTTCATCCAGCTGCAAATGGATGGTGAGGTTCCCAAAATCCTTCCACATGGCCGCCGGGGCCAGATAGTAGCGGATGCGGCCATACTTGGTGTTGTAATCCAGATCGGGATAGCCGCCCAGGCGGTAAACATAAGAAACAACCACATCGTATTCTTCTTCCGGTGCGAAGGTCATTTCAAAAGTGATGCTGTCCACCTGTTCTCCTGGGGCACTGTTTTCTTCATCGCCAGGGGAGAGGACAGCATAGCGCCAGTCCTGGGTGGTGATGCGAGTGTCATAACTGATGCCATAACGCTCTATAGAGAAGGGAACTTCCTGGCCGCCTACCGTGACCCGGGTGCCGCTTTCTTCCACATTGGGAGAGAGAAACATGGTTTCGGTGGTTACCTCTTCCTGGGTGGTGTTTTTCATGGTATAGCAGGCCGTGATGGTGGCCTGGGAACCCTGCACCTGAATGTCCAGTACCTGGGACAAAACCGCCAGCTGCTGATTTTTTTCAAAGGTGATGGAAGAGCCCACATCCTCTTTCTGAGGAGCGGCCATGTTGGCCCGGGCGGGGAAGAGCAAGAAGGGCATGAGAAAGATCCAGGTCAGAAGCAAAGAGAGCCGTTTCATAGCCATACCTCCTTAGAATCCGCAGGTGGGTTTTATTAAAAATATTTTATCATAGTTTTATACTAAAGTAAAGAGGAGGGGAAAACCACTGGTTGCAACCGCTGGTTGACAGATTTCCACCCCGCTTTTGCTGGCAAGAAACCGGTTTTCATAGTATAATGGGGACAGAATCCACCAAGGGAGGAAAAGAGATGATATTGGCGGATAAGATCATTCGATTGCGGAAAAAGAACGGTTGGTCTCAGGAAGAGCTGGCAGAAAAGATGAATGTATCCCGGCAGGCCGTGGCCAAATGGGAGGGAGCTCAGACGATTCCCAGCATGGAAAAGATTTTGCAGCTGGGGGAACTGTTTGGAGTGACATTGGACTATTTGCTGAAAGATGAATGGGAGAGCGAAGAAACTACTGGTACAGTGGTGGAGACTTTGGTACGGCGGGTCACATTGGCAGAGGCCAATGAATTCCTGGCATGGCGGGAGCGGGCCTCCATTCGGATCGCAGCAGGGGTGTTCCTCTGCATTCTGGCGGTGGTTCCTCTGCTGCTGTTGGCGGCCTGGGCGGAATACAGCCCTACGGGTATTTCCGAAGAGTTGGCCGGAGTGGGAGGATTGATGATCCTTCTGATGATGGTAGCGGCCGCAGTGGCCATATTTATCTTTTGTGGTTTTGAAAACAGGTCCTATGAATTTTTGGACAAGGAATTTTTTGAGACGGAGTATGGCGTGCGGGGAATGGTGCAGCAGCGGCAGAAGGAATATAAGACCACCTATGCCCGGTGCAATGTGATCGGCGCCTGTATCTGCATCCTTTCGCCCATTCCTTTATTTCTGGGGGCGCTGTTAAAAAATCAATTTTATATGATAGTTTTGCTGGCTGTTACCCTTCTGCTGGTGGATATTGGTGTGATGTTTTTCCTGGTGCCCGGTGTTCGCTGGGCCAGCATGGAAAAACTTCTCCAGCAAGGGGATTTTCAGCCGGAGGAAAAGGAGAAGAACCGGACAATGGAAAGTATCTCGGGGTTTTATTGGACCATTGTTACCGCGATTTACCTGGCCTGGAGCTTTGTCACTGGCCGGTGGGGAAGCACCTGGATCATCTGGCCGGTGGCCGGGGTGTTGTTTGCCGGCTTGCGTGTGCTGCTGGATCTGCTTCCTTCCCAAAAAAGAAGATAAAAAACACCCAGGTTTCGTTTATGAAGTGCCCCCAAAAAGTTAGACAATATTCTGAAGTAAAAATTGTTCAAGCAGCCGAAAGGGCTTGCTGTCTGTGAATTGCAGGCGGTAAGCCCTTTCGCTTTGCCTTGATCCTGCGGTTATTGTAGTAATCTAGATATTCGATCAGTTCCAGTTTGAAGTGTTCCATGGAGCGGAACTCCTGCAAATACAGCAGCTCACTTTTGAGCAGCCCGAAGAAATTTTCTATCACAGCATTGTCCAGACAGTTTCCCTTGCGGCTCATGCTCTGGCGGATGCCTTTCTCTCGGAGCATCCGTTGATACTGTTTATGTTGGTACTGCCAGCCCTGGTCAGAATGGAGAATCAGGTTTGTTCCGGTCGGGATCTTTGCAAACGCCTCGTCCAGCATGGTGGTTACCATGCTCAGTACCGGACGGTCTGAAATTGTGTAGCTGACCAGATCGCTGCTGTGCAAATCGAGAATCGGGGACAGATAGAGCTTTTCTCCGAACAGGCTGAACTCCGTCACATCGGTGACCCACTTCTGGTTCGGCCTGTCCGCATGGAAGTCCCGGTTCAACAGATTTGGCGCAATTTTGCCCACTTCTCCCTTATAAGAGCGATACTTCTTCATCTTGACACGGCAAACTAAGCCCAACTCTTTCATAAGCCGCTGGACAGTCTTGTGGTTCACAGAGAATTTACGCTTGCGAAGTTCTGCCGTGATCCGGCGATAGCCGTACCGGCCCCTGTTTTCGTGGTAAATCGTTGTGATTTCTTCCTTAACAGATGCATATTTGTCTTCTTTCTGCATCTGCTTCAAATGATAGTAGAAAGATGCACGGGGCAGTTGAGCGATTGAGAGAAGAATACTGAGTGCGTGTTTTTGCCTTAGCTTCTGAACTACCAGCGTTTTTTGTGCTGGCGTCGCTCGTCTTCCAAAACCAAGGCTTGCAAATTTTTTAGGTAGTCATTCTCCGCACGCAACCGCTGGACTTCTGCCAGCAGATCTTCTTCCACCTGCTTCGGCAACTGCTTTGGCGGACGACCCTTACTGCTGCGGCCCCGTCGCTCAACCGACAAGCCTTCCGGCCCTTCCTCCAGGTAGATTCGCTCCCATGATTTGATTCGATCTCTGCTGTTTACCTCAAATCTACGGCAGGTTTCGCTGTAACTCAATTTCTCTTTCTGCATGGTTTCAATCACCAGTTTTTTGAATTCCGGCGTATATCGTTTGTTTGGTACTCCTTTTGGCATAGCAAAACACCCCACATGTTAGACAGTATGATATACTATCTAACATGTGGGGTGCAGTTCACAACGCAACGGCTTGGGGACTTTTTCCGGTTGGAAGCGGCAGCTTCACTCAATACTTGAGTATGACCGTCCTGCATTCCTCGCAGATGGACGCCGGAACTCTCGTCCGGTGGCTTGCCTTGAGGTCTGTGATCTTCACAAAGCCATCGGCATTCTTCGCATTCTCAAATACGCCCGGCACCTCATTTGCAAAGCTGAACGCGCCGTCCTTGCTGCAAAAGAGGTATCCCTCCCGCATTTCCTTTCCGCATTCGGGACATTTCATGATCGCACCTTCTTTTATTCGTTGGATCTCTGACCTGCACGCAGAGCCGTCTGCATCCGCTCCTCAAAGGTCTCCGCCTTGATGAGCGCGATGCCCTGCTCCTCGTCGCCGAGGACGACCAGGCGGTCGCCTTCGCTTAAGCGAAATGTATCCCGCGCCGCCTTGGGGATGACGATTTGTCCCTTGGCGCCCATCGCCACCGTTCCCCACAGGTGCTTGCCCATCGGGGCGGGCGCCACCCGTGCTTTGCCGACCTCTTCATCCTGATGGACGAGGGCATCGATGGAGACCCCGTAGAATTTTGCCAATCGGTCGCATTTTTCAATGTCGGGGATCGTTTCGCCCTGCTCCCACTTGGAGTAGGACTGGCGCGAGATGCCGATGACCTCCGCCACCTCCTCCTGCGTCATGCCGCGGATATTTCGCAGGAGCGCCAAGTTCTCTGCCAGCATATTGACCACCTCCTTGTCTGTGCCATCATTATACCGCACAAAAAGGAAAGCTTCCACCATCCAAACTTGTCAGAAATGTGCTTTTTGTGTTCGTTTTGCCTGCGCGGACTCTGCCCTTTTTCAGAAAGCTTTCAATACAGCCCCGCAATGATGTCCTCGCACTTGTCGATGCCGATGACGCCGCTGTCCAGCGTCAGGTGGTAGTTCTGGATGTGGCCCCACTTCATGTTGGTGTAAAAGCGATGATAGGCAGCCCGGCGCTTGTCCTTATCCCGCAAACATTCCTCCGGGGACTGCTCCCGCTCACCGTAGACCTCCACGATGCGCTTGGCGCGGAACGCCAGATCCGCAGCGGCTGCCGCCGGGAGATCCTTCTGCTCCGTTCTCCCGTGCTTGCAACACCCCTCACTCTGGGGCTGTTTGACCGCACCCTGCGGCTGGTTTTGCCCCAGCGGGAATACACTCTGGAAGAACTGGAACTGATCTTCCGTCACATCCGTGACCCACTTCTGGTTCGGCCTGTCCGCATGGAAGTCCCGGTTCAACAGATTTGGCGCAATTTTGCCCACTTCTCCCTTATAAGAGCGATACTTCTTCATCCTGACACGGCAAACTAAGCCCAACTCTTTCATAAGCCGCTGGACCGTCTTGTGATTTAAGGGCAGCTTACGGTTACGCAGTTCTGCCGTGATCCGGCGATAGCCGTGCCGGCCCCTGTTTTCGTGGTAAATCGTTGTGATTTCTTCCTTAACAGATGCATATTTGTCTTCTTTCTGCATCTGCTTCAAATGATAGTAGAAAGATGCACGGGGCAGTTGAGCGATTGAGAGAAGAATATCCAGAGAATGTCTTTGCCTCAGCTTTTGAACTACCTGCGTTTTCTGCGCTGGCGTCGCTCGTCTTCCAAAACCAAGGCTTGCAAATTTTTTAGGTAATCGTTCTCCGCACGCAGTCGCTGAACTTCTGCCAGCAGATCTTCTTCCACCTCTTTTGGCAGCTTCTTTGGCCGACCAGTGCTGCTGCGGCCCCGTCGCTCAACCGACAAACCTTCCGGCCCTTCTTCCAAATAAATGCGTTCCCAACGCTCTATAATTTTATGGTCGTTAATTCCAAATTCCTGCATCGCTGCATAGATACTCAGATGTCCTTTTTTCATGGTTTCTACAACCATTCTCTTGAACTCCGGCGTATATCGTTTGTTTGGTACTCCTTTTGGCATAGCAAAACACCCCACATGTTAGACAGTATACCATACTGTCTAACAAATGGGGTGCAGTTCATTGGTTCGAAATCTGGGCTTTTTTATTGTTTTGCTTCTTCAGAAGTATTCTGGTATTTCGCACCTAGAATTTGGGGCATTTCGCTGTAATCCAGCCCGCAAAGGGCACAGAACACATAACACAGCGGCAGATCTTCTTCATAGAACCGACGATAGACAGCATCCAGGAAGGACACATAGCCGTGCTCCAAGGTATCGATTCCCAAAGCGTCGGCGCGGCCGTCCCGCAGGGCGTCGCAGCGCCAGTGGCCGGAAAAACCGTTCAGGTAGGTCTCGCACAAATAAGCATTGATCCCTTCCATCAAATCGGCGATCACCTTGTCGTCTACATAGGAAAGAAGTTGGCGAGGGCCAAAGGCTTCGCTTTTCAGAAGATCTTTCAGCTCATCGTGATGCACTTTAATGGTATAGGTGAGCAGAAGCTGCATGGCGGCATCGTCCCAGTCATGGGGCATATTGGCATCCCGATAGAGAAGGCGGGTGAGTTTGGTCTCGTCCAAATCCAAAGCGCACAGACTGGTGACAACAATATCCAGATACAGAAGATTTTCCGGGGTATAGTCCATCTCAAAACCAAAACAGCGTTTGCAAAGGGAGGCGAACTTGCCTGCGTCCAGATATTTTAAAAGCCGTACCGCTTGCTGCTGGGTCAGATCCAGCTGTTCCAGGGGGTGGCGGCGGAAAAAGTCCTCACTGCGGCCCTGATCCACTACCGGCTTGAGTATGGCAAAAAAATCATCAAAATCAGCTTGATTCATGAGAGCCCTCCTGAGTGATATAGGGATATTGTATCCCTTGGGAGGGAAAATGTCCAGCAAAAAGCATGAGACAACAAAAAAGACCGCTTGTTCGTTTTACCAAACAAGCGGTCTCAGGAATTGTAAATCACTTTTTTCCAGTCCTTTCTGATTTGCTCTATGTAAAAAGAAGAACGGCGAAAAAACCTTTTTCAATGTGTCGCTTCTTTTTTCTTGTCAGCGGCTTTTGCCGCCTATATAAAAGGAAGGGTTTCCATTGTCAAGGTACAGAAGAAAGCATTTTCTTGCTATTGGGGAATGGATCCGGGGGGAAGACCCATCGTTTTGCTCCGGGGTACTCAGTTCCGCTATCAAACATTCCTCACGATTCTGTGTTTTTCTTTCTCGGCCGCAATCAAAGCTCTGTTCTTTGGAAGTGGTTCAACCATTTTCCTACATCACTAAGACACTTCTGGAGAAATTCTTTTCGGCCCTAACCGGGCGACAGGTATGTGAAAAAATAGAATGTTAAAAGGGAATTCGAAGCGTTTCAAGTTTCGAAGACTTTTCACGGAAACTGAGAGCCGGTCGCTGATTCTGTTGTTCAACCATTGGTCTCATTCCTTTCTGCTTTTTTCTTTTGCTCTTTCGTTCTTCTTGTCTTTATTATACGGCAGTTTGTTAGAAAGTCAATAGGGTAAAACGATGAAAATGCACTTTTGGAGATTTGCACAGTGCATATGGTTAAAATGCACAAAAGTCGGCTGGAATAAGCAGCCGACTTTTGCAAAATAGCTTAACGGATGTAACGGGCGCTGGCATATCCCAGTGTGCCGTTGTAATCCACACTGTACCAGCCGTTCCAGTGGCCCAGTACTTTGATCTTATCGCCCTTGTAGGCCCGGGTGATGACCGAAGAAGTGAGATCAGGGCGGGAGCGGATGTTGAGAGCGCCGCTGGAAATGGCCACCGTTCCCCACCATTCCGGGCCGGGGACAATAAAGGGAAGGTTGAAATATTGGGTGAGGGAGACCGCCAGATTGGAGGCGATGGCCGGGAGGTTTTCGGTGATCCACTGGGCGTCTTCCAGATTGTCGTGATAGGCGATTTCCACCAGGTTGGCGGGGGCCTTGGAGCGGGCTACTTCATAGAGAGTGGTGGTGGAAACGGTGCGCACCAGGGAGGGCTGGGGGTAGATCAGCCGCAGATTGCCGGCGAAGATCTCGGCGGCCCGCCGTCCTTTTTGGCTGGTGGGGTAATAGAAAACCAATGAACCGCGCACTTTGCCGGAATTGGATGGGCCAGCGGCATTGGAGTGAAGAGCCAGGTAAAAGTCGTAATCTCCCTGATTGGCCTGGCGCACCGAGGATACCGCCGTCATATCAGGGGTGTTACGGGTATAGCAGATGGTATTGGGACGCAAATAGGGCACCAGTTCGTCGGCCAGAAGGTTCATATAGTACTCTTCCGTCCCGCCGGTGACATAGCGATTTTCCTCCTGGGTGGAGGGACTTAAATAAATGCAGGGCATAACCGTCCTCCTGTCAGATGTTTTCTCTAACAGGATATGAAAGAACAACGGAAAGGGTGTCGAAAGGCCAGGCCGATGCCGTTTGCTTTGATGCGAATCTCAAAAAGGAGTAAAAAGAATTAGTGATATTAAGAATTAGTAATGCAAAATATATTGACACGCTTTGAGATCGGTGATAAAGTAAAGACAATACATGGGAAAGAGAGGAGATCCTATGAAGAAACTCACCCAGAGTGAATGGGAGATCATGGATATTTTGTGGGGTGCGGATCATCCTTTGTCCCGGAGTGAGATTCTGGAGCATCCCGGGGAGCGAGGGTGGAAAGACAGCTCTCTGCATATTTTGATCAACAGTATGCTGGAGAAGGGGGCCATTCAGGTGGCCGGATACCAAAAAACAGGGAGCCATTATGGGCGCATCTTTGCTCCGGCCTTTACCCAATCCCAATATGCCGTTTCCCAGCTTCGTTCTATGGGAATTGGAGAGAGGGGGAAAAATCAGGTCGTCAAGAATTTCTTCAGCGATTTGCTGGAAGGGCTCTATCTGGATGAGGATACTCTGGAAGAGTTGGAGCAGATGCTGAAAGAGAAAAGAGGAGGGGGAAAATGAATGTGACGCTCTATTCTCTGTTGACGGCCCTGGTGGTCTCCGGGATTTTTTCCTTGCTGCTGGTTTTGCTGTCCTTTCAAACCACATGGATCATGAAACTGGGATTGTGGCCATTGTGTGTTCTGCTGCTTTTGGCCGGGCTTCGGATGTGGCTGCCGGTGGAAATGCCTTTTGCCAGACCGGTGGAGCTGGAACTGGAAAAAGGCAGTGCCTGGCTGAGCCGCCCCCTGTGGGGAGAACTCTCCCTGGGAGAGGGATTGGCTTTTTTGTGGCTGCTGGGCATTCTCCTTTTGCTGGGCCGCTTGTTTGCGGGCTGGAAAACGCACCAGAAACAAATGGGGCATGGGAGGAAGCGCCGGAAGAAGTGATGCAGCTGTTTCATCGCTGCATTCCCCGGGGGAAAGGCAATGTCTGCATAGCCAGAGACATCAAAGCACCATACATCAGCGGGTTTTTCACCCCCACCATCGCTTTGCCTCCGGTTCGATGGCCGGAAGAGGACCTGCGTCTCATCCTTCTTCATGAATGGCAGCATTTTTGTAACCGGGATCAATGGATCAAGCTGGTGTTTTATGGGTTTTGCTGCGTGTTTTGGTGGAATCCTGTGATGTGGCTGCTGAAACGGCAGCTGGATCAGCTGCTGGAGCTGCGGTGCGATTTTAAAGTGCTGGAAAAATTGCCGGAAGAAGAGCGGGACAGCTATTATGAAATGCTGCTGCGCACCTATCGGGCGATCCGGACCACTGAGCCGGGAAAAGCAGCAGAAGAAGGAAGAAAACCTTGGCCCAGGTTCTATCGGCATAGAGTGATACAGCGTTTTCGATTGGGTCTGAATTTCGGCCTGGTGGGAAACAAGGGCAGAAAAGCCGGGAGAGCATTGGCTCTGGCGTCCCTTTTCGCTTTTGTCTGTTCCTATGCGGTGGTATTTCAGCCGGAACCGTGGCGGGAAAGTTCTATTCAAAGCACGGCCACCATGGAAGGAAGTGCAGAGAGCGGAATCATCCCAAAGCCAGAGCTTTCCCAGATGGCCTATACTTCGGTTTCTCATGAACGGGAAACCAATGACTGGTTGGATTATTATTTCCTGATGGAAAAAGATCGGATCATGGTCATTGTCGGGAATGAGGTCTGGGATTTTGATACCCATGAAGTGTTGTTTACCCTGCCGGAAAATCTGAATCTGTCCCAGACCTGGGAAGAGAGTGCCAGACCTTCCGCTGTGTGCTTGGATGAAAAAGGGAATTTGGTTGTGCTCTTTGCCCGGGCCAAGGATCACATGGCCTGGATTGAGCGTTTCACCAAGGGGGGAGTCCGTCAAGGAGAACCGGTAAAGCTGGATGGCCTGGATATGGGAGAGCCGGTGATTATGGGAGAGGAAGGAGAGGGATATTTCCTTCCGGTGGATCAGATGCAGGTTTGGGGAAATCGGATCGTGCTGCGCTCCAGTCAGAATACATTTCAGGTTTTTGATGAGATGGGCCAGCTGTTATACAGCCGGTCTGGCGTGATGGATTTTGATATGGATTCGCAAGGGAATCTCTTTTTCCTCACAGAAGAGCACAATCAGACCACCTTACATCGGATGGACAGTGCGGCCGGAGAGGAAATTTTTGCAGTTACACAAGACGAGTTGTATTTCCATTTGTCCGCAGGAAAAGACAAGGTATATCTGATGGCGGGGGATACGATCCAGGCCTTTTCTTCGCAGAATGGGGAATGGGAAGAGGAGCTGATGACATTGCCTTCTCAAATGAATGGAGTTCATACAGCAAGATTTGTAGTGAGAAAGGATGGCTCTATCTGTATTTTAGCCGGAGCAGCAGACGGTCAAAATTTTGTGGATATTGTTTGCAGTCCTCAATAAAAAGAAAAACAAAAGCCCTGCCGGCTTTTCGGCAGGGCCTTTGTTTTCAATGTTTGACAAGGCGTATAGATTTACAGGTAAATCCTCTGGTTTTATAAAGGAAATCAGAGAGAAAAGGGTTATTGCTGCTTTTCGTTCAGTTCATAACACAGATGCCAGGCGGCACTTTGGATGGCCTTGGGCATATAGTCGGAAGAGAAGCGAGTGACAGGCAGTCGTTCCCGTACATCCATCCCCATATGCTTCAGGGTGTCTTCCATAAGGCCCAGGCAGCGGATGGCTCCATTGCCGGAACCTCCGGCACAGGCCACGATCATGGCTTTTTTTCCGTTCAGGGCGTGATTGACCTTGCAGTCGCACCGACGCACCCGATCCAGCAGCGCTTTCAGGGGTTCGGCCATATCGTGCCAATAGACCGGCGTCACCAGGGCCAGAGCGTCGCATTGCTGCATCAGGGAATAAAGGCGGTTGAAGTCGTCCTCCAGCACACAGGTGCCTTTTTGGGCACACTGGCCGAAGCCGGTGGAGCATACCTGGCAGCGGCCGATGTTCAGACGGTTGAGATGCACCTCGCTGCACTCCATACCGTATTCCAGAACGCCGCTCACCAAAGCGGATTTGCATTTTGCGGTGAGCCCTTCTTGGTTGGGGCTGCACCAGATGACCAGCAGAGACATTGCGCATTCCTCCTTTGCTGTTATTATGAAGGAACAAAAAGAAAGGCGCAAGTTTTTTGGGGGGGGGAAGGGAAAAACGGTCTTTTCCATGGATATGGGATGTGGTAGGATAAAAGAAAAAGGATAGAAAGGGGTAAGCATATGCAGCAGCATACATGGGTTTCCCACCGGTGCCGGCCTTCGGGAGAGGGGAGCAATTTTGCCCAGGGAGCGGAGCAATATTCCGACCTGATCGATCTGACCATCGGGGACCCGGATCTTCTCACATCAGAAAAAATTCTGGAGCCGGCCTTTGAGGATGCTCGCCGGGGACACACCAAATACACCCATCCCATGGGGGATGGAGAGCTGCGTCAGGAGATCTGCCGGTATTATCAAAGAGCCTATGGCCTTTCCATCAACTTGAATGAGGTGTTCGTCACCACAGCTGGATGTATCGGTATGACCGAAGCACTTTTGGCCACCATCGATCCTGGGGACGAGGTCATCATTCCGGACCCCTATTTCATGGTGTATCCCGACCAGGTGCGTCTGGCCGGTGGCGTGCCGGTGTTTCTGGAGACCCGGGGGGATGAAAATTTTGCCCTCAATCCCCAGCGGCTGGAGAGCCTGATCACCCCCAAGACCCGGGCGATTCTGATCAATACCCCCAATAACCCCACCGGCGCCGTCTATTCCAAAGAGAACCTTCAGCAGGTGGCAGAAATCTGTATCCGCCACAATTTGCTGGCTATTTGCGACGATATTTACACCGGATTCGTCTTTGGCGGGGCGCAGTTCACTCCCATGATCACCATTGAGGGGATGCGTCACCGGACGGTATGCGTCAATTCTTTTTCCAAAAACTTTGTTATGACCGGTATGCGGGTGGGCAATCTGGTAGCACCGCCGGAAATCATCCAGGCCGTGGACTATCTGAATGGGTTTATGATGTATACGGCTCCTAGTATCTCTCAGCGGGCCGCCATTTATGCGCTGCGCCAGGCGGAGGAGATCACTCCCCAGGTGGCTGCCGAGTTTGGCCGCCGGTTGGAATATGCCGCCGGGCGCATCGAGAAAATTCCGGGAATGAGCGTGCACAAACCCCAGGGGAGCATTTATCTGTTCCCTTCGGTGAAGGAGAGCGGTTTGACCAGCTTCCAGGCGGTGCGGCGTTTGCTGGAGAAAGCCCATGTGCTCACCATGCCGGGCGAACTGTTCGGCCAGGCCGGAGAAGGATTCCTGCGTATTGCCTGCACCCAGGGCATCCCCCGGCTGAAAGAGGCCTTTGACCGGATCGAAGAAACCCAGGCCCTGATGGGACATTGATAAAAGGAGAAAAGAAAAACCGGGTGGCGGAACAAATTCCGCCACCCGGTTTTAAACTGTCAAAAAACGATATGGCGAAAAAGGCCGTTTGCCTTACCATTCACCAATTCGTAAAAACCGGCGACCTGTGCGCCGGTTTTTTTACACTTCTCAAGGGCGGGGCGCCCCGCCGGTCCGGTGGCCGGACGGCCATACTTTCTTTGGTCCGGTGTCCGGACGGCCATACTTTCTTTGCTTTTCTGCGTACAACCGGCCCGGCGCGGGAGCGCAGTATGGGAGCGGCGGCACTCCGCCAGACCCTTGCAAAAACTCGAAAAAGTGGCCTAAGCCACTTTTTCGACAGGCTTAGTGTTCTGCGCCCTCGGCGGTGTGTACATCCTGGGTGTTTTCCACACAGACCCCCAGAGCGGCCGTGATGCCTTTTATCATCTCCGGCACCGACAGAGAAGGGGTACCCGGTTTGTCCACCACCTGGCAGGTGGCGTAGGGTACATGGACAAAGCCACCCCGGATGGTGGGGAAGCTGTGGTGGATATGATACAGCAGTCCGTACATCAGATCATTGCACACATAGGTTCCTGCGGTGTTGGACACCTGAGCGGGAATGCCTTCCTGCCGGATGGCCTGCACCATGGCCTTGATGGGCAGGGTGGAAAAATAGGCGTTTTCCCCTTGGGAGAATACCGGCTCATCCACCGGCTGATTGCCCTTGTTGTCGGGGATGCGGGCGTCCCGCAGATTGATGGCCACCCGTTCGGGGCAGATGGCCTGCCGTCCCCCTGACTGGCCGATGCACACCACCACATCGGGCCGTTCTTGCTCCATGGCCTGGCGCACCCTTTCAATGGCCTCGCCGAACACACAGGGGACGATTTTCTTCACCACCCGAGCACCGGAAATGGTTTCCGGCAGGCTTTCCACGATCTGCTGGGCTGGATTGATGGTCTCTCCACCGAAGGGCTCAAAGCCCGTTACTAAAATTTTCATGGAACCGTTTCCTCCTTCATTTGTTCTTAGGGTCAGTATAGCACCTTTCCCTGGCCCTCACAAGCCTGCCGGACAGTATATCGCCATATCGCTGACCAAAGAAAATGGGATGATTCATAGGTGAAAGCCTATGAAAAAGATGGAAAGATGCTATTTTACTTTGCTTTGGGGATGTGTTATGATAAAAACAACAGTTGAGCAAAACAACAGAACAAAAAGGAGGTCTTTTTTGTGAAAGTTTTGATTGTAGGTGGCGTGGCTGGCGGCGCTTCCGCAGCGGCCCGTCTGCGTCGTTTGGATGAAAAGGCAGAGATCATTATGTTCGAGCGGGGAGAGTACATCTCCTTTGCCAACTGCGGCCTGCCCTATTACATCGGCGGTGAGATCAACAAGAAATCGGCTCTCACTCTCCAGACACCCCAGAGCTTCAACAGCCGGTTCAATGTGGATGTGCGGGTATGGAATGAAGTCACCGCCATCGATGCGGAGAAAAAGCAGGTCACTGTACACAATGTTCAGACCGGTGAGGACTATACCGAAAGCTATGACGAGCTGATTCTGTCCCCCGGCGCGGCGCCCATGGTGCCCAAGATGGACGGGGTGGACGATCCTCGGGTGTTCACTCTGCGGAACATTCCCGACACCGTCAAGATCCGGGACTATGTGGAAGAAGAGTTTCCCGAAAGCGCCGTTGTGGTAGGCGGCGGCTATATCGGCGTGGAAATGGCGGAAAATCTGAAAAAGGCCGGGCTGAAAGTGACCATTGTGGAGCTGGCCGACCATGTGATCGCTCCTCTGGATGGGGATATGGCCGCCGAAGTCCATCGCTATCTCCGGGATCAGGGCGTGGAACTGATGCTGGGCAAGGCCGTTCAGAGCATGGAGGACAAGGGCGGCAAGCTGACCCTCCACCTGTCTGAGGGAGAGATCGAAACCGATATGGTGATCCTGTCGGTGGGCGTGCGCCCCGACACCGCCCTGGCCCAGTCTGCCAGACTGGAGCTGAACCCCAAGGGAGCCATTGTGGTCAACGAGCATATGCAGACCTCCAAAGAGCATATCTACGCCGTGGGTGATGCCATTGAGATCGTGGACTTCGTCACCGGCAAGAAGGGCTATGTGCCTCTGGCTGGCCCGGCCAACAAACAGGGCCGCATTGCCGCCGACAACATCTGCGGCATCAAGAGCAGCTATAAAAACACCCTGGGTTCCTCGGTGCTGAAGATCTTCGACATGACCGTGGCCATGACCGGCGTCAATGAGCGCACCGCCCAGGCCGCCGGGCTGGATTATGACAAGGTCTATACCTATTCCCAGTCCCATGCCAGCTATTATCCTGGCGGACACGGCATCTCCATCAAGACCCTCTATGAAAAGGGCACCGGCAAGATTCTGGGCGCCCAGCTGGTGGGCTATGACGGCGTGGACAAGCGCTGCGATGTGATCGCCACCGCCATCCGGGCCGGCATGACTGCCTATGACCTCACCGAGCTGGAGCTGTGCTATGCACCTCCCTTTGGTTCGGCCAAGGACCCGGTGAACTTTGTGGGCTATGTGATCGAAAACACCCTCACCGGCAAGGTGAAGAACTTCTTCTGGAACGATGTGGAGAAGCTGCCCCGGGACGGCTCTGTCACATTGCTGGATGTGCGCACTCCCTCTGAGCGGGAAGTGGGCCATATCCCCGGCTTTATCCATATCCCCCTGGATGAGCTGCGCCAGAGAGCAGGGGAACTGCCCCAGGACAAGCCGGTCTACATTCACTGCCATTCCGGCCTGCGCAGCTATCTGGCCTGCCGGATGCTCACCGGCCTGGGCTATGATTGCTACAACCTGTCCGGCGGCTGGCGGTTCTATGAGATCGCTGTCAACGATAAGCTGACCCCGGATCACGGCTGCTACGATCCCAAATAATCTTCCGGCGTCCCGGCGGCCTGCTGCATACAGTCCATCAGGTGGCGCAAAGGCTCGGATAGATATTTGTTTTTGTGATACACCAATCGGAAGGAACGGGTCAGCTGGGCGTCGGCCAGGCGCAGCAGCCGCAGGCGGCCCGCACCCGCCCGGGGCTGGGCCAGCAGACGGGAGATCACCGTCAGCCCCTGGCCCTCTTCCACGGCGCTGAGGATGGAATCGGCGCTGTGGCATACCCATTTGGGGTAGATCTCAATTTGTCTGGCCCGGAGATAATCTTCAAACAAAGCCCGTGTTCCCGACCCCTTTTCCCGCAGGACAAAGTTCTGCCCTTCCAGTTCCTCCGGATGGAGGGTTTCCCGGAAGGCAAAGGGGTGATCGGGGGCGCAGGCCAGCACCAGCTCGTCCTCGATCACCGGCAGCGTGCACAGATCGGGGCTTTCCACCAATCCTTCCACCAGGGCCACATCCAGCTGGCTTTCCAGCAGCATTTCCTCAATGAGCCGGGTGTTGTCCACAAAGACCTGCACCTGGGACAGGGGAAACAGCTCTTCATACCGGTGGATGATGGGGGAGAGGACGCAGGCGCCCACCGTGATGGTGGCGCCCACCCGCAGAAGCATCTGGGCGGAGGAATTGCGCATGCTGCGCTCCATTTCGTCAAAAAGACTGACGATGTGCCGGGCATAGGACAAAAGGCGCTCTCCCTGGGGTGTGATATAGAGTTTTTTGGACAGCCGTTCAAAGAGTTTGACACCGTAGCTTTTCTCCATGTCGGAAATGACTTGGCTGACGGTGGGCTGGGCAATATAAAGTTGTTTGGCCGCCAGGCCCATTTTGCCGGTCTCGGCCACGGCGATGAAAATGCGCAGATGACGGATGGTCACAAAAATCGCTCCTCTTTGGCAATGTGATAGGTTTTTGCCTATGATTTCGATTCAATATTACTATTTTACCTGATGGATGACAAGAGGGATAATAGAAGCAAGACGAGGAAAGGCTTTTCGGTGTGAGGAAGAGCCTGAACAGAACGGAAAGACGATGGAGGATAACAATATGGCTATTACACAGAGCGATATCAAGCGAGTCAAGGCAGAGGGCTTTTTGCTCAACCGTGGCACCGAGGAGTTTTCTGGCCGGATCATCACCGAAAACGGCATCCTCACCGCCCAGCAGATGCAGGTGCTCAGCGAAGCTGCTGCCAAATACGGCAATGGCAAGATCGAGTTCACCTCCCGGCTGACAGTGGAGTGCCCGGGCATCCACTATGACAACATCCCCGCTTTCCAGGAAGCGGTGAAAAAAGGCGGCATGCTCACCGGCGGTACCGGCTCCAAGGTGCGCCCTGTGGTCAGCTGCAAAGGCACCACCTGTGTCTTTGGCCTGTATGACACCCAGGAACTGGCCAAGGAGATTCACGACAAGTTCTACACCGGCTATCACGATGTGATCCTGCCCCACAAGTTCAAGATCGCCGTGGGTGGCTGCCCCAACAACTGCGTCAAGCCTGACCTGAACGATCTTGGCATTGTAGGCCAGAAGGTCATCAAGATCCTCCCCGAAAGCTGCAAAGGCTGCCCCTCCTGCTCCATGATCGATAACTGCCCCATGAACGCCATTTCCATGAAGGATGGCAAGGCGGTCATCGACGCCAGCCTGTGCAACAACTGCGGCCGTTGCTCGGGAGCCTGCCGCTTCGGCGCCACCGAGGAGAGCGAGACCATGTACAAGGTCTATGTAGGCGGCAAGTGGGGCAAGCGGGTGCGCATGGGCAGCCCCTTGCAGAAGCTGTTCACCCGGGACGAAGTCATCGATGTGGTGGAAAAGGCCATCCTGCTCTTCAAGCAGAAGGGCATCTCTGGTGAGCGTTTCGGCGACACTGTGGAGCGCCTGGGCGTGGACAAAGTAGAAAAGATGTTGGTGTCCGACAATCTGCTCAAGCGGAAGGAAGAGATCCTGGAGATCGAAACCGTGGCCGGCGCCAAGTGCTAAGCAAAATAGTCGTTCAGTCATCATAAACAAAAAACAAGCGGGAAAGCAAAGCGCTCTCCACATAGGGGCAACACCAACAAATACGTTCAGAGCATGTAAAAGGAGTGGCACACCAAGCGGTGTGCCACTCCTTGTTTCGCTGGGATTTATGTTACTTTGCCATTGCCTCCAGATGAAGGCCACAGTCTGAGCGCGGGTGTAGTCCGCGTTGGGGCTGAAGGTGATATTGCTGTTTTCCTTGGCGGTCTCCTCTTTGACAGCCCACAGTATTGCGTCGGCATAGTAGGCGCTGTTTTCCACGTTGGTGAAGAGGTTCACGCTGCCAGAGGCGGTGCTGCCTTGGGAGCGCCATAGGGGCGTGACAATCTGGCCGCGGTTACAGGTTATACCAGGCCTGAAAGTGGTGGTGCTGGTGTCGGTGGTGATACTCTCCTCAACGTCCTAGATTACGGCGTCCTCATAAACTCCCGCGCCAGACAGAACCCTGTAATGAAGCTGTCGATGGGCAAATCCTCGGCAATCTGGTCTTTACAGTCAATAATTTGCAGTACTAAACTGTGATTGAACTTATCCAGCCGCTTAGTGAGCGTTTGGCGAGATGACTTGATCTCAGCCTTGAGCTGCCTCGCAGGAAGCCTTTCGTAGAAGCTGCCGTATAGTGCTTTCAACAGTTCGTTCGTGCGCAGAGCCTCTTGGTAGTAAGATACAATAAGCACAGGAATAGTAAAAAGCAATACAAAACAAAATAGAAAATATTTCAAAAAGGACAACTATTGTCCAGACTATATGCTATAATGAAAATATAATTTGTCAGTTATCCTCGAAATTGAGAAATTTATGCGACGGAACCTCCAGTACGGCGGCAATGTCAAACAGGGTGTCCAGCGACAGTGCCTTGGGGATGTTGGGTGCTTCCAGATGTCCGATAAAGGCCGGTGTCAGCCCCACCTGCTCCGCCAGCTCCTCCTGTGTTAGCCCCCGGAGCTTGCGATAGTAGGCAATTTTCAACCCGATCTGGCGGTATTTCTCTGTGTAAATCTCTTTCATCTGCGATTCCTCCAAGCACCCTTAATGTTACCGAATCGCGACAATAATTGACATGAGCAGAAAATTATATTATCATAATTTACAGATAGTATTTTATGCTTGCCAGCATATATACATCTGATGGGAGGCCCTTATGGACGCGACAGCTGTGAAATCGGAACGCTTATTGCAGATCTACTCCAAGCTGGTCAGCGGAGAAATTCTGAAGAAAAAAGAATTGGCGCAGCACTTCCATGTCACAGAACGGAGCATCCAGCGTGACATAGAGGCGCTGCGCTGTTTTTTTGCCGAAGAAGGCCTTCTCCAGGATGTGGTCTACGATAAGAAAGCGCGAGGCTACCGCATGGAGAATCCTGCGCTGCGAACATTGGAGAACAGCGAGATCCTGGCGGTGTGCAAGATCCTGCTGGAGAGCCGCTCCATGCGCCGGGACGAGATGTTCCCGATTCTGGACAAGCTGATCGCCTGCTGTGTGCCGGAGCGGAACCGCAAAGCAGTGCAGGAACTGCTGGCAAATGAGAAGTACCACTATATCGAGCCACGCCATGGGCAGCCAGTGCTGAATGGAATGTGGGAGCTGGGACAGGCCATTCAGAACCATCAGATAATAGAGATTGAGTATGAGCGCCTAAAGGAGCCTCGACTGGTAAAACGCAAGGTCAAACCGGTGGGCATCATGTTCTCCGAATACTACTTCTACCTCACTGCATTTCTGGAGGATAAAGAGAGCTTTGAGAACCCGGACGACCTGTTCCCAACCATCTACCGCATCGACCGAATTCGCTCGTTCAGAGTAACGGAGGAGCACTTCGCGGTGCCTTATAAAGACCGCTTCCAGGAAGGGGAGTTCCGTAAGCGGGTACAGTTCATGTACGGCGGTAAGCTGGAACACATCAAGTTCAAATACACTGGACCATCTATTGAGGCAGTGCTGGATCGGCTACCTACAGCGGAGATCGTGGAGCAGGACGAGGACGGGTGGCTCGTCACTGCAGAGGTGTTCGGCAAAGGAATTGATATGTGGCTGAGAAGCCAAGGGGAGAACATTCAAACCATCAACTAAAATATAGAATAAATGAGGAGGAAATTAACGATGAGTAGCCAAAAGCTGAAAATGACATATCATCCTGCGAAAAAGGAAGTGCTGTTTGAACGCTTTGGTGCAGAAGGCACCCCTGTCACCATTCGGAGCGATAGTAAGCTATACAAGTACATGAACAAAAAAGGACAATTCATTCTGCAGGATCATGGTGACGCCTTTTTTGAAGATATTGCTAAAGCGTTTGACGGAGAATCTTCTGTAGACATGGAAGTGGTTACAACAAAAAGTGATTTTGGAGATTTTGAGCAAATGGTTGAATATTACAACGAAGGGCACAGTGTGAAAATTAATGCTACCCTGTTAGCAGAATTGCCTGACATGAACACAACCTACACAAAAGTAAAGGAACATGGTGAAAAGGCAATTGCTATTCTCAAAAAACACAGGGAGGACTTCCATACCATTCAGACAGATACTCCTGCCGTCAAAGAGAGCATAGATAGTTTTTCGCAAGAAGTCTATAAGGCTTCAGCGCTCATTCGAGAAAAGATTGATTGCATGGGTGACAATAACATCAATCTTTGTTTCGCCGGAGTGTACAGTACCGGTAAATCAACTCTGATTAATGCAATCTTAGGATACAGGATTCTTCCTGAAGCGATTCATTCTGAAACTGCTCGGATGTTCGAAATCAAGAGCCCTCAGAAAGGAGAACCTGTAAAAATCATTTTTGAAATTGAAGGATTTTTTTCCGAACTCATTTGGAACGAAAAAACGAACGTATTCGAATTTGGCGCTGCTCCAACTGAGAATATGGTTCGGGAGGACATCCAAAAGGTAATCAATTCGGTCAGCCATGAACTGCAGCATGTACAAGTTTTTGAAATTCTGAAGAAATTCAATTGTCTAAAAGATGTGGGATCGGTCATAAAAATTCGATTTCCTATTCCGCTGGACACGCCGAGCATCCAATTTACTATTTATGACACTCCCGGAGCCGACAGTAATTATCTGGAGCATCAGGAGGTCTTGAAAGATGCTCTGGCTGAACAAACGCATTCAATTCTTGTCTTTGTGGCTGCACCCAACAAGCTCGAAGGATCTGGCAATAATGCGCTCTTATCTTACCTTAAAGACGCCGAGGAAAAGGATAGCAAAACCAGCATCGATATTGGCAGATCGCTCTTTGTAATTAACTTAATAGATTCTTTCAATGATCCCGAGCAACGTCAAACTTTACGTGAAGCAAAAATTGTCCATAAAAAAAAGAAAGAAAAAGACGGCGATACTGATAGTGTTGAAGACAGTGGTGAGGAGTTTTCCATAGCACTTGCGAACAAGAAATTGTTCTTTACATCTGCGTTATATGGGTATGCGGCAAAGGCCAAAGAAAACCAAGTCTCTACCCCTGTTGAGGATCGTTTAATTAAGAATAGATATAACGAAGTTGTCGATGAGGAGGATGGGCGGTATTATAGCTTAAATCATGTTGCAACATCGGAGTGCGCAACAAAAAAACTGCTTGCTTATTGCGACGAAGCAATGGAAAGGGCTTTGGCTGACGATGATAGGTTGACTGCTATGAGAATTGGCTCGGGTGTTTATGCTCTTGAACGAGAAATTTTGAATTATGGTGAAAAATATGCTGGCGCAGTAAAGGCGTTTGCTATTATCGATAGCGTAGATAAAGCACTTTCCGTCATGAGCAGAACGGCCAAGTCTTTGGACCAGCAAAATCAAGAAGATATCAGCACAGTGACTCGTGAGATTGAGCAGTTGCGTACAGCTTTGAAGGAGAGCATTGCCGAAACATACAAACGGTATGAGATTAAGGACGGAAAGCTTCCGGATGAGGTAATCAAGGTCCTTCATTTAGATGCGGACTATCTATATCAAAATATCAACCAACCCACAATGTCTTTTATTGAGAAGTTGCTCAAAGGTTGGTTTTTCGGTCTTGGTAAGGTAAAAGCCAAGGAATCTCACAAAGCGGATGTCAAACAAAAAATCAAAACTATTCTTTCGGACTATACAAGAGAATTCCTTAAGACCAGACAGACTGTGCTGGAAAAAGTGCGTGATTCCTTTATAGAAGAAATCCAGACCGTTATCCGTAATAACGGCAATATTAGTGAACAAGCAAAGGCATATGTTTGTGAAATCATTCCCCCGGAAGTCAAAAAAGCAACAAATCTTGTCGAATTTGGAGATATATATGACAGCAATCGACGTACTGAAAATGTGCTGTTTTGGGAAAGAACTACGGTCGATAAGGAGTCCTTTAAGGAAGATGTTACCAGCGAACTGGCAACCATCACCGGGAAGATGGCATCGGATTTCACAGAGGACTATAAAAAGGCAGTATCCACGCTGCTGAATCAGGTGCAGGCAGAATTCGTGCTTAATATGGACAATTACTCTATTCTTATGAAGGCGAAACTCTCTGACAAAAAAGCCATGGAAGAGCTCCACAAGAAAATCGTTTCGGCAGAGGAGGCATTGCTGCTATGCCAGCAGGATCTGAATTCTACGATATGGAGTGTGAATAATAATGGTTGAGAGGTACACGCGCAATGGAGTTGTTGATCGTGCAGCAATCGCAAAAGATGTGAAAATGTGTAAGCTTACTGCGGCAGAAATTCAGGATCTCTGTGAGAACAAGATAGTTCAAGATGCATTCATCGGAAACAGTTATGCAAATAAGCAGCCAAAGGAGAAATGGAACAAGGATTATCTTGAACGATTGTATTATGCAGTCGCGGCGGAGAGTTTCAATCTGGACTACCTACTATATCTCAACGAGGTTGCGAATTTTGTGGCAAAAGCAAAATTCAAGAAAGTTGTCATCGCAGGTGTCATTATAGTGTTAGTTATCATTGCAGGAGTGGTTGTATTTAGTTACATTCTTGCATAGAGGAGATTATGCTAATGGAGCCAATGGAAAGAATCCCAAAAGAGGAGGAGCTTCTTCAGAACCTTGACAAAATTGCCTTCACATTGGACAAGGCATATTTGGATCACATAGAGGAATGTGCGGTCCTTCCCTTTGATGAATTCTACAATAAAAAAGCCAAGATATCATACAGTTCGAACATTCGATCTGTGCGCATTGGTCGATGGGTATATGACAAAAATGAAAAGATCATTGATTGCTTTAAAAATGTACTTAGCGTTTTTTCGGGAAGCAGCAACTCTTTAGGACTTGTGATAAGGCGCACTTTGAGCAATGTGGAAATGTTTTTTGTGACTCAGAATACTGGTGAAGGGCGCAATGAGGATAGCAGAAACGACATAGGGTTGTTGTCCGATTCTCTTCGAGGAAATTTCTTCGGAAGTGAGATTGATATCGTTGACTCTGGGGAAACCAGCACAGTGATGAAGAAACTTCTGGATTTTGAGACATACAAATCAATTTCTTGCCTTTGCAATGTCCCTTCGGATAAGTCCGAGGAATATGTATCACAAGGGATAGACAAATTGCTTAATGGCATTGTTCCTAAAAATGAGGAAGATAGCTATGTAATCCTCATCTTAGCCGAAGCATTAGATAAAGAAAAGGTGCGTCAGATTCTAACCGGATATGAAGATATCGCTACAGCATTAACACCATTTTCGGGCTATCAATTTCAGTTGGGGAAAAATTCGACAGAAACATTTAGTGAAATGGAGACCCTTTCCCATAGTGAAGGAATCAGCACTTCCATAAACAAAACCCATTCTGTTAATTTGGGGATGAGCGCAATAGCTGAAGGTACTGGTGCACATATAGGATATGGGTATTCCAAATCTATAGGGAAGACTATCAGTTCTAATGATACTCAGTCAAAGGGAATTACACAGGGACTATCGTTGGGAACATCTGATAGCACAACATACACTTATAAGTCGTATGTTGTGAACGATCTAATTAAAAAACTCGAAAAAACCATAGAACGCATCCAGGTGAGTCAGGCAAACGGATTGTGGTGCAGTGCTTCTTATGTGCTTGCAAGAGATGCGAAAACAAGTAAAAATGTTGCAAATTTTTTGTGTTCGTTAACTCAAGGAGATGAGTCGTTCACTGAACCTGCGTTTATCCAAGAATGGTCGTATCAGCACAACAACGGAGTTACCGCATTTGGAGAACTCAGAAAATACTTGTCGCATTTTTCTCATCCTGTATTTATGTTTGAGAACGCTATAGCCGTTACACCGACAGCTTATGTTTCTACCATTGAATTGGCTAAATTATTTGCTTTCCCTAAAAACTCTGTTCAGGGCCTGCCGGTTATAGGGTGTGCCCGCTTCGGGAGAGAGCCTCATTTTGAAAGAGCATCAAAGCCTTTGATTGATATCGGTTGTACCTATCATATGCGCACTGTTGAACATTCTAATAGGGTTCTTCTCGACAAATCAGCATTAACTTCTCACGCCTTCATTACAGGTTCAACAGGCTCCGGTAAATCCAACACCGTATACACGCTGTTGAAAGAACTCTGCTTTACGAATGAATCCAATGCTCACTTCCTGGTCATTGAACCGGCAAAGGGTGAGTATAAGCAAGTGTTTGGTGGTTGTCCTGATGTTTCGGTTTATGGCACGAACTTCAAGATGGCTAATCTGCTGCGGCTCAATCCGTTCTCGTTCCCTGAGGAGATTCATGTTCTGGAGCACATTGATCGGCTTGTGGAGATTTTCAATGCCTGCTGGCCCATGTATGCGGCAATGCCTGCCGTGCTGAAAGATGCCATCGAATCGTCCTATGTTAGCTGTGGCTGGAGCCTGACCCATTCCGTTTGCGAGCCCAAGCGTTTTCCGACCTTTGAAACTCTTTTGAAAAAACTGCCGGAGATCATGGACAGTTCTGCCTATTCAAAGGATACCAAGGGGGATTATACCGGTGCGCTGGTCACTCGCGTCAAGTCTCTTACCAATGGCATTAACGGACAAATCTTCTGTTCCGGCGAAGAGCTCTCCAGTGAGCAACTTTTTGATCAGAATGTCATTGTAGATTTGAGCCGGGTCGGTTCTATGGAAACCAAGTCTCTCCTGATGGGTATTCTGATGATCAAGCTGCAGGAATACCGCATGGCAAAAGCTGATGAGACCAATGTGGGCTTGCGGCATGTAACCGTGCTGGAGGAAGCGCATAATCTTCTCCGGCGCACTTCGTCTGAGCAGTCCCAGGACAGTTCCAATCTGCAGGGTAAATCTGTCGAAATGCTGGCCAATGCTATTGCGGAAATGCGTACATATGGCGAAGGGTTCATTATTGCGGATCAGGCACCCGGTCTGCTGGACATGGCGGTCATTCGCAATACAAACACAAAAATCATCATGCGTTTGCCCGACGAATCCGACCGTATGTTGGTTGGCAAAGCGGCTGGACTGACAGATGATCAGATTGTCGAACTCTCCAAACTGGACTGCGGTGTTGCTGCCGTATTCCAAAACCACTGGCTGGAAGCTGTTCTGTGCAAAGTGGACGAGTTTCCCGAGGAAGAGAAGAAACCGCTTTCTTACTCCGGGAACGATCCTGTTGAAACGCTGCAAAACGGCGCTCCCCGGATGAATGTCTTTTTTGAGAAACTCCTGGGTAAACCGACCGATACCGAGTTGTCCGATGAAGAAGTGGACAAGGTTAGAACTTGGATTGATAGTCTGAACATCGCACGCAATACCAAAATGCGGATGCTCTCTGTGCTGGAAGCCAAGGAGGCGCAGGAACTCCCTGACAAGAGGAAATTGCTGTACCGTATTGTCAATGGCAATGATTTTCTGAAGTATGCCGGTACTGTATCAGATCGTGAAGTCGGCATGCGCGTAATTGACCAAAGAATTATGGAGATGCTTGAAGTTTCGATGAACCTTGCGGAAGAAATCCGTAAGCAGGTATTCATTTTTGCGGCAGATCGCATTAATAGAATGCCGCAGCATAATGAATTGCTCTACTACGGAGGTGTGAAGTGATGAGTTTCCTTCCAAAAGCGGAATCTCTTTCTGTGAAGGAAAGCTCGGAGCAGCAGCTCGACTCGGTGAAACAGTGGGTAGATCGCATTGAACTGCCGGATGATTCTGCAGCGTGGCAGAATTCCATCGAACTGCCGGAAGATATGAGTGACCGTGCTGCCACTTCAGCGGAAACACATGAGTCCGACCGATCCCGCTTTGAAGAAGGCCGGCAAATTGAGAGGCTGGTGCAGTGCCTCAACAATATGCCGGAGATCAAGCGGGAAAACTGGCTCAATCTTTCTTTTGAGGCTCGGGTGAAGGTTGTACAAAGAATCGAAAACCAGGCTGCCAAAATAGGTTGCCGTCCGGCACTTACTGTTGAGTCGGCTCCTATGAATAAAAATGAACGGGGAGGTATGAACTGGGGCTCTCAAAAAATTGTGATTAACGAAAGCCTGCTTCGCTCGAATAAACCAGAAGACTTCCGGCAGGCCATGAAGACACTGCTCCACGAAAGCCGACATGCGTACCAATACAGCAATGTCTCTTTGGAACGTACAGAACCCAATGAGGAGAAGTATAAAGCCTGGGCGCTGAATTATGCGACAGGCTATTTGGCGGCAAATATCTTTGGCTTCAGAAGATACTACCTTCAGCCTCTGGAAGTGGATGCGAGAGTCTTTTCCGAGGCCGTAGTATCCAAATTGAAGATTTAATAAGGAGGGGTTGCTATATGGAAAATATTCGAGAACTCCTTATGTCGCGCTTTGGCTATTCTGAGCAAGATGCCTGCGTGCTGTGCAACGATTTGGAGCAGTTGGATCAAGCGCTTGTCCCAGTGTTGACCAAGTGGATCAAAGACAGTGATTGTTCAGATTCTATGGAGTACAGCGGATATTCGATTAACTCGTTGTGCGCTGAGTATGGAATGAATTTCATTGCCGCGTTGCTCACGCTTGACTGGATCATAAAGGAACCCGAGCAAGCAATTCCCGCCATCAAAAGCGGGATCATGTAACAATTGTTAGTGGAAGGAGGTCGCAAGTTGGATGCAACCTTTCAGTGAAGTCCCAATAAAGCCAGATGTTTCAGGTACCGTGGAAATGCCAGAGGCAAATGTTGATCGCCCCGACGAAACAGAGGGTTGGAAAAATAGCATTGAACTGCCAGACGATACTGGTGAATGGGTAGATAGCATAGAGCTGCCTGATGACTCAGATGGATGGCAAGATAGTATAAATGTGGATAGCGTTGACGATGTCCGCCGCAACGGTGATGGAGTAGAGGAGCAGCCCATTTCGGACCATTCCGCGGATAACCCGTTTGAAGTGCAGACAGATTCGCACTTTAAGGACGCGCCTCATCCGCAGATACCAGACAAAGATTGGCCTGCAATAAATCGAGCAGTTTCAGGTAAATCTATTGATGAACCGACATTAGATGGTAATACGACTATCGATGAAAGAGCAAAGTCAGAAGCAAACGAAGGTGACTACCCAAGTACTTATAAAGAGCGCATGGATCAAACACCCCGAGATGATGGAGAACGTGGAGAATGGCAAGGAGAACGGGGAGAGTCTGTGTTTATCCCCAATGATAGCGAAATTAAGGAGATCCTTGAGGAATATGAAATTGAGGGCATTGCATACGAAGATGCCATTCCGGATTTTTCCCCATGTTCTGAGTCCACAGTAGTGATTGACAACATGACTGACAATCGAAATGGACCTCCTGTTGAGGGAAGCAATTTCCAACAATGTGACCAAAAATGTGCTGAGCAATGGAACGAACAATGTCGTGAAGGAAAAAGTGATTGGTCTGCACGCGATGTTGCCAATTGGAGACGCGAACATGGATATTCTTGGCACGAACGAAATGACATGAAAACATGCGACTTAATTCCAACAAAGATAAATGCATATTTTGGGCATTTAGGTGGCGTTGGAGAATACATTAGATTGCCCAATAGCAACTTGACGGAGGATGTATTTGATGAGTAATGTAAATTTGATTATATGGGGGCGCACTTTTGATTTACCCGTAGTATTCGACTGCTACAAAAATGAAGAAATTCTTCCAGAACAGAAAGAAGCACTTGAAAAGTTTTGCAGCTCCAGAGATGTAATTGATGCTGCAAAGAGTGCTGTAGAGAACTATTGCTTAAAGTTGAACGCAAAAGAAATATGTGAGGACAGCATAATAAATATTTTTAAATATGTTATGCCGTACAGTTTGTATGTTAGGCGTTCAACACCTTCGGATCGTTATGTTGGCTTAATGTGTAAATACCGTTTCAATCCTGAAGACGGATTGGCAGTCCTGTTTAAGAACGAAGAAGTATATGATATTGGAACAAGCGATATTCTTTAACCATCTCATCCAGATTGAAGCAATAATTCGTGTCTGTCTCATTGTCCCATACCGACGTTACACCCGTGATTCACAAATTGTACCTCTGGAAAGCAACATTTGTTTTTCACACTTTTTTGCTTGGGAGCGTCTGTGAAAATCGCTTGTAAACCAACCTGCATGATATAGCAACTCTGCGTTCCCTGGATCGCCCGGACAAGGCGTTTGTATTCCGCCTTTGTCAATTCCCGCCCCTCGTCGGCAAAGAGCTGGCGCTGGATGTGCAGGGGCCTAATCCAGCAATCCGGTCTGCCCTCGAAGTCTAGATAGTCGGTGACGCCCGCCAGCATGGCGTTAACGCTGTTGGCGGCGTGGTCCGTAGCAAGCCGCTCCTTATAGGCGATAACGGCTTCTTTGTTCAGCGTTTGTCCCTCCAGTCAGCACAGAAAAACGTCGGCGCTCCGCAGGTACTTCTCGACGGTTGCCTGTGCTTTTTGCTATGCTGCAGATGCTGTTCAAAGGATAGTAGTATCTGTAAAATCATGTCGTTTGCCTCCGTATCGTTTTTGATAGGTTGCCCATGGTCCTATTTTATGATACAGGGCTTTCTGTTTTAGAGTCATCGCCGCCCTGGGCGGCGATAGCGCAAGCATCGCATTTTGATGTCAAAATACTGCTTGCTGGGGTAAACCCCAGTCCCCCATGCCGCCCGCGGGCGGGAACTTCTCGGCAGCATTGCCGGAAAGTGAGTGTAAAAATCGGGTTCGGCAATATGGCCGAACCCGATCACAGCGGACTGCCCTAAAGCGCTTCAGACAACATTGTCAAAAGCGGTAGACGCTGAAAACCGGGTTCGGTGAATTCACCGAACCCGGTCAGACTTTTTGACAAGGTTGTCTGAAAGTAAGGGTTGGCAATCTTGCCAACCCTTACTTTACCAGATCGTCTCCCGCACCGCTCGAATCAGCGTCACCACCCATGACAGCGCCGCAAGACCCACCAGCACAAGGAAAATGCCGTCCGCCAGAGCGGTATGGGCCAGATACCACGGGCGGAATACCGTGATTACCAGTGCACCGTACAGCAGCGGCGCAGACAACCGTAGCACCTGTGCCAGACGGACGATCCCGCCCAGCAGCGCCAGCCCCAATGATAAAACAGCATACATCATGTTCCGAGCCTCCTTCTTCGATTTGTGGTATGTTACCATCGGCAGACAGACTTTATAAGGGGCTGTCTGCCGATTTTTTCGCTTTGGGTGTCAATAAGACACCCTTGATTGGACGGCGAGGGTGTCTATTGCACACCCTGGATTTCAATTTTTTTGCAAAATTTTTGGATTTTTTGTTATTCACCATGCTGTTTTTTCGGGAGGGGTAGTGAGGGGGTATCTGAAAAAACAGAAAACCGCTCTCGGCAACATTGCCGGAAGCGGTCTGGAGGTGGTTTATGAACAAACAGACACATCGGACCTGCGTCCGCATGAGTGCCAAAGAATACAGCCGGCTCATGGAACGAAGCAGGGCGGCAGGGCTGTCTGCCAACGCATGGCTTATGGAGCAGCTCGCCGGCAATCGTCCCATCATCAGTCGGAACGGCGTCATGCCGGACTTCCTTCGCCTGCTCAATCAGAGGGGGCGGGAGATCAACACCGTGGCTCGTGCCTTCAACAGCGGATATGGCACGGCAGAGGAACTCCGGCAAGCACTCGACTGTCTGAAGGACATTGCCCAGGCAGCATACGAGATCAGGAAGGAGGGGTTCACCCATGCGCCATAAGCGCAAAAAGCCGCTTCCCAGAGGGAAACTGCGGGACAACAGCAAAAGTATCTCCGTCCGGATGACAGAGGAACAATTTCAAAGGCTGGAACGATACCGGGAACTGACCCGTCTGCCGGTCACCACCTACTTCCGCAAGCTCATCGCAGAGAGCGAGATCGTGGAAAGACCCAGCCGGACCAGGTTTCGGCTCTACGAGGAAGTCAACAAGATCGACTCCAATATCCGCCAGATTCTGCGGAATCCCCGCGCAAAGGAACTGGACCGGGAGGCGGCGGACGGAATCCGTTTCCTGCTGGAACACATTCTCGAACAGGCCTACCACATAAACGCACACCATGATCTGAGCCACAAGGACGGGCAGTAAACACCCGCCCGTTCGCCCCGTGCCGCCCTGTGCAGAGTTCTTCCGCACCGGGCAGCGTCCCTGCCCATCCCCTCGGCAGAGGCCCCCACAGGCGGCGTGTGGGCAAAACCAGTAAACAATAGTAAAAGGAGAGCCTATGGAGCAAAAAGCCAATATCACCATCGATAAGGAGCATATCACCGTGGAGCGGACGCAGACAGCCTGCGGGCGGGAGATTCGAGTCATCTCCGTGTTTCCACGGCACGGCAGTGAAACTGTGGAGGATAAGCTGAAAGCCCTGGCGGAACTGGACTTCCGGCAGGGAAAGCTGTGCGCGTAAAGTGCTGGACATTTCAGACCGTTCGGGGTATTGTGGTGTCGCAATGCTCTGAACGGTTTGACGCAGGAAAAGGAGGGCTGTATGAATCAGTCAAACCAAATCAGGAAAACCGCTCTTTACTGCCGTCTCAGCCAGGACGATGGGATAGAGGGCGATTCGAACTCAATCCAGAATCAAAAAGCCATTTTACAGAAGTTTGCGGAAGAGCACCATTTCCCCAGCCCCTGCTTTTATGTGGATGACGGTTTTTCGGGAGGAAACTTCCAAAGACCGGCGTTCCAGCAGATGATCTCAGACATGGAAAACGGCGAGATTGGAATCATCGTGACCAAGGATCTCAGTCGCCTCGGTAGAAATCAGCTTCACACTGGCCTGTACATCGAGGAACGCTTCCCCGTGTTCGGAGTCCGCTACATTGCCATCAATGACAATGTGGACACCGACAGCAGCGAGAGCAATGACCTCATGCCGTTCAAAAATTTGTTTAACGAGTGGTTTATTCGGGACACCAGCCGGAAGATCCGTGCGGTGCTGAAGGCCAAAGCGGAACGGGGGGAACGGCTGGGAACCAGAACGCCTTACGGCTACCGAAAGGACCCGGACACGAAAAAACTAATCGTGGATGAGGAGGCGGCAGCCATCGTCCGCAGGATCTTTGCTATGTGCGCCGGCGGCAGCGGCCCCAGCCAAATTGCCCGCATTCTCAAGAAAGAGCAGATCCTGACGCCTACCATGTACGCCTACAGCAAGTACGGCATCACGCACGTGGGGCTGGATACACAACGCCCATATCACTGGTCTGGGGATACTGTGGCGGATATGCTGGAGAACGAGATCTATCTGGGCAATACCGTCAACATGAAGCACAGCAGCAGATCCTACAAGGACAAGCGGCGGGTCGAACATCCAAGAGAGGAATGCCTGGTCTTTGAGAACACCCATCCCGCTCTCATTACGCGGGAGGTCTGGGACATGGTACAGAGAGTGCGGAAGAACAAGCGCCGTCTGACAAAGATGGAAGAACAGAACAAGTATTCCGGCCTTGTGTTCTGCGCCGACTGCGGCTCCAACATGGTGCTGCACCGGGCGCATACCATGTCCGCCAGCTACAATCACTTTACCTGTCGCACCTACAAGAAGGATGGCGAAGCCTGTACGGGCCACTACATCCGGGAGTGTGTTCTGGACGAGATCGTACTGGAGGACCTGCGCCGGGTGACGAGCGCGGCGCGGGAACATCCGGAAAAGTTCGCCGCCTACATTGGCAGCAAGCAGTCCATCGAGCTTCAGCGGGAGATCCGCAGGCAGGAGAAAGAACTGGCAGCCATGCGGAAGCGGAAAGCGGAACTGGATGCGATCTTCAAAAAGCTGTATGAGGACAGTGTGCTGGGCCGCATCACAACAGAGCAGTTCCAGATGCTCTCCGGCAGCTACACGGAAGAACAGAACCTCATCACTGTCGGTATTCCACAGAAAGAGAATGAGATCCAGCGCCTGCGGGAAACTGTGAGCGGGACGGACAGCTTCCTTGACAAGGCGAAGCGGTACACAGACATTACGGAACTGACGCCGGAACTGCTGCGGCTGTTTATTGAGAAGATCGTGGTTCACGAAAAAGAGGTAAAGTGGTCTAAACACGCGCCCCAGACCGTGGAGATCTACTACAACGGCATTGGCTATGTCGGCAGTGGTCAGCAGGACACAGAAGAAGCACTGGAAGCACCGCAAACCCAGGACACAGCGGAACCCCGGCAGGCATCGTAAACACGATGACCTGCCGGGGTATCCCAGGAATCACTTGTTACCCCTGTGAGGGGGGAACAAATGCTTTCCCGCTTGTTTTTTATTGCTTGGCCTGTTCCAAAAAGCCATACCAGACAGAAGGGTTTTTCACGGAAAATCCCCGGGTGTGGCCCATCCGACGGAGAACGGCCTTGCGGGGACCCACCACCAACTCCCAGGGTTCCTCATCATACAGGAACTTTACCAGAAAGCCTTCTTCCGGCGGGGCCGAAAGGGGAAGGGGCCAGATTTGCAGCGTTCCCAGATAAAGAGGGATGTGCTGGAGGTCCATTTCTTCCGTTATAGCAGCAGACTGTGACCAGGTGAGTACCTGCTGGATGGAGATTTCTTCCCAATCCTCCAAGGGATACCAGGGGACAAGAAGGAGGAAGAATAGCAGCAAAAGAATGAGGATCAGGAGAGCGAGCCAGTGTTTGCGGAAAAACAGCTTCACTTCCATCCGCTTCTTTCAGCATCATGCCTTTTTCCGTTTCTTGTTTTGCATCCGTTTTTTCTTGGCTTTTTTCAAGGGCGATTGCTTTTTGGGACTGGAGTGCTTGGGCGGAGTCGGCTTATTTCCTTTCAGGCTTTTTTCTTTTCGCTCGTTTTGTGAGAAGGAGTTTTGCCGGATTTGGCCTTTTTTTGCTCCGCCGAAGGAGAAATGGCCGCTTCCGGAGCCGTGGAAAGAGGAGAAAGGCTGGTTTTTTCCAGCACCGGCTGGTGCGGGGAGGAAAGCTGACCTTTCTTTCCTTTTCGGGGCAGGGGAGCCGGTTGGAAACGGCGGAAGCGCCAGCGGAGATAGTGGCGCTCGTCCATGAGATACAGGCTCATGCACAGAGAGAAGATTCCCATCAGGCCAAGGATCAGGGCCAGCAGGCCGCTGAGGGATTCCAAAGGCAGCAGATGGATCATATTGTTTTGGGCGTCGTAGTAGGCGTCCACCAGATCACCCACAGACCACTGAGAGGGCAGAAGCCAGCCGGTGAGCCGATCCAACCCCCGGGAGGTAACGGCGTAAAAGTTGCCTTTGAAGCCATGGGTGGAGCTGAGCAGGGCTTTGACCCGGACCCAATCAGGGTGAAACAGAGGCGCGCCGTAGTAAATGGCCCACCACAAAGCCGAAGCACCAAAGAGCAAAAGCAGGATGGGAGCGGTATACCGGGGCTTTTTGGGTTTTCCCCGCAGGGAATAGCGGAAGGGCTGCTCCAGATGGACCCGGCGGCCCAGCAGGCACATGAAAAAGAGCACCAGAAGTCCACATCCCAAAGCTACGACCGCACAATAGAGATAAAACAGCTGCTCATTCTGGATCAGATCATAATTGCGGTAGAAGCAGATGCGGTCGGGATTTTCGTGATAAACGATCTGGGTGCCATAGCCGAAAGAGCTGCTTTCCCAAGCGGCCAGGATGCTGACGCTGCCCACAAAGGGGCTGCCGTCGGCGGTATGGGTGATGGGGAGCATTCCATCGGGAGGCAGATTGTGAATCAGTCGGACGGTGTGGGGCGTTCCTTCGTAGGAAAACTCCACGGTGGGGTAATATTGGGGCTCGCTTCCGGGAATCTGGATCTGCTCTACTTTGGTGATGACGGCATCCAGTACGGTAATATCGGTGATTTGCTCCCGGAAAAAGTGAAAGCCAAGCCAAAGGCTCAAGGCGGCCAGCAGGCAGAAAAAAGCTCCTGTCAACCGTTTCATCCCATCATTCCTTTCCAAATTCCCCATTTTTACCATTGTAAGGCAAAGTGTCGAAAAAGGCAAGAAAAAGAAGGAATTCCCTTGAGAGAATCATTGAAAATATCTATAAATATTATAGAGTTTTATAAAGAGAAACGATTGGAAAAGCCGGGTGGGAAGTGATACTATGTCAAATAAGGGAAACTTATTTTCGACCAAATTTTCAGAAAGAAGGGAATACCCATGGCAGATTATCATGAGATGTGGAAGAGCCTGGGCATGGACCTGGAAACCCATGACCAGCTTTGCGAAGTTTTGCCCGGCATGTTCGGCCAGGTTTATCTCAGCCAGGAGAACCGGCCGGAGGGGATGGATTACTATAATTTCGTCATCGCCGAAATTCACGGGGTGCGCCCCGCCGAACTGATCGAGCATCAGAAAAAAGGCGGCAAGGTCTTTGGTACCTTCTGTGTCTATGTGCCCGATGAAATCGTTTTTGCCGCCGATGCCATTGCCACCGGCTTGTGC
The DNA here is from genome assembly GCF_018917925.1 of Intestinimonas sp. MSJ-38. Lineage (NCBI taxonomy): Bacteria > Bacillati > Bacillota > Clostridia > Eubacteriales > Intestinimonas > Intestinimonas sp. MSJ-38. The sequence goes on along the minus strand of NZ_JAHLPO010000006.1, from coordinate 82,150 downwards.
GGCGGTTCCCAGTTCTGGGTCCCCGGCGGCGAGAAAGTCCTTCCCGCCAACACCTGCCCCCTGATCAAGGCTTCGGTGGGCGCCCGGCTGGACAGAACCTGCCCCTTCTTCCGCATCGCCGATATGTATGTGGGCGAGACCACCTGTGATGGCAAAAAGAAGGCCTGGGAGATCCTGGGTGAGGATGTGCCCACCTATGTGATGCAGCTGCCCCAGATGAAGCGGGAAAAGGACATCCAGGATTGGGCCTATGAGATCCGTTTGTTCATGGAAAAGGTGGAGGAAGTCACTGGCAACAAGGTGACTCCGGAAAAGTTGGGCGCTGCCATCAAGCTGATCAACGACAAGCGCCGGGCCCTGGCCCGTCTCTATGAGACCCGGAAAAACAAGAACCTGCCCATCAGCGGCAAGGACGCTTTGGTGATCTCCCAGATCGCCTTCTATGACGATCCTACCCGCTTCACCCAGATGACCAACAAGCTGTGCGACGAGCTGGACGAGCGCATCAAGAACGGCGTCAGCGTTTTCCCCCAGGGCCAGAAGCGCATCCTGCTCACCGGTACACCTTTGGCTGTGCCCAACTGGAAGCTGCACCACATCATCGAAACCAGCGGCGGCGCCGTGGTGGCCGAAGAGATGTGCACCGGTACCCGGTACTTCGAAAAGCTGGTGGATGAGACCCAGACCACTCTGGATGGCCAGATCGAAGCCCTGGCCCGCCGTTATATGAACATCAACTGTGCCTGCTTCACCCCCAACACCGCCCGGATCGACGACATCCTGCGTTTGGCGGAGGAATACCAGGTGGACGGCGTCATTGATGTGAACCTGAAGTTCTGCAGCCTGTACGATTCCGAAGGCTATCATGTGGAACGGGCCTTGAAGGAAAAGGGCATCCCGGTGCTGGGTCTGGAAACCGACTACACCGATCAGGACGAGGCTCAGCTGCGTACCCGCATCGGCGCCTTCCTGGAGATGCTGGGCGAATAACATGGACTCTTCCCAGATGGTGGGGTATGTGATTTTTCCCAATCACACCAATGCCCTGCGATTATACCAGCGGCTGAAAGGGGAGAAGATTCCCTGCACATTGGCCCCAACGCCCCGGGAGTGCAGCGTCTGCTGCGGGGTTTCTGTCCGGCTGTCCCAGGTGGAGGACATTCCCCGGGTGAAAGAGCTGATACAGGAGGAAGATGTGCAGGTGGAGGAGATTGCCACGCTGCCCCGATGAAAACAACAATAAGGCCCCCGGCGGAAAGCTTCCGCCGGGGGCCTTTTCTGTATGGATTTATTCTTTTCCCACAATGGGCAGGGGTTCGGGATCGACGGTTTCGGTGCGCTGCATCCCATCCATGAAGGCCAGGTATTCTTCCTTGGTCATGGGAGCCTTGTAGTGCTCGATGTTTTCTTTCGCCTTTTCCGCGCCGTTTTTCATCAGCCGGTAGGCCGTGAGGGCGAAGATCTTGGCGGTGACCACATAGGCCAGGTACTCGTCTTCCACCCGCACATCCGGGTTGTGGAGGTTGCCCACATAGCCGCCGGTGCAGAAATGAACCAGGGGCATCAGCGTGGCCACATCACCGAAGTCATCGCTGCCGGTGGCGTGGGTCAGCATATCCCGGCGATGGTGATAGGGGCCCATGGCGTCCAGATCCTGCAGGACACTTTCCAGTACCTGGGTATCCGGATTGACCACGCCGGACATATAGCCAGCCATGGTTTCGATGGTAACGCCGCAGCCGGTGGCCATGGCGGCGGCCTTCAGGGAGCGGTCCACCTTTTTGGCGGCGTCCAGATAGGCCTCGGGGGTTTTGCCCCGGACGGAATACTGCATGGTCACATGATCGGCGATCACATTGACGGCGGTGCCGCCGCCGGAGATAAAACCGTGGACCCGCACGGTGTCCTCGTCCCGGAAGCTCTCCTGCTGCAAAGCGATATTCACCATGGCCGATGTGGCGGCGTTCAGGGCGTCGATGCCCTCGTGAGGGGCGTCGGCGGCGTGGGAGGAGCGGCCCTGGAAGGTGACAGTCTTGTTCACAAAGCCGTTGCTGCTGCTGTTATAGATGCCGTAATCGGCGCCGGGGAAGGTGTGGTGGCCCAGGGCGATCTGGATATCGTCAAAGGCTCCCAGGCGGATTAGCTCGCATTTGCCGCCGCCGTAGCCCAACTTGCCATCTTTCATCATCTGGGATTTGAACTCGATGTCCACAAATTCTTCGGCCGGCACCGCCATGAAGCACAGATTGCCTCCCATGGCCTGGGCCACTTCCGGGTCGCAGAGGGCTATGGCCGCACCCACAACGCCGGTGAGCTGGGCATTGTGGCCGCAGCAATGGGAAGCACCGGTTTCGCTCCAGGCGTCGGGATGATTGGGAATGGGCAGGGCGTCCATCTCACCGATCACCGCCAAGGTGGGGCCTTCCTGGCTTCCCTTGGGCTTGAGATAGCTTTTCACGCCGGTGATGGCCAGGCCGGTCTCACAAGTGAGGCCCAGTTTTTCCATTTCTTCCACAAATTTCTGGCTGGTGCGATGTTCTTTGTATCCCAGCTCAGCGTGGCAGAAGATATCCCGGCCAAAGGCCATGATCTCGTCTTTTTTGCTGTCGATGATCTGACAGATTTTTTCTTCGATCCGATCCATTGGTTTTTCTCCCCTTTTCCTGCCCCGAAGGGCGATATATATACATTATAGCGGATTTTCATACTACTTGTAAAGGGGCAGGGGAGTGTGATATGATAAAAACAGAACATTCGTTTGAGACAAAGGAGGGGAGAACATGGGCCGGCAGATCCTGCATGTGGATATGAACGGCTTTTATGCTTCGGTGGAGATGATCTTCCATCCGGAGGCCCGGGATGTGCCCATGGCGGTGGGGGGAGATGCCCAGGCCCGCCACGGCGTGATTCTGGCCAAAAATGAGCTGGCCAAGCAGCGGGGCGTCAAAACGGCGGAGACCATCTGGCAGGCCAGAAAAAAGTGTCCGGAACTGTTGCTTTTGCCCCCTCATCACGATTTGTATCACCAGTATTATGAAAAGGCCAACGCCATTTACCGCCGGTTTACCGATCAGGTGGAGCCGGCCAGCATCGACGAAAGTTATCTGGATGTGACGGGGAGCCAGGCTTTGTTTGGAACAGGGGAGGAGATCGCCCACCGCATCCGCCGGGCGGTGAAGGAGGAGTTGCAGCTCACCGTTTCGGTGGGGGTGTCCTTTTGCAAGACCTTTGCCAAAATAGGCAGCGACTTGAAAAAGCCTGACGCTGTCACCTGCATTCCCCGGGAAAAGGTGCCGGAGATCCTCTGGCCTTTGCCCATTGAACAGATGCTGTCGGTGGGGGCCGTGACGGCGGCCCGGCTGCGGCAGAAGGGCATCGGCACCATTGGTGATCTGGCCCGGCAGAGCCGGGAAACGCTGGAAGAGATGATGGGCAAGCATGGAGCCAGTCTGTATCTGGCGGTGCACGGCCTGGAGGAAGACCCGGTGCGCCGCTGGGGGGAGGGGGAGGACCCTAAGTCCATTGGCCGCAACCGCACCTTCCGCCAGGATGTGGTGGGAGATGAGGCGGTGCGCCGGGAGCTTCTGGCTCTGTGCGAGGATGTGGCCTGGCGGCTGCGGCGCCAGGGAATGCGCTGCTGGGGGGTGCAGGTCACCATCAAAGACCCTCAGTTTGTCACCATCGACCGTCAGGGCAAACTGGATGAGCCGGAAAATGTCATGACGCCTCTGTTTCAGGCGGCCTGGCAGGTTTATCAGCGCTCCTGGAAGGAGAATAAGCCCATCCGGATGCTGGGGGTCACCGCCATTCGCCTCACCCGGGAAGCGGGGCAGATGAGCCTGTTTGACGATGGGAAAAAAGAAAAACTCAGCCAGTCCATCGACGGCATATGGGATAAATTCGGTCCCGGGGCCATCCGCCCTGCCGCCCTGCTGAAAAAGGAGGACTGAAAATGAACCGGGAAAAGGGAATAGGTTTTTGCGGCCTAGCCTGTTGTTTGTGTGAAGGAAAAGAAGGGTGTCTTGGTTGCCGGGAAGGCACCTGTCCGGAAAAAGAACGGTGCCGCCCCTATGAGTGTGCCCAAAGCAGGGCCTTGGAAGGGTGCTGGCAATGTGAAGAATTCCCCTGCCAGGCCCCGGTGCTGCAAAGCCTTCGGACCCAGGCTTTTGTGGGGTATATCAGCAAATTCGGTATGGAAAAAATAATGGACCGGCTGGAAGAAGGAGAAAAGGATGGAATCGTGTACCACCACCCAGGCCTGCTCACCGGCGATTACGATGGGATGGAAAGTGAAGAAGATGTGTGGGTCCTGCTGGAGGGGAACAAAAAGCCGCAGAAAGCCTGATCCTGTCATGAATTGTTAAGAAATTCGTTGGAAAAATCCAGTGGTATGGGGTGGGTTCTTTCTGTTATACTGTACAAAATACGCCGGAAAGGAAAGCAGAAGGAGGAGCCCATGGAGCTGAGGTTGACAGATCGGGAAGCGCTGGCCTTATACCGGATGCTGCTGCGCTGGGAGAAAACAGGCAGGCTGGCCCCGCGGGAAGTGGAGGAAGAGCAGCTGCTTTGGGATCTCCAATGCTTGCTGGAAAAGGAATTGGGACCGGTGAATGAAGAAGTAACCGGAAGATGGAGAAAGGAATGAGGGAATCACATGAAAGGGCTGTACAGGGCAGCCATGGTCATGGCGATGGCGGGTTTGCTGCTGCTTCTGGCGGTGATAGGGGCCGGGGTATCCTATCCTCATCCTTTCTTTACCATCGGCACTTTGGTGGGGATGGGGTGCGTGTTTCTCAGCCTGCCTTTGTTTTTCATTGCCTGGATCGGACAGCTGCGTCAGTCGGTGAAAACCAAGCAATATGGGTGGGCACTGTGCATTGCTATTTTCGGGATCTTTCTCATTGTCCGCGGGCTTTTGCAGATATGGTAGAGGAAGAAAGGGGCAAAACAAAACGCCGCAGAATTCTGCGGCGTTTTGTTTTGCTCTATTATTATTTGGCCAGAACCTTTTTCAGCCGGGCGAAACGGGGCAGGCCGTTTTCGTAGGGAAGCTGGGTCTCGCCTTGGATCAGGGGCAGGGCATAGGCGATGAAGTCATCGGTGAGACCGGTGTGATCGGGCTTGATCCACTGGGTGGGCACCTTCTTTTCGGTGTTAGCCACGATGTCCAGAGGCACCGGCTTCATTTCCAGCTGGTATTCTGCGCCCTCTTTCCGCTCAAAGGCCACCATTTTGTCGGTGACGCCGCTGACAGCCAGCTCCACGGCGGTTTTGCCCGCCTGATAGGCTTCTTCGATGTCGGTGAGGGAAGCGGAGTGGGCAGCGCACCGCTGGAGCAGGGACAGCTCGATGCTGCGCACCTTGTAGCCGAAGCGGCTCTTCACTTCGTTTGCCACAAAAGCTCCGGCGCCGCCCATCTGCTTGTGGCCAAAGGCGTCGGTGGCCACATCCTGGCCGTATTCGGCGATGAATTTGCCATTCTTGTCCATGATGCCTTCGGAAAGAGCTACCAGGCAGTTGTTCCGCCTGTCATAGACTTCCTTGATCTGGGCCATGGCGGCTTCCAGGTCAAAGGGCTGCTCAGGCAGATAGATCAGATCGGGACCGCCGCCCATATGGGAGGCCAGAGCGCTGGCGGCGGTGAGCCAGCCGGCGTTGCGGCCCATGATCTCCACGATCACCACGGTGCCGGTGTCATATACATTGGCATCCTGGTAGATCTCCATGCAGGAGGTGGCGATGTATTTGGCCGCCGAACCGAAACCGGGGCAGTGATCGGTGCCGAACAGATCGTTGTCGATGGTCTTGGGCACGCCCATGATCCGGCACTCATAGCCCTGGCTCATCAGGTATTTGGAGACCTTGTTGCAGGTGTCCATGCTATCGTTGCCGCCATTGTAGAAAAAGTAGCGGATGTTGTATTTCTGGAAGATCTCCAGAATGCGCTTGTAGTCGGTGTCATCCACGCTGCTGTCCTTCAGCTTGTAGCGGCAGGAACCCAGGGCGGAAGAGGGGGTATACCGCAGCAGGGACAGCTCTTTCTTGTCCTCCTGGGAAATGTCGTAGAGACAGTCGTTCAAAATGCCTTTGATGCCATGGGCACAGCCATAGACGGCGGTGATGCAGTCTTCACCCAACGCAGTTTCCAGCACGCCCAGGGCGCTGGAATTGATCACCGATGTGGGGCCGCCGGATTGGCCGAAAAGGCAGGCGCCTTTCAGTTTGTTCATGGTACATGACCTCCGTGGAGAGATAAAATTTGAAAAATCAAGTGTAACTGTATTTTACCACACAATCCCTTCTGTGGCAATGAAAGAAAGGCCCCGGACGAAATGCCCGGGGCCTGAAAGAACGATTGCAGCGATTATTCGGTAACCATCACATTGTAGAGACGCCAGATGGTCATGTAGGCCTGCTGGCGGGTGTAGGCTTCCTCGGAGAACTCCAGGACGGGTTTGCCGCTTTCGTCCAGATAAAGGCCGTTGCCGTCCATGGCTTCGGTGGCGGCGAAGGTGCCTTCGTTCAGACAGCAGCCCACCCAGTAATCGCCCAGGTAGACCTGCTTGCCGGTGCGGTCAAACACCAGACTGGGGGCATAGTTGTCCACTGACATGATGCGGCCCAGCACCACATAGCCGTTGTGGTAATAGACTTTGGCGGAAGAGTCCAGGAAATCCACAAATTCCTTGGCCCGCTTGTATTCTGTGTCCCCTTCCTCTTTATAGAGCAGGGGGGCACATTGCCCTGTTTGTCCAGGACGGACCAGAAATACACCGGGGCCGTTGCGCCGTCATATGTGGGATACTCACCCAGAGTGCCCACCACGGCCAGACCTTCGCTGAAGGAGAAGGCATAGTCAAACTGGAAGGGAATGACGGTGCTGCCTTCCATGTCGATATAGCCCCATTTGCCGTCTTTTTTTACGGCGGCCAGGCCTTGGGAGAAGGAGTCGGCATCTTCATACTGAGGATCGATGATGACCTCATAGGAAAGGCCCTCCTCCTCGGCGGCTGTGACGGGGAGAATGAGAGAGAACAGGAAAATCCATACCGCAATTTTTAAAGAAAAGAAATTTGCATGGCATCTGTTTTTCTGATACAATAACGAAAAGACCTACTTTGGAACGATACGAGCAGGAGGAAAACATCATGCCGCTAGTCAGTACAAAAGAAATGTTTGAAAAGGCCTACAAAGGTGGCTATGCCATCGGTGCCTTCAATGTGAACAACATGGAGATCGTCCAGGGAATCACCCAGGCGGCCATGGAGGAAAATTCTCCGGTGATCCTCCAGGTGTCGGCCGGTGCCCGGAAATATGCCAAGCACAATTACCTCATCAAGCTGGTGGAGGCCGCCATCATGGAAACTGGTCTGCCCATTGCCCTCCATCTGGATCACGGCGAAAACTTCGACATCTGCAAAGCCTGTGTGGACGGCGGTTTTTCCTCTGTGATGATCGACGGCTCCAAGTACAGCTTTGAGGAAAACATCGCCATCACCCGCCAGGTGGTGGAATACGCCCATGCCCACGGTGTCACTGTGGAAGGCGAGCTGGGCAAGCTGGCCGGTATCGAGGACGATGTGAATGTGTCCGATGAGGACGCCCAGTTCACCAATCCCGCTGAGGTGGAAGAGTTCGTCAGCCGCACCGGCGTGGACTCTCTGGCCATTGCCATCGGCACCAGCCATGGCGCCTATAAGTTCAAGCCCGGTCAGAAGCCCCGTCTCCGTTTTGACATTCTGGAAGAAGTATCCAAGCGTCTTCCCGGTTTCCCCATTGTGCTTCACGGCGCTTCTTCGGTGCCCCAGGAGTTTGTGGCCCAGGTCAACCAGTATGGCGGCTCCATGCCCGATGCCATCGGCATCCCTGAGGAGATGCTCCGTCAGGCCGCATCCATGGCCGTGTGCAAGATCAATATTGACTCCGACCTCCGTCTGTGCATGACGGCGGCCGTGCGCAAGCACCTTTGTGAGCATCCCGATCACTTTGATCCCCGGCAGTATCTGGCCGACGGCCGTCAGGCCATCCAGGATATGGTCCGGCATAAGATCCGGGATGTGCTGGGTTCTTCCGGCAAGGCATAAAATACAAAACAAAAATCGGGCGGTTTTCCGCCCGATTTTTTAAAAGATTGAAAAAGGAACTATGCTATGAAATATCAGACTATTTTGTTCGATCTGGACGGCACCCTCACCGATCCGGGGGAGGGGATCACCCGCTCGGTGGCCTATGCTTTGGAGAGCTTCGGCATCCATGTGCCCGATCGGAAAGTGCTCTATCCATTCATCGGTCCCCCTCTGCTGGATTCCTTCATGGAGTTTTACGGTTTTTCCGAAAAAGACGCCCGGCAGGCCATTGAAAAATACCGGGAATATTTCGGAAAACAGGGTATTTTTGAAAATGAGCTCTATTCTGGCGTGCCGGAGGCTTTGGAGGAACTGAAAAAAGCCGGTGGCCGTCTGGTGCTGGCCACCAGCAAGCCAGAACCTTATGCCAAAGAGATTCTGGAACATTTTCATCTCATGGGTTATTTTGATTTCGTCTCCGGCAGTCAGCTGGATGGAACGCGAAGCAAAAAAGGGGAAGTCATCGCCTACGCCCTGGGCCATTGCGGCAAAGGGGCGGAGGACAAGGCCCTGATGGTGGGGGACCGGAAGCACGATGTGCAGGGAGCCTTGGAAAATGGTCTGCCCTGTGCCGGTGTGCTCTATGGCTACGGCAGCCGCGAGGAACTGGAGCAGGTCGGCGCCCAATGGATTTTGGAAACGCCTGCCCAGCTTTCCCAGTTGGCCCGGCTGTAACAAAGCAAAAAAAGAAAGACCGTGCCAAACATCAGGGCATGGTCTTTTTTCACAATCAACCAATCAGCCGCATTTCAGTTGCAAACGGAGCTTGTCGGCGATCATGGAGATAAATTCGCTGTTTGTAGGCTTCCCTTTGATTTGCGAGACAGTATATCCAAAGTAACTTTGCAGCACTTCGATATCGCCCCGATCCCAGGCCACCTCAATGGCGTGGCGGATGGCCCGTTCCACCCGGGAGCTGGTGGTGTTGTATTTCTTGGCCACCGAGGGGTAGAGCACTTTGGTGACAGCATTGACCACATCGATGTTCTCAATGGTCATCATAATGGCATCCCGAAGATATTGATAGCCTTTGATGTGTGCAGGTACGCCGATGTCGTGGATCACTTCGGTGACCCGGATTTCCATATCTACCGCCGGGTCCAGTGCCCGGGCTGTGGGATTTTGCATGGGCACAGGAAGGTTTTTATAGCTGCAGATCCGCTCGGCCAAAGCAGAGATGTTGCAGGGCTTCATCATGAAATAGCTGACGCCCAGGGCTGCGGCTTCGGCGGCCATCTGGTTGCTGGAAAAGGAAGAAAGGACGAAAAACACCGGTTTCTTTCCGGAAGAGGCGCTGGTGATGCGGCGGATGGCGGCCAGGCCATCCAGTTTGGACAGCACAGTATCGGTGAGGATGATATCGGGGGAGAGCTGGGAAGAAAGCTGCACCAGTTCTTCTCCATCGCCGGCGGCCCCTACCACCTGAATCTCAGGGTGTTCCTCCAGATTTTTTTGCAAAAGAGCACGAAACTCCCCGCTGTCATCGGCCAATAATAGGCGTATTTTGGTATTCATAGCTCACAACTCCGTTATTTGACAAATTGGTGTGTTACCAGCGCTGTAACTATAAAATACCACAATAGATGGGGCCTTTCAAGATGGAACGACCGAAAATATTGCAATTTATTTTTACAACAAACTCCGGTTTTGCTCACAAAATGCGGTGATTTTACAACTTTCGTGGCGTTTCGAGCATTCTCTCGCTGGAAGGGGATGCCGGGCAGGGAGCAAGGGAGCGCTCCATTACCATCACGGTATACCCCGGATTTTTATACTCTACCCCGGTTTCCGCAAAACCGTTTTTGACCCAAAAGGCCCGGCTTTGTGGATTACCTTTTGCATAGCCCAGGCGGACGAAAAAATAACCCAGCTGCCGGATGGAACTGAGCAGTTCATGGAGGATGGCAGACCCGATCCCTTTTCCCTGAAAAGCCCGGTTTACCATGAAAAAGCCGATGAATGCCGTTTGGTCATTGGGGAAAGCCAGGATCAGATCCACCACAGCAATCAATTCGCCATCTTTCCAGAAGCCAAGATAATATTTGTCTCTAAGAGTTTTGTTGGGCGGCAGCGCCTTCATGTCCGCCAAAAGGCTGCTTTTGGTGACAAAAGGCGGGCAGTGTTGGTAAAAAAGCGGGTTTTTTCTGGCCAGTGCATAGACGGTCTGGATGTCTGTCTCTTCAATCGGCCTGACTGTGTAAACAGATGAAAGATCGGCAGGGATCACGACAGCACCTTCCTTTCCTGGTGTTCTATTGCGGCGTTTCTGTTTTATGAAATCACAAAGCGGGTCATAAGTCCGATGAGGATGCACACTGCACCGGCCAGCCAGGAGGCCAAGCGCCCTTTTTTGGCGTCCATCTGCTCTGGATACACCGGATGCACGATCCACAGCAGACCGTAGAGAAGCCAGGCGATGTTGGAAAACAGGCCCTGATGAAGGGCAAAAGCCAGAATGTTTGCCAGAATCACTAGAATAACACCCAGCAGGATCTGTTTTTTAAATGCGGTCATGGGAAATCCCCCTTTGCCATATGGATTGAATTTATTGTACCATATGGCTTTTTGCCTGTCAGCAGGTTCTGGGAAAAATAGAAAAGGGCAGCCAGGAAGGCTGCCCTTTCAGACTGTCGAAAAACCTATATAATGAAAAGGGTCGTCCGCCCTACCCCTATAAATCCGCAAAAAGCCGCGACCTGTGCGTGGCTTTTTGCACTTCTCAAGGGCGGGGCGCCCCGCTGGTCCGGTGGCCGGACGGCCATACTTTCTTTGCCTTTCTGCATCGGACCTGCCCAGCGCGGGAGCGCAGTATGGGAGCGGCGGCTCGCCGCCAGCCCCTTGCAAAAACTCGAAAAAGTGGCCTAAGCCACTTTTTCGACACGCTCAAAGGGCAGCCAGGAAGGCTGCCCTTTGGGTGTGGCTGTGTTATTGCAGACTGTAGGCGGTATCCAGCATATTTTCAATGAAAATGCCGTAGCCCCGGGTGGGGTCGTTCACCAGCACATGGGTGACGGCCCCGATGAGTTTGCCGTTTTGCACAATGGGACTGCCGCTCATGCCCTGGACAATTCCGCCGGTTTTTTCCAGCAGTTCTTTGTCGGTGACTTTGATCATCATGTTCCGGTTGCTTTCATCGTCATCGTCGGGGTATACCTTCAGGATCTCCACATCGTAGTAAGCGGTGTCATCTCCATCTACATTGGCGATGATCTGGGCTTTGCCTTCTTTGATCTGGGATTTGGGAGCGGTCTCCAGGGCCTGCCGTCCTTCATAAAGGGAGGAATCGGTGATCTTGCCGTAGATACCGCTGTCGGTGTTCTGGTAAAGGACACCCTGATCACGGGTCAGGTCGTATTCGCCCACCAGTTCGCCAGGGGAGCCAACTTCACCTTTTTCCGCACCGGCCACCTGGGAAGGCATCAGACTGCCGCCGCCAATGGGCATCAGTTCACCGGTATCCTGATCGGCCACGCCGTGGCCCAAAGCGCCAAAAGCGCCGTTTTCCGGGTCTACGAAGGTGATGGTGCCGATACCGGCCAGACTATCCCGAACAAAAGCACCGATGCGATAGGTGCCGCTGGCTTCATCCTTTACCGGCTTTACCTGGAGGGTCTTTTCTTCTTCACCTCGTTTGAAATGGATGGTCAGCTGGGCTCCTTGGCTGCTTTCCACGGCCTGGGCCATGGATTCGTTGCTGTCTACAGGGGTGTCATTGACTTTGATAATCAGGTCACCCAAACGCAGTCCGGCCTTTTCAGCCGGAGAGCTTTGGGAAGAAGCGTCTACCGGAGCAAAGCCCACCACCATGGCCCCTTGGGAAAAGAGCTTAATGCCGGTGGTGTGGCCAAGAGGGATGAGGCGGGTGCTCTCCGGACGAACGATCTCGCCGGAGTCGGTTTTGGATACATTGATGCTGTCGATTTGAGCAGAGACGGCGGCTAAAGCGTCTTCGCCGCCCAGAGGAAACAGGGTCAGAGCGGCAGCAAGAACCAGGGACAACGCCCCGGCGCATTTGCCGATCCGGCCCCAGATAGGATTGGGTTTGTGATTTTTGTCCATGGGATTTCACTCCTTTCTGCCACGCCTATTAGCATTCCCGCCGCTATGGTTGATACTTTGCAAGAATAATGGTATTCTGTTTATAATCTGCTAAGGAAAAAAACGGTTCTTGCAAAAGAAACGGAGGGAAAAGGCTGTGAAACTGGCCATTGTGGGCTCCCGGACCATGGGAGAGGAATTTTATGAATTGCTGGAGAAAAATGTTCCCAATGGAGTGACCACCATCCTCAGCGGCGGAGCCAAAGGGGCCGACAGCCTGGCCAGGCGCGTGGCCCAAGAGAGGAAGATTCCCCTGGAGGAGATCCTGCCCAATTATAAAATTTTCGGAAAAATGGCCCCCATTGTGCGCAATCGGGAAATCGTGCAGAAAGCCGATCTGGTGCTTTGTCTGTGGGATGGAGCATCTCCGGGCACACGGAATGTGATTGCACTGTGTATGGAGCTGAATAAGCCCTTTCAGCTGTTGGAGCCAGAACTTTAAAAAGGAAATTTCATTCTATCAGAATTTTTCCCCGATTTTTCATGAAATCTCCGTGAGAAACCGGGGTTTTACTTGTTTTAGAGAGAAAAATGTGGTACAATAGAATAAATTAGGAAAGTGAAAAGGAAAATTTTTGTTCAAATTGATGGCCTGATGGCTGGAAAAGAAAAATGGATATATAGGTGACACTGTATGGCGGCTTAAAGAAGGAGGCGGCGTGATGTATACAGTGGGCGAGAAGGTGGCGCATCCCATGCATGGCGCGGGAGTGATCGAGCAGATCCTACCCCGGGAAGAAGGGGGGAAAGAGCGCCTTTTTTACCTTTTGCGCCTCTGTGTAGGCTCCATGACGCTGCTTTTGCCCTGCGATAGCTGCGGGGCCGTGGGGCTGCGCCCCACCGTTTCCCGGGAAGAAGCCCAGAACCTTCTGGACAGGCTGGAGGAGATTCCCGTGTGTCAGGAGGGGAATTGGAACCAGCGTTATAAAGACAACATGCAGCGTATCCGCAGCGGCGACCTGGAGCAGGTGGCCGTGGTCATCCGCAGCCTGCGGCGGCGGGATGGCCAGAAGAATCTGTCCACCGGTGAGCGGAAAATGCTTTCCAGCGCTAAAAAAATCCTGGTTTCGGAACTGTCTTTGGTGCTGGAGCAGGATTATGGGCAGATCGAGCATATCGTGGAAAAAACATTGGTATAGTAATAAAGGGCAGCCGGTCCTCTGGAGTGGCTGAGAGGGAGGGGATCGGATTTGCTACAACAGTTGCGTTCTTTGCTTAAAAAGAAGGAGCGGCCCTATACCGCTGCGGTGGTGGCCGCCGGCGGCAGCGCCCGCCGGATGGGAGGCGTGGATAAACTCCTGGCCGAGATCCATGGCGTGCCGGTGATCGCCTATACTTTGCTGGCGTTGGAAAAAAGCTCCTGCGTGGATGAAATCGTGGTGGCGGCTTCGAAAGGGAATTTTCTGCCCATTACCGAGGTCTGCCGGGAGTTTGGCATCAGCAAGGTGTTCAAAGTGGTGCGGGGCGGTCAGGAGCGGGCCGACAGCGTGTATAAGGCGTTGTGCGAATGCAGTTTGCAGACCAAGTTTGTATTGGTGCAGGATGGGGCGCGGCCATTGCTCACCCCGGCTCTTGCAGAAAAGGTGTGTCAGAAAGCTTACGAAGCCCGGTGTGCCACAGCGGCCGTGCCGGTGAAAGACACCATCAAAGTGGTGGAAAACGGCCTTGTACAGCAAACGCCGGACAGGGCTTTTTTGTATGCGGTGCAAACGCCTCAGGTCACCGATATCGACCTTTTGAAAGGGGCTTTGTGCAAGGCGGCCCAGGATGGGGAAAAGGTGACGGATGACTGCGCTGCCGTGGAGAAGCTGGGCATTCGTCCGGCCATTGTCATGGGCTCCTATGACAATATCAAGATCACCACACCGGAAGACCTGGATATTGCCCAGGTTCTTTTGGAGCGGATGGGAACAGAACAAGGGAGGAACAACCTTTGAAGATACGAGTGGGAAACGGATACGATGTACACCGGTTGGAAGAAGGCCGCAAACTGATTTTGTGTGGGGTGGAAGTGCCCCATGACAAGGGCCTTCTGGGCCACAGCGATGCCGATGTGGCCACCCATGCGCTGATTGATGCTTTGCTGGGCGCCGCCGGGCTGGGGGATATCGGCAGCCATTTTCCCGATACCGACCCGGCCTATAAGGGCATTTACAGCATCCAGCTGCTGGAGCACACGGCGGCCCTTTTGAAAAAAGAGGGCTGGAGCGTAGAAAATGTGGATCTGATCATCGTGGCCCAAAAGCCCAAATTGCTGCCTTATTTTCCGGCCATGCGGGAAAAACTGGCTCAGGCTCTGAAAATCGGACCGGAACAGGTGAACATCAAAGGTAAAACCGAAGAGAAGCTGGGCTTTACCGGCCGGATGGAAGGGATGAAAGCCTACGCCGTAGCCTTGCTTCTGGGCCAGTGAGAAGGGGAGCAGTATGGGCGCTTATTTTGGCAATGTAATGGTGCTTTTGCCGGAGAGGCAGTCCTTGGAGGAGATTCCCCGTCTGCTGCATCAAGCGGGGCTGCGGCTGGATGATACCTTTGTCTGTCCCCAGGAAGAAATTTGGGAAGAGGAGAATGTGGTGGCCGCAGCACTTCCGCCGGATACCCGCTGGCTCACCTGCTGGGACCCGGTGTGCCGCCAGGGCTTTGATCCCGACTTGGCGGAAGAGCTGGCCCAGATCTATGGTACGGTATTTCACGCCCCGGCCCTTTCCTTTTCGGTGGAGGATGGGGAGCTTTTGCTCATGGGCTGCTTTCTTCCCGCCCGGCGTTTTTCCCGCTGGTATGCCAGGGGAAGCAAGGGAATCCTGAAAGAGTACGGCATTTCATCCCAGGCCGGAGCCTTCCCTCAAGAAGTTTCCCGTCTGCTGCCCACGCCCCGCATTTTTCCCTTTCATCGGGTGTGGAGCGCGCCGGGGATCGGCCAGGAAGAAGCGCGGCTGATGGATATGGCCGCCTTGTTTGGTTTTGCTCCTGTGAGTTTGGATGAGGGGATTCCACCTCCGGTGAAATCCCGGTTTTTCCGGGTGCCCTATGGCAGATAAGAATGAAAAAAGGCGTTTGCCGGTTTCCCCGGCAAACGCTTTTTTTATGAAATGGTCAGTTGTTTTTTTTCCTGGGCCTCACGGAGAGAGATCTTCCGCCAAAAGCGAATGACCAGAGGAAGGGCCAGAATGGCGGTGAGCAGATCGGCAATGGGCTGGGCCAGCTGCACACCCAGAATGCTGTCAAAGAGGGTGGGAAGCAGCAGGATCAGCGGAAGGAAAAACAGCCCCTGGCGTGAGATGGCTAGAAGGGTAGCTTCTTTGGCCTGACCGGTGGATTGGAAGAGCATATTGGAGATGACCACCAGGGCTTGGAAGGGAAGCAGGGCACATTGGAGCCGGAAAGCCCGGGAGCCGATGGCGATGACCAGAGGATCGTCCCGGCGGAAGATAGCCATGATGTCCGGGGCGAAAATAAAGCCAATGGCCGCCATGATAAAGAGACCCACCACGCCTACTTTCAGGCAGAAGAAATAGGCCTGGCGCAGCCGGTCATAGCGGCGGGCGCCGTAGTTGTAGCCGGCCACCGGCTGGAAGCCCTGGCCAAAGCCCAGAAGGGCGGAGAGGATGAACATAAACACCCGGCTGACCACCGACATGGCGGCGATGGCGGCATCGCCATAGAGCCCGGCGGCCCGGTTGAGCATCACAGAAGCCACGCTGGCCAGACCTTGCCGGAAGAAGGAAGGAGCACCGGTACGCAAAATCTCCCAATAGACAGCCCCTTGACGGGACACCGACCGCAGCCGGATGCGCACAGCGCTGCGGCCCTGGATATAGTGGGAAATCAAAATAGCAAAGCTGACGATCTGGCTGAGCACGGTGGCGATGGCCGCGCCCTGGATGCCCATGTCAAAGGTGAAGATAAACACTGGGTCCAGCACCATGTTGAGAAGGCCGCCGAATCCGATGCCCAGCATAGCCAGCACGGCCTGGCCTTCGGCCCGCAGATCGTTGTTCATCACAAAAGAGGTGCACATAAAGGGGGCGCCCAGCAAAATCACCCGGGCATAATCCTCCGCATAAGGCAAAATGGTTTCGGTAGCACCCAGGGCCCGCATCAGTGTATCCATGAAGAGGGTGCCGAACAAAGTGATGGCAAGGCCCAGAATGGCGGCGGTAAAGAAGGCGGAAGACGCCACTTCATTGGCCTTGTCGTTTTGCTTTTGTCCCAAAAGCCGGGAGATGTAGCCGCCGGAACCCATGCCCAGCATAAAGCCAACGGCCTGGATGATGGCCATCAGGGAGAATACCACGCCCACCGCTCCGGTGGCGCTGGTACCCAGTTTGCTGACGAAGAAGGTATCCGCCAGGTTATAGATGGAGGTGATCATCATGCTGACAATGGTGGGCACAGCCAGCTTGCCGATGAGCTTTGGGATAGGGGTTTCGGTCATGCGAATGAATTGGGCGTCGGCCGCCGATGGGGAAGGAGTCATAAAACCACCGCTTTCTTTTTTGATTTTCCCACGGTATCGTTAGGATGCTAATGATAGTATACCAAAAGACGAACCGGGATGCAAAACAATTTAGAGGCTTGACAGATGGAGTGAAACCATTCAGAATAAAAAGATAAGGGCGGAATACATTCCGTCTTGCTTTTTTGCCGGCGAGGCCGGCGTAAACCCCTGGAAAGGATGAGTTTTTCCATGCAGGACAGCGAAAAGACCCGATTGTTTGAGCAAACGCCCATACCCAAGGCGGTGGCTCAGCTGGCCATTCCCACCATACTCAGTGCGCTGGTGATGGTGCTGTACAATCTGGCCGATACTTATTTCGTGGGCATGCTCAATGAGCCCATTGAAAATGCCGCCGTGACCCTGGCGGCGCCGGTGCTTCTGGCTTTCAATGCCGTCAACAACCTTTTCGGCGTGGGCGGTTCCAGTATGATGAGCCGGGCTTTGGGGCGGAAGGACTATGAGACGGTGTACCGCAGCTCGGCCTTTGCTTTTTATTGCTCCATTGGTGCAGGATTGCTTTTTTCCCTTTTGTGTACCGTGTTCAAAGGGCCTTTGCTCACTTTGCTGGGCGCCAGCACGGAAACGGCCGCGGCCACTTCCGGTTACTTGTGGTGGACGGTGAATTTTGGTGCGGCCCCTGCCATTCTGAATGTGGTGATGGCCTATCTGGTGCGGTCGGAAGGCTCAGCCCTTCATGCCAGTGTGGGCACCATGAGCGGCTGCTTGCTCAACATTCTGCTGGACCCCATTTTTATCCTGCCCTGGGGGCTGGATATGGGAGCCGAGGGCGCCGGTCTGGCCACCTTCATTTCCAACTGCGTGGCTTGCCTGTATTTCTTTGTGCTGCTTTATAAAAAAAGAGGGCATACCTATGTGTGCGTCTCTCCGAAAAAATTCAGCATGGAAAAGCAGATCGTCCGGGGCGTGTGCATTGTGGGCATCCCCGCTTCCATCCAGAATCTGCTCAATGTCACCGGCATGACCATCCTTAACAACTTTACTTCGGCCTTTGGAGCCAATGCCGTGGCGGCCATGGGCATCACCCAGAAGATCAACATGGTTCCCATGAACATTTCCATGGGCCTGTCCCAGGGCATTATGCCCCTGATCAGCTACAACTATGCTTCGGGCAATGTGAAGCGGATGAAGGGTACATTGCTCTTTGCCGTTAAGCTTTCTCTGGGCTTTATCCTTACCATGTCCGCCATCTATTTTCTGGCGGCCGGTCCTCTGGTGCAGATGTTTATGGATAACCAGGCCATCATCGATTATGGCACCCGGTTCCTCCGGGGCTGCTGCCTGGGTCTGCCTTTCCTCTGTGTGGATTTTCTGGCTGTGGGCGTTTTCCAGGCCACCGGCTTGGGCGGATGGGCTTTTCTCTTCGCCATCATGCGGAATCGTGCTGGAGATCCCTGCCCTGTATATCCTCAACAAGCTGTTCCCCCTGTATGGTCTGGCCTATGCCCAGCTCACCGCTGAAGTGGTTCTGGCCGTGGCAGCCGTGGTGGTGCTTGCCCGCTTGTTCCGTAAACTGCAACAGCAGCACCCACAAAAAGAAAATTGATTCAAAATTATAAACAATCCCCTCTGGTTTTGCCAGAGGGGATTGTTTGCTAAGGCAGCCGCACATCGAAGCAGAACTGTGCTTCGTATACGGTGTTTTGAACGGGATGGGAGAAGGAAGCGGTGATGGTATAGCGGGCGCTGTAAGGGGCCAGCGGCAGCGCATTTCCTACCAGCCCATCCAGCGGGAGGGAGTATTCTCGCCCTCCATCCAGTTGCTGAACCAGAATGGTGCCGCCGGGCAGGCAGGGAAGAGAGAAACCCAGCCGCACTTCTTCGGTGGGGAAGCCTTTGATGCCGCTGGGGTCCCCCTCCCACCGCCAATAGGGCCGCTCTTCCTGCAAAATGCCGTTCCGGCTTTCGCTGAGGATGGTGCGGGATGCGGAAAGGGGCGTCTGTCTCAGTTCCGGATGGTCAAAGAACAGATCCAGAGTGGGAGGCGTGGGATCGGGGTCGGGATCGGGGGCCGAAGGGTCCAGGAAGGAAAAAAGGGTCTCTTTGTCCAAGGGTTCGGTGAGTTTGTAATAGATGGCCCCTTTGTTGTCATAGGGCAGATAAGCTGTGAGAAAATCCCGGGAAAGAGTGAGCCGGGTGGCGCTCTGGTCGTCGGAAAAGGTGATATAGATTTCCCAATCTTCTTCCGGCAGGGCAGTGGTGAGCAAAGGCTCAACAGAAAGCCCCTTCAGATAGTCGGTCAGTCCCTCTTCTTCCCAGGCGTAGATGGATTGGTAAGAAGAAAATCCGTCTTTTTGCGAAATGGCGGTAAGCTGGCTGCCGGAGGGGATGTTCTGAAAGATCAGCTCATCGGCGGTGCGGGCCGGCTGAGCCAGGGCAATGGAGCCATAGCTCATCATCATAAAGAAGGTGCTCAGTCCCAGGAGGAGGGCACCGGAGAGCTTTTTGCCGGGATGAAGTACCCGACGCAGCCGGTAGCGCAGCGTGCGGCCGTTGGCGGAGAGGCAGGAGGTCAGCCCCAGGCTGCTTCCGGCGGTGTGCAGCAGCAAAGCAGCGTATTTGCGGCGGGTTTTGTCATCCTGGCGATAGAGCACCCCTTCGTCACAGCTCAGCTCTAAATCCTGGGCCACTTTGCAGCAGGCCAGCCAGATCAGGGGATTGAACCAACCCAAGGCCAAGGAGAAGAAAAGGAAAGCCTTGGTTTTGATGTCCTCATTGCGGATATGGCCCACCTCGTGGCAGAAGATCAGTTCCAGTTCTTCCAGAGTGTATTCCCGCTGGGGCAAAACCAGCCGCAGGGTGCGGTCAAACAGCCCCAGAGTGAGGGGTGTTGCAAGCACGGGAGAACGGAGCAGAAGGATCTCCCGGCGGCAGCCGCTGCGGGTCTGGCACTCCCGCCACAGGCGAAGGGTCTCTTCTTCGACCATAACGGGAGTGTTGCGGGGCAGAAGGTGGCCGGAAAAGGAGAGAAACTTTTTCTGGCGGTTTGCAGGTTTTTCTTGCGCTTCCTGCCACAGGCGGAGGCCTTTTTCATCGGTCACCAGGACGGCATCTTTTAGCACCCGGCGGCGAAAACGCAGGTGGGTCACCGTTTGCCATAGAAGCATCAGTACAAAGCCACCCAGCCACACAACGACCATCCAGGGCCGAAAGGCAAAGGGGAGAGGCAGGATGATGCGCGGGGCGAACATGCTATCCAGGTTGAAAAGCAGATAGAGCAGGTTGGGCAGAAGCCATAGGCTGGCGCAGGCTTTGGCGGAAAAGAAGCGGCGCAGCAGAGGTAGAAGGAGCAAAAGCAGGGCAAAATACAAGCTGAGATACCCCAGAAGGATCAGGGCAATGGGGGATAAAAAATCAGCCGAGGGCAAAAAGAGCTGGAAACAAAGGAGCAGCAGAAGAAAACAGGGCAGAAGTAAGGGAAAGAGCAGCACGGTTTTTCGTCCTTTTTTCAGCGGTTTCCAGAACAGGTCTTGCTCTTCCTGCTGCCGGGCGGAAAAGCCCCAGGCAGCGGCCACGGCGAAAATCAGACTGAGGATCAGCTTCATGGTCATCACAGTTCACCTTCCTCCAAAAGACGGTGCAATTCCATCAGATCCTTTTGGGTCAGGCCGCCGGCGGAAAGAGCGGCTGCCAGAATGCCTATGTTCCCCCGGCATACATCCTGGACGAAATGCTGGCCCTGGCGGGCCAGGTAGCTTTCCTGGGAGACTAGAGGGGTGTAGCGGTTCTGGCGGCCTTCCTTCTCAATGCGGACAAAACCCTTTTCTCCCAGCCGGGTGAGGTGGGTCAAAAGGGTGGTCATGGCCGGACGGCGATGAAAAAGTTTCTGAAAATGCTCTTCAATCTCTCCACGGGAAGCGGGAACAGCGCAGTCCCACAGGGCCTGCATCACTTCCAGCTCCCCATCGGGCAGACGGCGGATGGTAGTCATGGCACTCACCTCTACAAATGTAGTAGTATAGTTTTATTCTATATTTGTAGAGATATTTTGTCAAGAAAAATCCCGGCGGAAAATCCGCCGGGATGGGAAAGCTCTTATTGTTTTTTGCCGTGGGAGATCAGGTAGTAGCCGCCGCCTACCACCAGAGCCCCGCCCACCAGGTTGCCCAGGCCGGAGATTAAGATGTTCCAGAAGAAGCCACCCAGGGAAATGGCGGCCTCCTGGCCGGACAGCAACGCAGAAGAGAGCAGAGTCATGTTGGCCACACAGTGCTCGAAGCCAGGGGTGATGAACATGACGATGCCCCAGAAGACCATCAGCAGCTTGGCACTTTCGCTTTGCAGCTTGAAAGAGCACCACACCGGCAGGCAAACCAGGATGTTGCACAGAATACCCGCGATGAAAAGGGTGGGGAAGGAGCTGTTCATTTTGGTTTCGGCGCTTTGGAGGATAAACTCCATGGCTTCTTTTCCGAACAGATTGCCCCAGCGCATCAGCAGGGAAAGGAGAAGGGCCCCCAGGAGATTTCCGATGTAGCTGAACAAAAGAACATAGACACATTGCTTCCAGGAAACCTTCTTTTCCAGAGCTCCCACCGTCATGGTCATGGTGTTGCCGGTGAACAGATCGGCCCCGGCCATAAGTACAAAGCTCAGCGCCCCGCCGAACAACAGTCCCATAATCAGCTTGGTATAGGGGGAACCGGCGGCGGAAAGAGTGCCGCCTACGGTAAAGACCAGAATCACGCCAAAGCCGATATAGGCTCCGGCCAGCATAGTGGAAATGAGCGCGCCCAAGGGATGGCGGGAAAAAAGACGGGCCTTTTTCTCCGCTCCCTGGGCCACTGCCGTGAGTGCGTCCTGATACACGATGATCCATCCTCCTTTTCAAAAAAAAGAAAGGGGCGCGCCTTTGGCCGGCGTGCCCCTTGGGGGTTTTCAGTTCAAACCGGCTTGTTTCATGGCGGCCCGGACCACATGCTGGGCCAGGCAGCTGGTAGTCACCGTGCCCACACCACCGGGAACCGGAGTGAGGTGAGCTACCACATTTTCTACGGCAGCCTGATCCACATCGCCGCACAGTTTGCCGTTTTCATCCACATTGATCCCCACATCAATGACCACCTGACCCGGGGAAACATGATCCCGGGAGATCATTTTGGCTTTGCCGGCGCAAGCCACCAGAATATCAGCCTCCCGGGTGCGGGCGGGGAGATCCTGGGTGCGGGTATGGCAGATGGTGACGGTGGCGTTTTTAGCCAGCATCATCATACTGAGGGGTTTGCCCACCACCATGCTCCGGCCTACAATGGTCACCCGCTTGCCGGAAAGCTCTACGCCGAAGTGGTCGAGAAGCTCCATCACCGCTTCCGGGGTGCAGGGGGGATAGCCGGAAGGGTCGGCGGCAAACACCTTGGCCAGGTTATCCGGGTTCATGGCGTCCATATCCTTTTCCGGGGAGAGAATATATTTAATGACTCCCTCATCCAGCTGGGAGGGCAGGGGGCGGAACACCAGCACCCCGTGGATGCTGTCGTCTGCGTTGAGCTTCTCCAGTTCCTGAATGAAAGAGGGCTGGTCGATGTCCTGGGGCAGCTCTACCACCCGCAGGCCGATGCCCAGGCCGGAAAAGCGCTTGATGGCTCCGGCTTCATAGGACAGGTCATCCGGCCGTGCGCCGCAGCGGACGATGGCCATCTGGGGATGCACTCCCGCTTCTTCCAGTTTGTTCACCTGCTGCAGCAGCCGCTCTTTCATGGCGGCCACAACTTCTTTGCCTTTCAGCAATTCAGCCATTTTGCATCCTCCTTATTTACGGATGGAGCCTTTGACGGCTTCCACCACTTGATCGGCCCGGGGCAGCCACTCTTTCAGCATGGCATCGGCTGCTTCTTCCCACTGGGCGGCAGTTTCCCGGTCCTGCATCAGCTTGGTGTTGATGTACACATTCAGGCTGGCGCCATCCAGAGCGGCCCGGCAGAAAGCGGCACCCACGCCCACATCGGACAGGGCGATGCGGGAACCCTTTTCCGACAGTTCCTCCAGAAGGGCAATGGCCTTGGTGCAGGCTTCCATAATGCGCAACGGCACCTGGCAGGCGTCTTTCAGGCATTTTTCCATCACTGCCTGCCGGTGAGCCAGCTCTTCCGGCGTATTTTTGGGCAGACCATAGGCCTGGGACAGAGGCTCAAAGGCGTCGGCATCGGCCTGTACCAGATTTTGCAGATGGAGACGCAGCTCTTCCCCTTCCTTCAGAATGCGCAGGATGTCTTCTTCCACGGCGGCGTACTTCTTTTTGCCCCGGGTAAGATTGCAGACCATGCTGCCCAGGGCCACGCCCAAAGCGCCGCACAAAGCGGAAGCACCGCCGCCGCCGGGCACCGGCTGTTTGGTGGAAAGCTGGGTGAGAAATTCCTCGCAGGTCAAATGAAGCATGGCTTCTTCTCCTTTGTTTGATAAGATAAAATAGACCCAAGTTTCAAACAGTGAAAAACGATACAGCAAAAACAACTGTTTGCCCTGCCCCTTATCAATTCATAAAAACCGGCGGCCTGTGCGTCGGTTTTTATACTTATCAAGGGGCAAGTGTAGCCTATTGGCCACTTTTAGCGGTCAATAGGCTGCATACAGACCCTTGCAAAAACTCGAAAAAGTGGTCTTGACCACTTTTTCGATGCGCTTAAGTCTGCCCGCAGCCATGGCTGCGGGCAGATCGGTAAAAACCATTAGAACAGGCCGGAGATCTTGCCGGCTTCGTCCACATCGATGTGTTCGGCAGCCGGAACTTTGGGCAGGCCGGGCAAAGTCATGATATCGCCGGTAAGGGCCACGGCAAAGCCGGCTCCAGCGGAGATCTTTACATTGCGTACCGTGATCTTGAAGCCCTGGGGACGGCCCTTTTTCTTCTGGTCGTCGGAGAGGGAATATTGGGTTTTGGCCATGCACACCGGCACATGGGCAAATCCCATTTCTTCGATCTGCTTGATCTGCTTTTTGGCGGCGGGGAGAATGTCCACTCCGTCGGCGCCGTAGATAGTTTTGGCGATGGTCTCGATCTTCTCAGCGATGCCCATTTCATCGGGATAGGTGAACTGGAAGTGGGACAGATCGGCGGTGTCGATGAGCTTGAGTACTTCGCGGGCCAGCTCTTCGCCGCCTTCACCGCCCTTGGCCCACACCTGGGAAAGGGCCACATGGACGCCCATCTCACGGCACTTCTGCTCCACCAGTTCCAGCTCTTTCTGGGTGTCGGTGGGGAAGGCATTGATGGCCACCACAGCAGGCAGGTTCCAGACCTTGGTCACATTTTCAATGTGCTTGAGCAGGTTGGGCAGACCCTTCTCCAGAGCTTCCAGATTTTCTTCGTTCAGATTGGCCTTGTCCACGCCGCCGTGGCTCTTCAGGGCCCGGACGGTGGCCACGATGACCACGCAGGAGGGAACAAAGCCGGCCATGCGGCACTTGATGTCCAGGAACTTCTCCGCACCCAGGTCGGCGCCGAAGCCGGCTTCGGTGACGGCGTAATCGCCCAGTTTCAAAGCCATACGGGTGGCCGTGATGCTGTTGCAGCCGTGAGCGATGTTGGCAAAGGGGCCGCCATGGATAAAGGCGGGGGTCTTTTCCAGGGTCTGCACCAGGTTGGGTTTGAGGGCGTCTTTCAACAGCGCGGTCATGGCGCCTTCGGCCTTCAGATCGTGGGCGGTGACGGCCTGTCCGGAGTAGGTGTAGCCGATGATGATCCGGCCCAGCCGGGCTTTCAGATCCAGAATGTCGGAGGACAGGCACAGAGCGGCCATAACTTCCGAGGCCACGGTGATGTCATAGCCATCCTCACGGGGCATGCCGTTGGCTTTGCCGCCCAGGCCGTCGGTGATGAAGCGAAGCTGACGGTCGTTCATATCCACGCAGCGGCGCCAGGTGATCCGGCGAGGGTCGATTTGCAGGGCATTGCCCTGGTAGATATGGTTGTCGATCATAGCGGCCAGCAGGTTATTGGCCGCACCGATGGCGTGGAAGTCGCCGGTGAAGTGGAGGTTGATGTCCTCCATGGGCACAACCTGGGCATAACCGCCGCCGGCAGCGCCGCCTTTCACGCCGAACACAGGCCCCAGAGAGGGCTCACGCAGGGCGATAACCACCTTTTTGCCCAGGCGATGAAGAGCGTCGCCCAGACCGACGGTGGTAGTGGTTTTGCCTTCGCCAGCCGGGGTGGGGTTGATGGCGGTAACCAAAATCAGCTTGCCATTGGGGGTATCTTTATATTTGGTTTTCAGAAGGTTGTAATCCACCTTCGCTTTGTATTTTCCGTAATACTCCAGCTCGTCTTCGGTCAGGCCGATGGATGCGGCGATCTGCCCGATGGGAGCCATAGTGGTCGCTTGTGCGATTTCGATGTCGCTTTTGAAAGCCATTGCAGTTTCCTCCTCAAAATCGGATTTGTGTCAGTTGCCGCACAGGACTGGTGTCCTGTGCAGATTGCCTATTTCCACTTTGTATTATATACTATTTTGGGAAGTGACGGAACAAAAAACTCCGTTAAAACGCTCACAAATTTGCTTTTTTATTTTTCGAGAATGGGATGAAAGGTAAAAGTTGAGAAATTTGCATAAAAAAGATTTCTTAGTATTATATGATTTCACGAAGAAAAACAGAGAATTGGCCGGGGAAAAGCCCATTATTTTTGGGAAAAGGCAAAATGAACAAAAATAGCGAAAAAAATTCGGCGAATCGGCAAATTGACGAAAAAATAACGGAAAAGCCGAAGGAAAATATTTAAAAGCTGTACAAACTTTGGACATAAATGCCAGGTATACTAAAACCATCGATAGGAAAGCCAGCCAAAGGCTTTTACATAGAGACTACGGAAAGGAAAGGAGGCGAGGCCGTGTAGAAGAACGAGTCCGAAATGAAACACCATCCACAAAGATAATTCCTCTTACAAACATAAATCAATTCCATTGCATGAAAGCATGGACAGCGCAGCCTGATTGCGCTTTATAAATTAAATACCACTGTCTGTTCGCCGGGTGGACGGAATACCGGCCTGGCGAGCGAGACAGATCAAAAAAGGAAGCAGTCCGGCTGGTTATCAGCGCGGGCTTTTTTGTTGCTGGGCCGGTATTCCGTCTAGGCGGCCACTTTCCGCCGCCCTTCTTCGTCTAAGTGATTGGTGGGTTCGTCGATGAGAAGAAAGTGCCCTTCTTTTAAAAAGAGGGCCGAAAGAAGTAGTTTGGTCTGTTCTCCTTGGGAGAGGGAGGAAAAGGGCCGCTCCAAAGCCGCTTCCTCCACTTCCAGCAGAGAGATCTCCCGGGCGATCTGCCAGGGCTGGGCCTGGGGGCACAGTGCGGCCAGAACTTCTCCGGCCCGATGTTGCGGATGGGGGACAGGATAGGGAAAATAATCAAACTCCACCGAAGAGTGAATGGAGCCGCCATAGGGATATTCCCCCATCAAAAGGCGGAGAAGGGTGGTTTTGCCCCGGCCGTTGCGGCCGATGAGCCCCAGCTTCCACCGGGTGTCGATTTGAAAGCTGGCATGGGAGAAGATCTCGTCATAGCTGGAAGGATAGGAAAAGGTCAGATCGGTTACTTGGATGAGAGACATAAAAAAACCTCCTTGGCTGCGTTTGAAACAGTAAAAAATGCAGGCCGAGGGAAGCTCTTTCCCCCGGCCTGCACAGCCAAAAGAGCCGTCTGCACCAGACGGCAAAAGGAAGGAAAGGGCGCACTTCTCCTGCGGCAGCACGGCACAAGACCGTAAAAAAACACATTACCGGCAGGAAGAATTGCGCATCTTTCCACTCCTTTCTCATCCATATTTCTTTTCACATGATACACCCGGAAAGGGTAAAATGCAAGGGTTAGGGGAGATTCACATGCTTCACATGGAGAAAACGCATCCGGGGGGCATCGTATGTATTGAGAGGGCGGAGATAGGCGTCATAGGTATGGGTGGCGATGAGGATGCTGTCCCTGGTGGGGATGGGGCCGGTGCGGATGACCAGCAGAGAGTGATAAAACTGGCCCTCCTGGGTGCCCAGCTGGATCACATCCCCGGGAAGCAGGCGGAAAATGGGCACTTCCTCCATCACCGGGCCGGGGCCGTTGTTGCCGGTCATGAAGTTGTAGAAAAAATCCACCCCTGTCCAGGCGGGGGCCCGGGAAGAGGGGGAGCGGTAGTACCAGCCGAAGGTGGGGGTGAAGTTCATCACACCAGACCCGGCGTAAACGCATTGGGAGATGAAATTGGTGCAGTCGCCCCCCAGGTTTTCAAAATCCAGAAAGGCAGGATTGCGTCCTAGGGCCCATTTGCGTGCATAGGCCAGGGCGGCTGGGCGGTCATAGCTTTTTTGCGGCATAGAGAAGAAGCCTCCTTTGAACTTGCGATCTTTTATTATTCTATGCTGCGCTTCATCCATGGGAGAAAGTCCACAAATTAAAGGGGGGAAACTTTGGCAGGGGCCTTCGTTGACTTTGCTTTTTTCCGCCGATATAATAAAAATAGTGCTGTAAAGCTGTAAAATCAAATGAAAAGGGAGTTGTGATCGTTATGTCCGGCAAGATCGCCTATGAGGCCATCGACAAAAACCGTTCCCAGCTGGAAAAGCTGAGCCTGGATATCTGGGCTTGCCCGGAGGGCGGATACCATGAATACAATGCCCAGAAGTGGACCGCAGAGCTGTTGGAGAAAAACGGCTTCACCGTGGAGCTGGGGGCCGGGGAAGTGCCCACCGCTATCAAAGCCGCTTGGGGAAGCGGCAAACCGGTCATCGGCTTTTTGGGAGAATATGACGCCCTGCCCGGCCTGAGTCAGGAAGTAGGTACCCAGCAGAAGGCCGTAGAAGGCCAGGCCTATGGCCAGGGCTGCGGCCATAACTTGTTGGGCGTTGGCCATGTGGGCGCTGTTTTGGGTATGAAGGCCGAGATGGAGGAGAAGGGCCTGAAGGGCACCATCATTTACTTCGGTTGCCCGGCAGAAGAGCTGCTCACCGGTAAATCTTTCATGGCCCGGGGCCATGCCTTTGACGGGCTGGACTGTGCCATCGCCTTCCATCCTGGCACGGCCAATGAGGTGACCATGGGCAATTCCCTGGCCCTCAATAGCGTGAAGTTCCATTTCCACGGCGTCACCGCCCATGCCGGCGGCGATCCTCATAACGGCCGTTCGGCCCTGGATGCCGTGGAGCTGACCGATGTGGGCGCCAACTACCTGCGTGAGCATGTGACCACCGATGTGCGTATCCATTACACCATCACCGAAGGTGGCACTGCACCTAATATCGTTCCGGATAATGCCACTGTTTGGTACTATGTGCGTGCGCCCAAGCGGGAGACCGTGGACGAGGTCTATGACCGCCTGGTGAAGGTGGCCGAAGGCGCGGCCCATATGACCGAGACCAAACTGGAGATCGAGTTTATGGGCGGCTGCTATCAGACGCTGAACAACGGCGTGCTGGTGGATCTGATCCATGATTGCATGGTGGAGACTCCTCAGGAGGCCTGGACCGCTGAAGAGCTGGAGTTTGCCCAGAAGCTGGACGAGGCCCGGCCCGATCAGTATGCCGCAGCCATTGCCGGTTACGGCCTGCCGGAAGGCACCCATCTCCACACCGGCGTTCTGCCTGTGGGCGTGGAAGGCGATTTCGGTTCCACCGATGTGGGTGATGTGTGCTACATCTGTCCCACCGTCACCTTCAACACCGCCTGCGAGAATGTGGGCGCTCCTGGTCATAGCTGGCAGATCACTTCCTGCTCTGGCAGCAGTGTGGGCCAGAAGGGTATGATCTATGCCGCCAAGGCCATGGCTCTGTGGGGCCTAAAGATCCTGGAAGATCCTCAGATTCTGGAGAAGGCCCAGAAGGAATTCACAGAGAAGACCGGCGGAAAGCCCTATCATTGCCCCATTCCCGCCGATGTGAAAGTGCCCCAGTAAAATGAAAGCCAAGGCCCCGGAAATCTTCCGGGGCCTTTTTGCAAGGAGGAACTATGGAAAAAACACAAGAAGGGCTTTTGCTCCATCGGGCCTACTCGTTTGCCGCCTTGGCCCATGAGGGACAGAAGCGGAAGGGGAGCCCGGTGCCCTACATCGCCCATCCGGCAGAGGTCGCCCAGACTCTCGCCCAGGCGGGAGCGACGGCTGAAGTGATCTGTGCTGGCCTGCTCCACGACACTTTGGAGGATACTTCTGTCACCTCTGAGCAGCTGGAGGAAGCCTTTGGCCTTGTGGTGCGGCAGCTGGTGGAAGGGTGCAGCGAGGACAAGGCTTTGTCCTGGGAAGAGCGGAAGGAACACACCATTCGGATGTTGAAATCTGAAATTTCAATGGATGTAAAGCTCATCACCTGTGCGGATAAACTTTCCAATCTTCGCAGCATTTGCTTGGATTATCGGGAGTTGGGAGATGCTCTTTGGAGCCGGTTTCACCGGGGAAAAGAAAAGCAGCGCTGGTATTACCGGGAATTGGGGGAGGCCATGGCGCCTTTGGAGAGCCATTGGGGACTGGTACAGGAATACCGGCAGCTTCTCAGAGAAGTCTTTCCGGAGGAAGAATGAAAAACAGGGCAACCAGAAGGGTTGTCCTGTTTTGTTATGTTTATCGATAGCGGTGGGAGTACTGTCCGGGGGAGACCCCCACCATGCTTTTGAATGTGCGGATAAAATGAGAATTGTTGGAAAAACCCACGATCTCTCCTACTTGCTGCACCGAGATGTTCTGCCGCAGCAGTTCCCGGGCCTTGAGGATGCGCAGATTGATGATGTATTCGTTGAGGCCGAAACCGGTCACATCCTTGAACAGATGGCACAGGTAGTACTTGCTCATATAAAACTGTTGGGCGATGCTGTCCAGGGTGATGGGGTTCTGGAAATTCTGCTGCACATAGGACAAAATGGGCTGTACTTTGTGGAAGCTGTCCTTCTGAACGATGAGATGATCCCGATGCACATGGTCGTACAGGGAGTTCACATAGAGCAGCAGCTGGATAAAAGCCATCTGGCGGCGGAGATCGTCTCCGTATTCTCCCTTCTGCCCGGCCTTCCGGGCCTTTTCAAAATAGGACAGGAGCTGCTGTGTCTGCTCCTCGCTCAGCTGCACATTGCCGGTATAGGAGCCCACCGGATGCTCAAAGCAGCGGAGCAGATCGGTTTGGGGAGTGGAAAGGCCAGCGGCGTATTCGGGGATAAAGTGAGCCACATACCGGTCGTAGCTGGGCTGGGTGCTGCCGGAGCTGCGGTGCAGATCCATGCTGTTGAACACCAGAAGTCCGCCCCGCTTGATGGGGTAGGTGGATTCCCCTACGAAAAATTCGCCTCCGTCCGACAGGCATAGAAGGATCTCATAGGTATCGTGGAAATGAAACTTGTCCATTTTCCAGGAAGCATTCTGATGAAAGCTGATGTAGAAATCTTTGCAGAAATTTTGCTTGTTGTCGGTTTCCATAAAAGACCTTCCCCACCGATTCGCTGAAGTATCTCCAGTATACACCGAAATAACAAGATATGCAAACAATGTCTCAAAATTTCAAAAGATTTTTGCTCCCTTGAGGTCTAGAATAAGGAGTGTTGAATAAGCCACCGGCTTTTAAGCCGTGAAAAGGAGCGATCATATGGCAAACGCATTGATCCGCCCGATGAGCGGAGAATATGAGGAATATCTGCGGGACGAATCCCGCAGTGTGGGAAAGGCGGAGAGTATTTCTTTTCCCCGTACCACAGAGGATGTTTCCAGCATTTTGAAAGAGATGTACGAAAAAAAGATCCCTGCGACGGTGCAGGGCTCCCGCACTGGTCTGGCCGCGGCAGCCGTGCCCTACGAGGGACACGCTATGAACCTGAGCCGGATGGACAAGGTGCTCTCCTGCCGCCAGGATGAGCAGACCGGCACATTCTATTTTACCTTGCAGCCTGGTGTGCTGCTGTCCGAGCTGCGGAAGATGATCTCCGGCAAGCGTTTTCAGACGGCGGATTGGACCGAGGAAGCCAAGGCGGCCTATACGGCCTTCTGCCGGGCGCCGGAGCAGTTCTTTACCCCGGACCCCACCGAGACTTCGGCCTCCCTGGGCGGCATGGTCAACTGCAACGCCTCCGGGGCCCGCAGCTTCCACTATGGTTCGGTGCGGGGATATATCAATGGACTGAAAGTGGTGCTGATGGACGGGGAGACCCTGACCCTCCGCCGGGGAGAGCAATTTGCCCAGGAGAGAGAGGGGACGCTGCGGACCGATAGCGGCAAGGAAATTCACTTTACACTGCCTTCGTATCAGATGCCCCACACCAAAAATGCCTCCGGTTATTACGCCGAAGACAATATGGATCTTATCGACTTGTTCATCGGCAGCGATGGCACACTGGGCGTGACCTGCGAGATCGAGATCCGGCTTCTGCCCCTGCCGCAGATCATCTGGGGCGTCACGGCCTTCTTTGACCAGGAGGAAAAGGCCCTGCGTTATGTGCGCCTCATCCGTGGGGAGCAGCTGGAGGGATGCGACCGTTTTGATATCCATCCGGTGTCGGCGGAGTTTTTCAATGGAGATGCCCTGGAGATTCTTCGTCGGGAAAAGCGGGAGAACAGTGCTTTTGCCCAGATCCATGACATTCCCCAGCAATACGAGACCGCCATTTATGTGGAGCTTCATGGGGATACCGAAGAGGATATGACAAACCGGCTGCTGGAACTGGGAAAAGCCATCCAGCAGGCCGGAGGGAAGGAAGAGGACACTTGGGTGGCCCGCAGCCAGACCGATCTGGACCGGCTGATGTTCTTCCGCCATGCCATTCCCGAGTGCGTCAATATGCTCATCGACCAGCGGAAGAAAAAGAACAAGGAGATCACCAAGCTGGGTACCGATATGGCCGTGCCCGATGCTGCACTGGAAGAGACCATGGCGATGTACAACACCATGCTGAAAGAAAGAGGGCTCCAGTCGGCCATCTGGGGCCATGTGGGCAACAACCATCTCCATGTGAATATCCTGCCCAATGACAGCGAAGAATACCGAAAAGGCAAAGAACTTTACAACGACTGGGCTGCAAAGATCACAGCCAAGGGCGGCGCCGTTTCCGCCGAGCACGGCGTGGGCAAATTGAAAGCCGGGTTCCTGAAGGTGATGTACGGGGAAAAGCACATCGGGGAAATGCGGCAGCTGAAAAAGGCTTTTGACCCCCAGAATTTGCTCAACCGGGGAAATCTGTTTGCGCCGGAGGAGGAAAACAAATGAAGATCATCGTTTGCATCAAACAGGTGCCTTCCACAAACCAGGTCAAATTGGACCCGGAAACCAAGACCATCATCCGGGATGGACGCCAGTCGGTGATCAATCCCTTTGATACATACGCCATCGAAGAGGCTGTACGGCTGAAGGAAAAGCTGGGGGGCAAAGTTACCGCCCTCAGTATGGGTATCCCGGCCACCCAGCGGATTTTGCGGGAGGCCATGTCCCAGGGAGTGGACGAAGCTCTGCTGCTCAGCGACCGGGCCTTTGCCGGGGCCGACACCCTGGCTACGGCCTATACCCTGGCTCTGGGTGCACGGCACATCGGGGATTTTGATCTGATCGTCTGTGGACGCATGGCTACCGATGGCGATACCGCCCAGATCGGGCCGGAACTGGCCGAGGACCTGGGCGTGCCCCATGTGACCAATGTGTCCGAAATATTGGAAGCCAGCGACACGGAGCTTCTCTGCCGTAAAGTCACCGACTATGGCACTCAGGTGGTGCGGATGAAACTGCCGGGAGTCATCACTGTGGCCAAAGACATCAATATGCCCCGCATGGCGTCCATCCGAGGCGTGCGGGAGAGCCTGGAGGCCCCCTTCACCATGCTGGGGGCGGCGGACACCGGGGCTGACCCGGCCCGTATTGGTCTGAAAGGATCGCCCACTCAGGTGGTACGCACCTTTACGCCGGAGAAAACAGTGGAATGTCAGTTCCTTCAGGGAAATGAAAAGCAGGCGGCCGGTGCGTTGTGCCGTTTGCTGAAAGAGGAACATTTGACAGGGGAGGAAGCATGATGGATGGTATCGTGATCGATGAAAGCCGCTGCGTTGGCTGCGGCTTGTGCGTGAAAACTTGCCCCCAGGGGGCCATTGAGATCAAAGACAAAAAAGCCCATGTGGGAGAAAGCTGTATCGCCTGCGGTATGTGCCTGGATTCCTGCAAACTGGGCGCCATCTCCCGCATGCAGGAAAAGGGCGGGGAGGACCTGGACAGCTGGAAGGGGATTCTGGTGGCCGCCGAGGCCTGGGAAGGGAAACTCCACAATGTGACCCTGGAACTTCTCTGTAAAGCCAAAGAACTTCAGTCCAATTCAAAATGCGGCATTTCTGCCTTTTTGATGGGCAAAGATGTGGAGAAGCCGGCCCAGGAACTGATCGACCATGGAGCAGATACCGTCTATCTGTGCCAGGATGAATCTTTGGTCTATCCCACAGAAGAGCCCTGGGCCGATGCCCTCGCCAGCGTGATCGAAAAAGCCCGTCCGGAGATCCTCCTTTTCGGGGCCACCGAGTTCGGTCGCAGTCTGGCGCCTCGGGTGGCCGCCCGGTTGCGCACCGGTCTTACCGCCGACTGCACTGTGCTGGAGATCGACAAGGAAACCGGGCTTTTGCAGCAGACCCGCCCGGCCTTTGGCGGCAACCTGATGGCTGCCATCGTTTGCCCCAACCACCGGCCTCAGATGGCCACCGTCCGACCGGGGGTATTTCCCATGGGACAGGGGGAGGCACGGCAGGGTACTGTGGTACGCCTTCCGGTTCCGGCCCTCTCCGGCCGGGTACAGGTGGAATCGGCCCAGCCTGCGCCCCAGAGCAAGACCATTGCCGACGCTCAGATCATTGTGGCCGTGGGAAGAGGCATTGGCAGCCAGAAAAATATGCAGTATGCCTATGAACTGGCCCGACTGCTGGGCGGCCAGGTAGGCGCTTCCCGTCCTTTGGTGGACGCCGGATGGGCCCAATATCCCATGCAGGTGGGGCAGACCGGTAAGACGGTGGCTCCCAAGCTGTATATCGCCTGCGGCATTTCCGGGGCCATTCAGCACCTGGCCGGCATCGGCGGGGCCGAGACCATTGTGGCCATCAACACCGACCCGGATGCCCCCATCTTCCAATCGGCTCACTATGCCATTGTGGGCGATTGCGTTGAGGTGCTGAAAGAGATGATCGCTCAGCTGCAAAAATAAAGAGAACAAAAAAAGCGGAAGGGGCGTCCCTTCCGCTTTTGGGCTGTTTTTTGTTAGTTCAGAAACTCTTCCAGTACATCGGCGGCCAGCTCCACCGTGGCCAGGCACCGGTCTCCCTCTACAAAGTATTTTTCCTTCACATTCTGGCACAGTTCGCTGCCGGCCTTCTCCTGAAACCGGGTGACAAAAGCCTTTACCTTTTCCCGCATCTCCGGATTTCCGTGGGCATCCAGGTCCATCCCGCCGGTGCGCAGGGCGATGACAGCTGCACCAGCGGCCACTGCGCCGCACAGGCTGCCGCAGCATACGCCGCCGCAAAAAGCGCCGATGAGCTTGAGGTTCTCCGGCGTCACCGGAATGTTCCGGTCTTCGCAGGCCGCCAGAAAGAGGGATTCTGAGCAGCTTTTGTTCTGGCCGATATAGTACTTGAATACATGGTCCTTGATCATCTTCTGTTCTCCTTTTTGCTGTTGGCAGGCGGTTGCAAAGACCTGCCGAATGTGGTACCCTTGACTTGCTTCGTTTACTTATGATCATAGCGCTATTATAGCGAAAAGAAAGGAAATTGGAAATGAGTATTTTTGAAGCACTGATGTTGGCTTGCTTTGGGGCGGCCTGGCCTATGAACATCGCCAAATCCCTGCGCACCAAATCCACCAAAGGCAAAAGCCTGGCTTTTCTCATGGTGATCGAGCTGGGATATGTGGCCGGTATTACCCATAAGATCCTGTACAGCCAGGATATTGTCATGCTGCTGTATATCATCAACTTCCTGATGGTGGGCACCGACATGACCCTGTATTTCATCTATCGCAGTCGAGAAAAGAAAGAGGAAAAGGCAAAGGAGCTGAAAAAATGAGTACATATCTCACGCTGCAGCAAGAAAAAAAGATCGATTCCATTTTCCATCGTTGGCAAAGCGGCCTGTGCCCCGGTGGGCAGGTGCTGGTGCGGCGGAAGGGAGAAGTGATTTACGATAAATCCTTCGGCTATGCCAATCTGGAACACCAGATCCCGGTGGGGGAAAACACCGTTTTTCATGTGGCCTCGGTTTCCAAACAGGTGACTGTGCTCAGTCTGCTGCTTTTGGCCGAAGAGGGAAAGGTGCGTCTCACCGACGACATCCGGGACTATGCCCCGGAACTGATTCTGTTCCGTGAGCCTGTGACCTTGTATGATCTGATGCACAATATTTCCGGCATCCGGGACCAGTGGGAGCTTCTGATGATGCGTGGCGTGCGCATTGACGACACCATCACCATGGAAGATCTAAAACGGATGATCTCCATGCAGACCATCCTGAATTTTGAGCCCGGCAGCGAGTATCTGTACAGCAACTCCAATTTCACCCTCATTGCCCATGTGGTGGAGAAGGTCTCTGGCCTGAGCCTCAGGGAATTTGCCGCCCAGCGGATCTTTGCTCCTTTGGGCATGGATCATACCTGCATCAAAACGGCCTATACTCAGGTGATTCCGGGGCGGGCCTATTCCTATGACGATGACGGAGAGGGGACATTTACCTATCACCCCATCAATTATTCGGCCTATGGGGCCACATCTCTGCACACCACTGTCCACGATTTGATGAAGCTGCTGGAAAACTACAAAAATCCCACCATCTGCCGGAAAGAAACGGTGGAAAAGATGATGGAGCGGCCGGTGCTGGCCGATGGCAGCCGCAGCATTTATGGCGGCGGTCTGATGCTGGGAGAATACGAAGGCCATCCCTTCCTGGAGCACGGGGGAGTGGACGCGGCTTACCGGGCCCACACCATCCGTTTTTACGACCCGGAAGACGATCTGGATATCGCCATTGTCAGCAACACCCAGAACACCATTCCCGGCGTAGCGGCCCGGCAGATCGCCCGGGTGGTGCTGGGACTGGAAGAGGAAAAGCCTCAGCATCAGCAGTATCTGCTGGAGCAGATGCCTCAGCAGGAAGAAACCGGTGTTTATTGGGCGGAAGAGCCCAGCTTGGCCTGCTTCACTGTTTGCCGGGATCAGGAAGGCCAGCTGCATCTGGGAGGGGAGAACGGCACTCCGCTCCATCCTGTGGAGGGCAGCTGCTACCGCATCGGTTACCTGGAAGATGTAATTTATCTGGGCAAAGAAAAGGCGGCCTGCCGGATGGGAGCCAATCTGTATCCTTTGGTAAAGGTGGATACCGCTCCCCAGGACACTGACTTTTTGCTGGAATACGAGGGCGCCTATCAAAGCGATGAAGTGGACACCCGGTATTTCATCACCGAAGAGGAAGGTTTTCTGTATGCTTCCCACACCCGCCATGGCCAGGGCCGGTTGTATCCTCTGGGCCGGGATCAGTATGGAGTGCAGATCGGTGGTCTCACTTTGCGCCTGACCTTCACCAGAGGTTCCGGCAACCGGGTCACAGGACTTGTGATGGACGGCGGAAGAGTGCGGCATCTGGGATTCACACGGGAAGAAATGTAAAAATAGATAGCAGGCAAAAAGCGGGGAAACACACCCCGCTTTTGCCCTGAACAGGAGGAAAGACCAATGGAGAGAAATTCGCCGCAGGCGATTTATGATTTGCTGAAAGAATGGGGCATTGAATTCAAGAGCATGGCCCATCCGGAAGCGGCCACCATGGAGGATTGCAAAGCCATCGGGGAAAAGCTGGGTGCACCTTTTTGCAAAAATTTGTTCCTGGCCAACCGGCAGCAAACAGAATTTTTCCTGCTGCTCATCGGGGAGGACAAGAAGTTCCGCACGGCAGAGGTCTCCAAAAAGGTCGGTCGCTCCCGCTTGAGCTTTGGCAACGAGGACAAGCTGTATCAGGCCCTGGGCGTGCGTCCCGGTTCCATTTCGCCTCTGGGGCTGGTGTTTGACGAAAACCATGAGATCCATCTGATCGTGGATGAGGATGTGGCCGCGCTGCCCGCCTTCTGCGTCCACCCTTGCCGCAACACCGAGAGCCTGCTCATCTCCCAGGAAGGGTTCCAGGAATATCTGAAGCACACCGGCCATACCCCTCAGTACATCCAGATCACCGGGGAAGTGCCGGAGAAAGGATAGGAGGAACGAAGGATGAAAGAGCTGCTGCGGGAGCTGGTGTCCCTGCCGGGCACCTGTGGGTTTGAAGAAAATGTGGCCCAGTACCTTTACCGCCGGGTGGCGCCCCTGGCCGACGAAGCCTATGTGGACGGGCTGGGCAATCTCATCGTGATGAAGCAGGGCGGTCAGGAAGGCCCTACCCTGATGCTGTCGGCCCATATGGATGAAGTGGGCTTTATGGTGCGGAAGATCGAGAAAAACGGCCTGCTGTGTTTTGAAAAACTGGGCGGTCACGATGACCGGGTGCTGCCTTCGGAGCATGTGCTGGTGCATGGGGCCAAGGGGGCCTGCCATGGGATTATCGGCACAATTTCCTGCCATATGCGCCGCTTCGACGATGAAAAGCTGGTGCGGCATTACCGCCAGCTCTATATTGATGTGGGAGCCCGAGACGATGCCGGAGTGCGGGAAATGGGCATTTCGGAAGGAGACAGCATCACCTGGGCCACACCTCTTCAAGACTTCGGACAGAACCGGGCCTTGGGCCACGGCTTTGACGACCGGGCCGGCTGTGTCCTTTTGGTGAAAGCTCTGGAAGAGACCGATTTCTCCCAGGTTCATGGCAAGGTGTATTTCGTCTTTTCCTCTCAGGAAGAGGTGGGATTGCGGGGCGCTCGGGCAGCCTCCCAGCAGATTGCCGCCGATGTGGCTCTGGCGGTGGACACTACCCCGGCCAGCGATACGCCGGAAAGCGTCAACGACGGCACCATTTTGCTGGGCGGTGGCCCTGGAGTCAAGGCCATGGACGGCAGTCTTGTGGCCAACACCAAAGTGCGCCGCCGTCTCCAGGAGCTGTGCGCCAAGCTGAACATTTCCTGTCAGATCGAGGTGTTCCCGGGCATTGGCACTGATGCTGGGGAGATGCACAAGGAGAAGGCCGGTGTGCCCACCGGGGTGATCTCCATTCCTTCCAGGTATGCCCATTGCCCCCACGAAGTTATCGATTGGGGAGATATGGACCAGTGCCTGAAGCTGCTTCAGGCGTTCATCCTGTCTCTGCGGGAACCGGGAGAATTCTGGAGTTTGTAAATCTGTAAATCAAAAAGGCGGCTTTTCAGCCGCCTTTTTCAGTGAGAAGAGAAAGGAGTAGAAATGGAAGGAGTCAAACGGAATCAGGTATGCCTTATGCCCCATCAAAGGGCTTGGGACGAGGAATTTGAGCGGGTACGGAAGCAGATCCTGGAGATCTGGGGAGAAAATGTGCTGGACATCCAGCATGTGGGCAGCACGGCCATCCCCTCCATCTGGGCCAAGCCTATTTTGGATGTGGCGGTGCGTCTTTGCTCAATAGATCGTATGAACAAAGACAAACTGGAGGAGCTGGGCTATGATTACCGGGGCCCCCAGCATGGAAAAGAAACCTATCATCTTTTTGTGCTGCGGGGAGCGGGGGAGTTGTCACTGCATCACATCCACTGCTACGACAAAAGCGATGGGGAGTTTTTTCAGCTGGTGGGGTTTCGGGATTATCTTTGCACCCATGAGGAAAAGGCCGCAGAATATGAAAAACTGAAACGGTCGTTGGCCGCACAATATCCTCTGGATCGGGTGGCTTATACAGAAGGAAAGAAGGACTTTATCCAGGGGATTTATGAAATCCTTGAGAAAAACGAAGGCGTTTGAGGGGGTTATTGTCCGTCTGCTGCCCAATGAAGGTCGTTGAGCAGTTCATAGGTAACGGTACAGCCAGAAGATCGGAGGGTAGAAGAACTGATCTTCATATAGTAGGTTTTTCCTGGTTCCAGACCGGTAAAGCACACCCCGCCGTTCACCGGGGAAACGGTGTAGTCTGATGCTGCTTTGCCCTCACCAGGCATACCCTGGTACAGCTGCACATTGTAGTTTTCGGCGCCGGGAGCGGTGGTCAGGACAAAGACGGCGCTGGCAGCCTGAGCGGTAAAGGGAGCACAGAGACTGCCATTGGTACCGGTTTCATTGTTTTGGGACAGATAGGCGGTGCCCACCTGGCCTTGCCCCCGCAGTGCTTCCCGCTGGGAAGGGGTGAGGTTGTGAAGAGTCACCGGAAAGGCTGCGGCCAGAGCAGAGGAGAGGGTGGCGCTGAGACATAAAGCTCCTGCCAGGGGGAGAAGGATCTTTTTCGGGTTTTTCATAAAAAAACAGCTCCTTTCAAAATGGGAACGCCTTTGGGGCGTGTCCCTTATTGGATGGAGCAGCTAGTCAAATTGCTACCGGGTTTTAAAAAACAGAAGGAAAACGAAAAAAGACACGACCAAAAGTCGTGTCTTTTTCTGGCGCGCCTGAGACGATTCGAACGTCCAACCAACGGCGTCGGAGGCCGCTACTCTATCCATTGAGCCACAGGCGCATATCTTGTTTCAGCTCATTTAGTATAGCACAGGTTTGAAAAAATGTAAAGCATGATTTGAAGAATTTATTATTTCTTTTTTTGACAGAACTATGATATAATATATCGGAAAAGGGGTGGAGCCTATGCGGCACGAGCTGGAAAGGCTGGAACAGGCCGACTACAAAGAAAAACTCCAGGGCAAAGCAAA
Organism: Intestinimonas sp. MSJ-38; assembly: GCF_018917925.1. Taxonomy (NCBI): domain Bacteria; kingdom Bacillati; phylum Bacillota; class Clostridia; order Eubacteriales; genus Intestinimonas; species Intestinimonas sp. MSJ-38. The sequence goes on along the minus strand of NZ_JAHLPO010000006.1, from coordinate 42,702 downwards.
ACCTCAAATGATCTTTTTCACAGCGGAATGGTCGGAGCCCTGCCGACAGATGCAGGGGCTGGTGGAAGAACTGGCCGACGCCCATTACGCCCAGGCGGATTTTTACCAGGTCGATCTGGATGAACAGCCGCTGATCGCCGGGGATTTCAATATCGCCGGTGTTCCCGCTTTGGTCATCTGCCAGGAAGGGAAGGAAGAAGAGCGCATTGTGGGCCTGCGGGCCTATCCCGACTTGGAAAAGGTCGTGGTCAAATATCTAATAAACTAAACCGGGGGATCGAAAGATGGGCGTGCTATTCAAAACGGCCTTAGTCGGTGGCTTTCAAAAAGAGGAAGTCATCGAATACATTGAAAAGCTGAAAAACGATTGGGCCGAGGAAGAACGCCGTTTGCAGGAAGAACTCCGCCAGACCCGGGAGGAAGAAAAACGGGCCTGGCAGCAGCAGGAAGAAAAGAAAGAAGAAAACCGGCGTCTGGAGGAAGAACTCTCCTGGGCCAGGGAGCAGATCCGCACCTTGGAAGAAGAAAAGGAGCAGGCTTGCCGCCAGGCGGAACAGGCCCGGCAGCGGGCTGAAACCCTGCGCCAGGAATATGGAGAGCTGAAGGAATATATCGCCGATATTGAGATTTCCGCCTATAAGCGGGCCAGGGAAGTGCAGGAGGAAGCCAGCCGTCACGCCCAGGAAGTGACCCAGACCATCAAGGACGCCGGCGCTGTGATGACCCCTGTGGCGGAAGAGGCTCGGGAAAAGGTGGTCATGGCCGAAGAAGCCTTCGGCGGATTCAAGGCCCGGATTGCTTCCATCACCGGCGAGATCGACGAGCTGGTGCGGGCCATGAATGAAATTGAGCAGCGATCCCGTCATACTCTTTCGGCCCCGCCGCCGGAAGAGCCGAAAGCCCCCATACAGGCGCGGCCTGCTGCTCCGAAAAAAAGCGACTCCCAGTCTCAGCCTGCGGGCACGAGACTGCGTTCCATACAAGAGATCTTGGACAGAGTCAAAAATATTGGAGAAAAGATGTAGGTGCATTATGAAAGAATGGAATCTGAACACTTCGGAACTGCGCGCCCATGCCAAAGAAATCAAAGTGGGCGACATGGTAAACCTGACGGGCACGATCTATACGGCCAGAGACGCCGCTCATAAGCGCCTGTTCGCTCTGCTGGACGAGGGGAAGGAACTGCCCTTTGACATCAAGGACGCTGTGATCTATTATGCAGGCCCCACCCAGGCCAAGCCCGGTGAGGTCATCGGCTCCATCGGGCCCACCACTTCCGGCCGGATGGACCCCTTTGCTCCCCGTCTGCTGGATCTGGGACTGGTGGCTATGATCGGCAAAGGTGGCCGGGCCCAGCCTGTGGTGGATGCCATCATCCGCAACGGCGGCGTGTATTTCTGCGCCATCGGCGGCGCCGGTGCTGCCATTTCCGGCTGCATCAAGAAGGTGGAAGTGCTGGCTTTTGAAGAGCTGGGCTGCGAATCCCTCAAGCGCCTGACCATTGAGAATATGCCGGTGGTGTGCACCATCGACAGCGAAGGCGGCAACCAGTTTGTCACTGGCCGTGCCGAATATGAAGTGAAAGACTAAACAGGTTTTCCGCCCGTGGCTCTCTGAGCCACGGGTTTCTTTTTTCTCAAAATGACTTTATAAAAATCATTTTGAGAAAATTTGAGATAAGATAAGAAAAAATACGAAGTAAAATGAAATAAAAAATATTTTTAAAATCATTTTATGAATTTCTCTTGCAAAATGAAAAAGAAGCGGGTAAGATACACTCAGAAAGACAGGGGATGTCCCCCGCAAAAAAAATCAGGATGATGAGGTGGAAGAATGGAGCGTTTTGATATCTCCCGAACCTACGGGGAAAATGTGTTCAACGATGAGTCCATGCGCAAGTATTTGCCGACCAACATCTATAAGCAGCTGCGGGCCACCATTGACCAGAACAAGCCTTTGGACCCGGCCATTGCCGACAGCGTGGCCAACGGAATGCGGCTGTGGGCCCTGGAGAAGGGAGCCACCCATTATACCCATTGGTTCCAGCCCATGACCGGTTTCACCGCCGAAAAACACGATTCTTTTTTGAATCCGCTGTCCGATGGCAGTGTGCTTATGACTTTCTCCGGCAAGGAGCTGATCCGGGGCGAGAGCGATGCTTCCAGCTTCCCCTCCGGCGGTCTGCGGGCCACCTTTGAGGCCCGGGGCTATACCGCCTGGGACTGCACTTCTCCGGCCTTTGTCAAGGACAATACCCTGTATGTGCCCACCTGCTTCTGCTCTTTCACAGGCGAAGTGCTGGACAAAAAGACCCCGCTGCTCCGCTCCATGGAGGTGCTCTCCGATCAGGCGGTGCGGGTGCTCCATCTGCTGGGCAAAAGCGATGTGGAGCGTGTGGTGGCTATGGCCGGCGCCGAGCAGGAGTATTTCCTGGTGGACAAGGCCCTGTTTGATCAGCGTCTCGACCTGATGCTCTGCGACCGTACTCTGTTCGGCGCCCGCCCGCCCAAGGGCCAGGAGATGGACGGCCACTATTATGGCAACATCAAAGAGCGGGTCATGGACTTTATGCGGGAGCTGGATGAAGAACTGTGGCGTCTGGGTGTGCCGGCCAAAACCGAGCACAACGAAGCGGCTCCGGCCCAGCACGAGCTGGCGGCGGTTTACACCACGGCCAACATCGCCTGCGACAACAACCAGCTGATTATGGAGACTATGAAGAAGGTGGCTCTGCGGAAAAACCTGGTGTGCCTGCTCCACGAAAAGCCCTTTGACGGAGTCAACGGCAGCGGCAAGCACAACAACTGGTCTCTGAATATCTACAACGGCCCCAGCCTGCTGGATCCGGGCAAGACACCGGCGGACAACGCCCAGTTCCTGCTGTTCCTCTGCGCTGTCATCTGGGCGGTGGACGAATACTCCGAGCTGCTGCGCACTTCGGTGGCCTGCCCGGGCAACGACCATCGGTTGGGCGGACATGAGGCGCCGCCTCCCATCATCTCCATCTTTCTGGGCGATGCCCTCACCGACATCTTGGAAGAGGTGGAGACCGGCCGTCCTTCTCAGTTCCGTCAGGGCGGCAACATTGAGATCGGCGTCACCACCATTCCCTGGCTGCCCCAGGACACCTCGGACCGCAACCGTACTTCACCCTTTGCCTTCACCGGCAAAAAGTTCGAGTTCCGTATGCTGGGTTCTTCCATGTCCATCGCCGGCTGCAACTATGCTCTGAATACCGCGGTGGCCGAGATCCTCAGCCGCATTGCCGACCGTCTGGAAAAGGCGGAGGACAAGAGCGCCTGTGTGCGGGAGCTGGTGCGGGAGATCTACCGGGAACACAAGCGGGTGGTCTTCAACGGCAACAACTACAGCAAGGAGTGGGCCGAAGAGGCCAAAGAGCGTGGCCTGCCCTGCGCCACAAACGATGTGGACGCCGCCCGTGGTCTGGTGGTTTCCAAGTCGGTGGAGCTGTTTGAAAAGCACGGTATCTTCCGCCGGAAGGAAGCCGAGGCCCGGTATGAAATCCGTCTGGACAACTATATCAAGACCATCTCTCTGGAAGCCAACACTATGCTGGATATGACCCGCCGTCAGATCATCCCGGCGGTGATCAAATACACCAAGTTCCTGGCCGACAGCGTCAACGCCATCAAGGAAACCGGCCTGACGGTGGACATGACCATGGAATCCAGTGCACTGAAGGATATTTCCGCTGCCGGTGCCCAGATGAAGGCCGCCGTGAGCAAGCTGGAGAAAGCACTGGAAAAGGCTGCTCAGGCCGAAGGTGCTCTGGCCAAGGCCGAGGCCTATCGGGACAAGGTTCGGGTGGCCGTGGATGCTTTGCGGGAAGTGGCCGACAAGATCGAGCTTTTGGTGGACAAGGAATACTGGCCGTTCCCCACCTATTCCGATCTGCTGTTCCGCATCTGATTTTCAGTCAATCCATCCCCCTGGCTCATACAAAACAGACTGTCGAAAAACCTATATAACGAAAAGGGTCGTCCGCCCTACCCCTATCAATCCGCAAAAAGCCGCGACCTGTGCGTGGCTTTTTGCACTTCTCAAGGGCGGGGCGCCCCGCTGGCAAACATTCTTTGCCCGGGCGTATACAACCTACCGGAGCCAAGAAAAACTGGGAGCGGCGGCTCGCCGCCAGCCCCTTGCAAAAACTCGAAAAAGTGGCCTAGCCACTTTTTCGACACGCTCAAAAGCCCCGCGGCATATGCCGCGGGGCTTTGTGCGTTTGGGATAGACACTTATTTGAACTGGGCCTCATAAAGTTCCCGATAGAATCCTCGTTTCTTCATCAGTTCTTCGTGTGTGCCGCTTTCCACCACATTGCCGTCCCGCACCACCAGAATCAGATCGGCGTTCCGGATGGTGGACAGGCGATGGGCCACCACAAAGCAAGTTTTGTTCTCCATCAGGCGGCGCATGGCCTCCTGGATCTGCATTTCCGTGCGGGTGTCCACATTGGAGGTGGCTTCATCCAGGATCAGCATATGGGAGTCCATCACCATGGCCCGGGCAATGGTCAGAAGCTGCTTCTGGCCTTTGGAGATATTGGTGCCGTCGTCGGTGAGCAGGGTGTCATACCCCTGGGGCAGACGCTGGATATAGGAGTGGATCTTGGCAGCCTTGGCGGCCTGGATCACTTCTTCTCTGGTGATGCCCTGTTTGCCATAGGCGATGTTTTCGTAAATGGTGCCGTAAAAGAGCCAGGTATCCTGAAGCACCATGGAGTAGGCCAGACATAGACTTTTCCGCTGCAGGTCGTAGATGGAATGGCCGTCCACCTTGATCTCACCGCTGTCTTTGTCATAAAAACGCATGAGCAGATTGATGAGGGTGGTTTTTCCCGCGCCGGTGGGGCCCACGATGGCGATCATGCTGCCGGGGGAAGCGTGAAGGGAAAGATGATGGAGGATGGTTTTTCCTTCTTCATAGCCAAAGCTCACATCCTGAAGTTCCACATCTCCCTGAGGGTCGTGAAGGGGGAGGGCCTGGGGGGAATCGGCCTTTTCCGGTTGTTCATCCAGCAGGCGGAACACCCGCTCTGCCGCGGCCAGAGCCGATTGCAGCTCGCCGATGATGTTGGCGATCTCGTTGATGGGGCCGGAGAATTTCCGGGAATAGAGCACAAAGGAGGAAATATTGCCCACGCTCATTTTCCCCTGCATAAAGAGGATGGCGCCGAACACCGTGATCAGGGCCAGAGACAGATTGTTGATGAAATTGACGCTGGGGCCCACCCGGCTGCTGTAATATTCGGCGTTATAATAGGCATTGACTGTCTCGTCATTCACCTGATCCAACTTTTCAATGGTGTGCTCTTCCTGACAATAGGACTGGAGGGTTTTCAGACCGGTGATGTTTTCCTCGGTGAAGCCGTTGAGCTGGCCGATCTTGAGAGAACGCAGCCGGAACAGGGGACGGGTGCGGGAGGTGATGAACCGGGTGATGCAGATGGACAGGGGAACGGTGATAAGGAACACCAGCACCAGCCGGGGAGAGATGGCGATCATCATTCCCAGAGACCCGCCCACAGTGATGACGCTGGCCAGCACCTGCACCAGATCGGTGGAAAGGGAAGAGTTGATGGTGTCGGTGTCATAGGAGATACGGCTGATGATGTCTCCGGCCTGGTGGGTGTCGAAATACCCCACCGGCAGGGAGGACAGCTTGTTGAAGATGTCCGAGCGCATCTGATAGGTGACCTTCCGGCTGATGGTGATCATGATCATGGACAACAGATAGGACAGAAGGGCAGAGGCCACATAGAACAGAGCCATGAAGAGACAGTAGCGAAACACCAGAGGGAATTGGACGGCGCCTGCTTCCGAGCCGATGCTGTCCACGGCCAGGCCGGAAAGATAGGGCCCCATCAGTCCGAAATAGTTGGAAAGGACGGTGAGCAAAAGGGCCAGGATCACCCAGAAGCGGAAGCGCATCACATAACGGCAAAGCCGCAGCAAAGCGGCCCGTTTCCGGCCGGGGGTCACTCGTTGATGGGCCGTACCCTGGGGAGCCGAGCCAAAGGAGGGAGGGGCATTTCCTATTTTAGGCATCCAAATCATCTCCCATCTGAATCCGGCTGATTTCCTGATAGACCGGGCAGGTCTCCATCAGCTGCTGGTGGGTCCCATACCCCAGCACTCCTCCTTCTTCCAGCACCAGGATATGGTCGGCATGGCGGATGGAGCTGATGCGCTGGGCAATGATGACCCAGGTGGTGTTTTCATAGTCTTTCGCAATGGCCTGGCGCAAAGCAGCATCGGTTTTGTAATCCAGAGCGCTGGAGGAATCGTCCAGGATCAGGATCTCCGGCCCTGCGGCCAGAGCCCGGGCGATGAGCAGCCGCTGTCGCTGTCCGCCGCTGAGGTTGGCGCCCTTGATGGCCACTTCTCCCTGGTAGCCCCGGCCATTTTCGATGAATTCGGCGGCCTGGGCGGCCCGGGCGCCCTTTTCGATTTGTTCCATGGAAAGATTCCGCCCCAGACGGATGTTTGCCCCGATGGTGTCTTCAAACAAAGCATCGTTTTGGAACACCGCGCCGAATTTCTGCCGCAGAGCGTGGAGGGAATAGCTGCGCACATCCCGCCCGTCTACCAGAATACGGCCCTGATCCGGGTCATACAGGCGGAGCAGCAGGGAAACCAGAGTGGATTTGCCCGCGCCGGTGGGGCCGATGACGCCCAGAGTCTCTCCTGGGCGGAGGGCAAAGGAAATGTGGGAAAGATTGTCTTCCTTCTTATTATAGGAGAAGGACACATCCTCAAAGACCACCCGGAAGCCGCTATCCCCTGCGGGGGCCTCTTCCATCTGGAGCAGATCCGGGGGAGTGTCCAGCACTTCCACGATCCGCTGAGCCGAGGCGCTGGCTTTGGAATACATGGTGATGACCCGGGTGATGGACATCATGGCATTGAGAATGATGGTAAAATAGGAGAGAAAGGCCACAATGGTGCCCACTTCCGAAGTGCCGGCATTGACCCGGAACGCGCCGGTGAGAATGACCAGCACCAGCCCCAGGTTCATAATCAGGTTGGAGGAGGGATTGATCACGGCCATATTCCGGGCGGCCCGCTGTTCCCGCTCCATCATCTGGCGGTTGACCCCTTCGAAGTGCTCTTTTTCGTAATTTTCCTTGGACAGGGCCTTGATGACCCGAACACCGGCGATGTTTTCCCGCACCACCCGTACCAGCCGGTCGGCCGACTGCTGCACCTGGGTGAAAAGACCGGTGCCTCGCCGGGAGATCAGAAAGACCAGCAGGCCCATGAAGGGCAGAAGGGACAACAGCACCAGTGTGAGCACCGGGTCCAGGGTGAGGGTGATGAGAATGCCGCCCAGAAGCAGAATGGGTGCCCGGAAACCGATGCGCTGCATCATGCCGATGACCTGATGGATGTTATAGGTGTCCGAGGTCATGCGGGAGATGAGGGAGGGGATGGTAAAGCGGTCGATCTGTGCGCTGGAGAGCCGGGCGATGCGGGCGAACAGATCGTGGCGGAGGCGTCGGGTGGTTTCTTTGGCCACTCGGGAAGCCATGCGGTTGGCCAGGATGCTGGTACACCATCCCACAATGGAAAACACCAGCATGGCCGCCCCCCACCGGAGCACCAGGGACAGATCCTGCTGCGGAATCACCACATCGATCATGTGGGCCAGTACCCAGGGCAGAAGCAGGTCCATGATGGTGCCGGTGAACTTGAAGCTGAGCCCCAAGGTGATGCGGCCCGCCTGGGGCCGCAGGTAGTGAAAGACGCGTCTCAAAGCGCATCCCCCTTTTTCAGATATGAAGTTGTTTCTTATGATTTATTTTAATTCCATAAAGAAAACTTGTCAATCGAAGGGCATCTGCTGGTATATCGCCTTGCGTCAGAGCAGCATCACCAGGGTTCCGGCTGTGATCTGCGCCAGGCCCCAGCCGGAACGGGCCGTCAGCTTTTCCCGGAATACCAGCCAGGAGAAGGCAATGGTGACCAGAATGCTCAGCTTGTCGATGGGAACCACCACACTGGCCGGCCCCATCTGCAAGGCCCGATAATAACACAGCCAGGATGCTCCGGTGGCAAGTCCGGAAATGCAGATGAACACCAGTTCTTTTCCGGCAACCTCTTTCACGGCACCCATTTTGCCTGTGACCAGCACCATACCCCAAGCCATCACCAACACCACGGCGGTGCGGATGGCAGTACCCAGGTTGGACTCCACACCTGCGATGCCCACTTTGCCCAGGATGGAGGTGAGGCTGGCGAAAATGGCTGAACCCAAGGCATAAAGCAGCCAGCTTTTGCCCTGGGCCGGGGTATTTCCTGCCGCTTTTTTCTCGATCATCAAAAAGGTGCCTGCGCCGATCAGCAGGGCGCCGGCTCCTTGAAACAGCCCGATGGGCTCTCCCAGAAACAGAAAGGCCAGCAGGATGGTGAGCACCACGCTGGATTTGTCGATGGGAACCACCTTATTCACATCGCCCAGCTGCAACGCTTTGAAATAGCACAGCCAGGAGGCCCCAGTGCAAAGGCCGGACAGGATGAGAAAACAGAGCGTTCTTCCTCCAATGGAGCTTATTTGATCCTGGGAACCCACGATAAACACCATGAGCCAGGAAAAGAGAAGCACCATAATGGTGCGGATGGCCGTGGCCACGGTGGAATCGGTTTTCCGGATGCCGCATTTGGCCAGGATCGAAGTGACGCCTGCAAAAAAAGCAGAGCCAAAAGCAAAGATCGTCCACATAAAATGTTACCTCCCAAAGCCATTTTGGCTTTTTACAGATCAATCACGGGACGCCAAAAGACGCTCCATATGGGGAAAGCCTGCTCTGCTTTCCTCTTTGCATTTTCCATAGAGCACATCCAGCAAGCGTGCAAATTCCTGCTGCTCCTGTTCATCCAGAGAGGAAAGCAGCCATTCATAGAATACAGACTCAATATGGGCTTTGGAGTTTTTCAGATTTTGGGCCCGTTCTGTGGGGTAGAGGAGCTGGCTGCGGCCATCTGCGGGGTTTTTCTCCCGCCGCAGATACCCTTTGGATTCCAGGTTGGCTGTCTGCTTGGCCACGGCCCCTTTGTCCGCACCCAGGATGCGGCAGATTTCCGATTGTGTGATGCCGGGATGCTTCCGGATCGCGTGGATCAGGTCAAATTCTGCCGGACCCACCCCATCCGCTTTCATGGTCCGGGCTGTAAAGGCACCCACCTCCCGGGCAATTTTCGTGATTTTTCGCTGAGAAATATCCATTGTATCACCGCCAATTAAAAAGATGTACTATCAACTAATTGGATGATAGTACATCTTTTTCCCTTTGTCAACCCGATAGCAGAGAGAACGCACAAACCCGCCGAGAGGGCATAGACAAAGGATGCCTCCTTGGGGTATGATAGGGGTGTCAATGCGGATGAATTGCAGCAAGGGAAGGAGAAGGGGAAGATGAAAGTATGCGCTATCAACGGCAGTCCCAAACCGGAAGGGAACACGGCCTACGCCCTGTCTTTGGTGCTGGAGGAGCTGGAGAAAGAGGGAATTGAGACCCAGGTCATCCAGGTGGGCGGCAAGGCCATCCATGGCTGCGTGGGCTGCGGCGGCTGTGCCCAGACCGGCCGGTGTGTTTATGAAGATGGGCTTAACGAGCATGTGGATCTGCTGGAGCAGGCCGACGGCATTCTGGTGGGTACACCGGTGTATTATGCCGGGATGAACGGCACGCTGAAGTGCTTTCTGGACCGGGCCTTTTACAGCCGGGGGCGGAAGATGCGCCACAAGGTGGCGGCGGCCGTGGCCGCTGTGCGCCGCACCGGCGGCATGACCGCTCTGGAGGATATCAACCGGTTTTTCACCATTTCCGAAATGCTGGTGGTTTCCTCCAACTACTGGAATGTGATCCACGGCTCCAAGCCGGGAGAGGCCCAGCAGGACCTGGAGGGACAGCAGATCATGCGCCTTCTGGGAAAGAACATGGCCTGGATGCTGAAAATGCGTGAAATGGCCGGACAGCAGGCGGGAGAACCGGAAAAAGAGAAAAAGATCGGCATGAACTTTATCCGCTGAAAAAGAAGGGAGAACACTGGAATGGACGAGAAAATGATCGCAGAGACCATCGCCAAAAATCGGGATTTTATGAAGAGCAACTTCGGCCATGTGGAATATGTGTCTGACCAGCAGAAACTGCTGCCTCAGCCGCCTTTGGTGAAAGCGGCCAGGAGTGAGGAACGCATCCCTCTGACCATGGAGTTCGGAGAAGTGGTAAAAGAGCACGATTATGTGGCTCTGCTGCGGGATCGGGTGAGCAACCGGTTTTATGCCGAGGACCCCATGACCATGGATCAGCTGGCCTTCCTGCTGTGGTCCACCCAGGGTGTGCGGGCCATCCGGGGCAAGAACTACGCCGCTTTGCGTCCGGTGCCTTCGGCAGGGGCCCGGCATGCCTTTGAAACCTATCTGCTGGTCAGCCGGGTGGAAGGGCTGAAAGAAGGAGTCTATCACTATCTGCCCATGGAGCACGCTCTGGAGCCCATCTCCCTGGAAGGGGATATGGCGGAAAAGGCCATTCACTGTGCCTGCGACCAGAAGTGGGCGGGCAAGGCCGCGGTGACCTTTGTCTATACGGCCGTAGCCTACCGGGGCGAGTGGCGGTATAACATCAATGCCCATCGGGTGATGCTCATCGATGCCGGTCATGTGGTGCAGAATCTGTATCTCAGCGCCCAGGCCATCGGCTGCGGCACCTGCGCCATCGCTGCGTTCCGTCAAGAAGACACCGACAAGCTGCTGCAGGTGGACGGCAAGGAGGAATTTGCCGTGTATATGGCACCGGTGGGCGTGCGGGACGAAAGCAAAAACGAACAGAACACCAAGAAACTCTATGCCAATGTATAAAGAAGGAATTCACATTGATGCTTCCCGCTTGCGGGAGAAGCTGGAGGGGCTGGCCGATCTGGCCCGTACGCCGGAGGGCATCTGCCGCCTGACCTTTACCCCGGCCTATGCCCGCTCCTGCGATTATGTGCAGGAGAAGATGGAGCAGGCGGGAATGACCGTCCAGCGGGGAAAGCTGGGCAATGTGGTGGGGATCTATCCCGGAGAGACCGACCGGCGCATTGTGCTGGGCTCCCACATCGATTCGGTGCCAAACGGCGGAATGTTCGATGGCTGCCTGGGCGTGATGGGGGCCATTGAAGCGGTGCGGACCCTTCATGAAAAGGGCATCCGTCTGCGGCATACGGTGGAGGTGGTGGCCTTTGCCGAAGAGGAAGGCGCCACCATCAGCAGCCTGGTGGGCAGCCGGGCCTTCTGTGGCCTGCCCCTGGAGCCGCTGCAGCAGGAAAAGATCGCCCGGTTCGGAGTGACAAGCCAGGATGTGGAGGCCTGCCGGGAGACAAATCCCATCGATTTCTCCCTGGAACTGCACATTGAGCAGGGCGGGGTTCTGGACACCCAGGGCATTTCCATCGGCGTGGTCACCGGTATCGTGTCCCAGAAGCTGTATGAGCTGGAGTTTTCCGGAAAAGCCAATCATGCAGGAACCACTCCCATGGATCTGCGGGACGATGCCTTGGTGAAGGCCGCCCGGCTGATCTCTTTCTGTGCTCCTGTGGCCAAACTGATCAGCGAGGACATGGTCATCACCGTGGGGCGGCTGGAGGTGTTCCCCGGGGCCACCAATGTGGTGCCGGAAAAGGTGCGCCTCAGCCTGGAGATCCGGGCCCGGGAGGACTGGATGGTGGACAAGGCCTATGAACGGCTGATGGAGCAGTGCGGGCAGGATGTTTCTTCCTTCCGGCTCCTTTGGCAGGAAGAGGCCCATCCCATGGACCCCGATGTGATGGATGCCATTTCGGAAGCGGCCGGGATGCTGGGGCTTTCCCATAAGCGGATGGTCAGCGGCGCCGGACACGATTCCATGACCTTGTCCCAGGTGACCAGGTCAGGTATGATCTTTGTGCCCAGCGTGGGCGGTTTGAGCCATTGCAAGGAGGAATACACCCGGTGGGAGGATTGTGCCGCCGGATGTGATGTGCTGCTGCACACCCTTTTCCAGCTGGATCATATGGAAGGATAAAGAAAAGCCATTTCCGCAGAATGCGGAAATGGCTTTTTTCTTTGTCTGTGTTAAGATTACTCGTCGCTGCTTCGCAGCCAGGCCGGGCGCTGACGGAGGACAAAGCCGGCCACGATGCCCAAAGAGAGGAACATGGTCACCAGAGAAGAACCACCATAGCTGAAGAAGGGGAGGGTCAAGCCGATAACCGGCATGACGCCCACACACATACCGATATTGATGAGGATCTGAATGGTGAACATACTGGCAATGCCGGCGCAGACCAGATAGCTGAAGCGGTTGTCACACTGGCTGGCGTTATAAAACAGACGAAGCACCAGGGTGCCCAGCAGCACAATGACCACACAGCAGCCCACAAAGCCAAACTCCTCACCGATCACCGAAAAGATGGAGTCGGTGTATTTGGCGGGCAGGATGTTGTACTGGGTCTGCCGTCCCTGCATATAGCCGGAGCCGAGAAACTGCCCGGCCCCCAGGGCCAGGATGCTTTGGTCGGTCTGGTAATAGATGCTGGGGTCGATGGCCGGATCGAAAAGCACCAGAATACGGTTGCGTTGATAGTCCCCCAAGAACTTCCACACAAGGGGAGAGACTGCCACGGCGCTCGCCGTGATGCCGCCGATCCATTTCCAGCTCAGACCGGAGGAAAACATCATAATGGCGAAGATGAACACATAGGCTACCGCCATGCCCAGGTCCTTGGAGGGGATGTAAACCGCGGCCACCGTCAGAAGAAAGTGGAGGGTCAGCTGGGCTACCGCTTTCACCGAATTGATCCGGTCTTTCAGCCGGTCGATGTGGCAGGCCAGGGTGCAGATGAAGATAATTTTGCCGAATTCCGCCGGTTGGATGCCGATGCCGCCGAAACGGATCCAGCTGCGGTTGCCGGTGTCACCGGCGGTACCCAGCACAAAGAGGGACAGCTGGAAGAGAATGTTGAAGACAAAGAAGAACTTCCAGAACCGGGCGATGTTCTCCAGATCAATGAGGGAGGCCGCCACAAAACAAAAGACCCCCAGCACCAAAGCGGCGCTTTGCACAATGGCATATTTATTGGAGTGATAGCTGAGGGTGGCGCTGTATATGGCCACCAGTCCCAGCAGGGAAGAAATAATCGCCAGATTCAAAAGCAGCAGATCGGTGTGGCGCAGATAGCTTTTGATGGCTTTGAATACTTTGACCATGGGACACAACCTTTCCTGTGTTCTTATTATTTTATCATCTGGCGGCGGATTATTCAATTCTTCCCGGAGAAGAAAAGACACCTTGTCCGGCAGATTTATAAAAAGTTTACACCTTGGGCTGGAGAAGGCTAAATGAGAAAAGAAACTATTTTTAACAATTTCACTTTCCATGCAGGCACGCGGATGGTATAATAACCGCATAACGGTTATTATACAGATTTTGCAGCCGTTTTCTCGTCCCTTGCAGGGACAACCGAAAACATGGCCATTATACCACTTCGCCTTGCTTCGTGGTATAATCATAAATAAATACAAAAACACAGAACGGACAGCGCTTCCCAAAGCATGGCTCAGGGGGCGCGGATGGGAGTGAAAGATATGCAGACCCTTGTTAGAGATCAGGTGCATTTCGCCTTTTCGCCGGACAATGTCCCCGTTTATCGTGCCCACAGCGGGGATACCGTCCTGTTTCAGTGCCAGGATTGCTATGCCGGCCAGCTGACAGAGGACGGCCAGCAGATGGAAAGCATGAACATGGCCCACAACAACCCGGCCACCGGCCCTCTCTATATTGAGGAGGCCGTTCCTGGAGATGTGCTGCGGGTGGAGATCCTCTCCATTCAGATCGCAAAAGAAGGCTCCATGTGCGCCCGGGAGGGAGCGGGGATCTACGGGGTCACCGGCTGCCATTGCCGCCGCTTCCCGGTGGAAGGGGAGGAAATGGTCTTTGATAAGGGCATCCGGGTTCCCCTGCGTCCCATGATCGGCGTCATCGGTGTGGCCCCGGCGGAGGGCAGCGTGCCCACCACCGTTCCCGGTGAGCATGGTGGCAATCTGGATATCCGGGATATGAACGAAGGGGCCGTTTTGTATCTGCCGGTGAATGTGCCGGGGGCCCTTTTGTCCATGGGCGACCTCCACGGCGTCCAGGGGGACGGGGAGACGGTGATCTGCGCTTTGGAAGTGCCGGGAGAAGTAACGGTACGGGTCACTGTGCTGAAAGACCGGGAAGATATCCCCACGCCCTTCCTTGTGACAAAAGACCGGTATCTCACCACCGCCGCCGATCCTTCCCTGGATGTGTGCAGCGTGAAGGCGGCCCGGAAAATGCAGAGATTCCTTCAGGACCACGCCGGACTTTCTCCGGAACAGGCGGGAATGCTTTTGTCCCTGGCGGGAAATCTGCGCATCAGCCAGGTGGTCAACCCGGTCAAGGGCTGCATCATGGAGCTGCCCCGTGGACTGGCCAAGGAGAGTTTTACACTATGATAGAGGAATTGCCATTGATCCCGATCGAAACAAAAGAGACCCATTCCCCGGAAGAAACAGAAAGCCTGGGGGCCTATGTGGGGGAAACTTATCCGGACACTCAGGTGATCGCCCTGTTGGGGGAGCTGGGAGCGGGAAAGACCGCCTTTGTCCGGGGCCTGGCCCGGCAGCGGCAGACGGTGGATCAGGTTTCCAGCCCCACCTATGCCATTGTCAATGAATACCGGGGCAAGCGTCCCATTTGTCATTTTGATATGTACCGGATCACTGACAGCGACAGTCTGTATGACATCGGCTGGGAGGATTATCTTTCCTCCGGCGGCTTGTGTGTGGTGGAGTGGAGCGAAAACATCCTGGACGCCCTGCCTGAGGGGACCTTGTTTGTCCGCATCGAAAAGACAGGAGAACAAAGCCGCCGTATCACTTTGCTGAAAAAGGAGGGGGAAGGATGCTGATCTTGGCGTTGGATACCACATCCCGGGTGGCTTCGGCTGCTTTGTGCCGGGATGGGGAGATCATCGGTTATGGGGAAAAGGATTCCCAGATGAACCACAGCCGCACCATTTTGCCGGTGGTGCAGCATTTGCTGGAACAAAACGGCCTGGCCCTTTCGGGGGTGGATGTGTTTGCCGCCACTGTGGGCCCCGGCTCTTTTACCGGGGTGCGCATCGGTGTGGCCGCCATCAAAGGCTATGCCATGGCGCTGAACAAACCTTGCGCCGCCGTGTCCACACTGGAGTCGGCCGCCTGGGCCGCCAAGGACAAAAAAGGGATTCTCTGCGCCGGGGTACAGGCCCGGCAGGATGAATTCTTTTATGCTTTTTTTGAAAACGACGGGGAGATCCGCCGGAAAAGTGCCGATCAGGTGGGAAAGGCCCAGGAGATCCTGAGTCAGATGGAGGAATGCACCGGGCCCCTTTGGATCACCGGGGACGGCGGCGGGCTTTTGATGGAATACGCAGAAAAAGCCGGATTGTCGCCTCTTCTGGCAGAGGGATGCCGGCAGAATGCCGCCGCCACGGCCCTTCGGGCCTTTCAGATGGCGGAGAGGGGAGAGCTGACCGATTGTCACCACCTGACTCCCAGCTATCTGCGGCTTTCCCAGGCCGAGCGGATGAAAATGCAAAACAAGTAAAAATTCAGATAAAAGAAAGGAACGATCGGTATGAAAATCGCTATGGGATCGGATCACGCAGGCTTTGCTTTGAAAGAGCAGGTCAAGCAGCATTTGAAAGAAATGGGCTGCGAAGTAGAGGATTTGGGCACTTATGACGAAAAGTCCTGCCACTATCCCATCTATGCCCAGAAAGTGGCCATGGAAGTGGTCAGCGGCCGGGCCGGTCAGGGCATTCTGATCTGCGGCACCGGAGCCGGTATGGCCATCGCCGCAAACAAGATCAAGGGCATCCGGGCGGTAACAGTGTCCGATTGCTTCACTGCACGGGCCGTGCGGATGCACAATGACGCCAATGTGCTGTGCATGGGCGCCCGGGTCATTGGTTCGGGCCTGGCCTGCTTGATTGCTCAACTGTTTGTGGAGACCGAGTTTGAAGGCGGACGCCATCAGACCCGGCTGGATATGATCGCTGACATCGAAAACGGCAAATAATTTTCCGTTTTCCATCACAAGACCGGGAAAACGGCCGGAGGAATCATGGAACACAACAATTTACATCTGCTGGACCATCCGCTGGTCCAGCACAAGATGGCTTTTTTGCGGGACAAGAACACCGGTGTCAAGGAGTTCCGCACATTGATCGGGGAAGTGTCCACTCTGCTGTGTCTGGAAGCCACCCGGGATCTGCCATTGCGCCCGGCCCAGGTGGAAACTCCCATAGGGAAGGCCGATGTACAGATGCTGGCCGGGCGGAAGCTGGCCATCGTCCCCATTCTGCGGGCGGGGCTGGGCATGGTGGACGGCATTTTGCAGCTGGTTCCCGCAGCCAAAACCGGGCACATCGGCCTGGAGCGGGATCACGACACCCTGAAACCCCGGGAGTATTACTGCAAGCTGCCTTCGGATATCTCCCAGCGGGATGTGCTGCTGCTGGACCCCATGCTGGCCACCGGCGGCAGTGCTTCGGCGGCCATCCGGCTTCTGAAAGAGAAGGGAGTACGGCGCCTGAGCTTTGTGTGCGTGGTGGCCGCTCCGGAAGGGGTGGAGCGCATCACACGGGAGCATCCCGAGATTCCCATTTACTGCGCCGCCCTGGATCAGGGGCTCAATGAGAATGGTTACATCGTCCCCGGTTTGGGAGATGCGGGAGACCGGATCTTCGGCACCGAATAAAGGGTACAAAAAGGGAGGAGACCTGAGGTCTCCTCCCGGGAATGGAAAAGTCTGTTACCGTCTGCCGTGTCCCGAAGAATAGCGGCTGCGGGCACGCCTTCTGCGGCGGGCGCGGCGCCGTTTGGTGGACACAAAGATCAGAAGCAGAATCAGCAGGATCAGTACCACCAGAATGATGCGGAACAACGGACTTTTGAAGAATTCCTGCACCTGGAAGAGGGCATAGAGCGCATCGGAACGCTCGATGTCCTCCGAGGCCACCAGATCGATGGTGCCATACTCGGTATCGCCGATGAACACCTTGGCCGTGCCCAGCTTTTCTCCCTTTTTGATGGGAGCATCGGCGGTGGACACAGCGTCCACTTCGTAGGTCACCTGGCTCAGGTCGGTGTCATTGTGAAGCAGCAGCTCGCTGTCGGCGGCAGCCACCAGCTTGGTGTGTTCCTTGCCGGCGGCAAAGCGCACAGGCACTTCCTGAATGGGAGTATCGGCTGAGGTGATGGTCTGGAGGGAGAAATTCTTCTTGGCGTAATCCAGCAGCTTGATGGTCTCGGTGTAGCAGCCGATGTCGCCGGTCTCCGGGTCCTTTTCACCGCCCAGCACCACAGTGATGTAATCCAGCTCGCCGCTCTGAGCGCCGCCGATGAGGCAGTAGCCGGCGGGAGTGGTGGTGCCGGTCTTGATGCCATAGGCCCCTTTGTAGAAGTACCGGCCATCCTTCAGACGGGAGATCAGGCGGTTGGTGGTGGTAATGGTGGTCTCGTTTTCGTGCATATTGGTGGGCTGGAGCTTATGCTGGGTCTTGCCCACGATCTCCCGCAGTTCGGGAATTTTCATGGCGGCCTGGGCGATGATGCCCAGATCCCGGGCGGAAGTGTAGTGGTTTTCGTCATGGAGACCGCTGGGGTTTGCAAAGTGGGTGTTCTGGCATCCCAGCTCCTCAGCCTTCTCATTCATCAGCTCGGCAAAAGCGCTGTTGGACGAACTGATGTGTTCGGCCAGAGCATTGGCGGCATCGTTGCCCGAGGCGATGAGAAGATAGTGGAGCATATCCATAAACTCCATCTGTTCTCCTGCTTTGAGGAAGACGCTGCTGCCCTGTTCCGCCAGACCGTCCACCGCCTGCTGGGACACCGAGATCATATCGCCGGGGGAACAGTGTTCCCAGGCCACCAGGGCGGTCATCAGTTTGGTGGTGCTGGCCGGGTAGAGCTTGTCGTCTGCGTGGTATTCGTAAAGGACCTGGCCGGTGGTGGTTTCCACCAGGAAAGCCGCTTTGGCATTGATGGCAAGGTCCGGTTCTTCTGTCACCGGCGCGGCTTGGGCCGACACCGCGAAGATCATGATAAGCGCGAGGAAAAGCGCTGTCAGCTGTTTTGGTTTCATATCCATCCTCCTGCACAATCAAAATATCCGCTCCCCGATTTTTGGGGATACGAATGCTATTGTATCAAAAGAGCGGCTGCAATGCAACGATCAGGGTGGATTTTTAAGAAAATGGAGAGAACTACATACTAGAGTGAGCAACTATGAAAAAGAGGGCGTTGGATCTTCTGATGGCCGCCTGTCTCCTTGTTTGCCTGGGATTTCTGGGCGGAAGAATGAGCGTGATGCTGGAAGGCACCACCTTGTCTCTGTCCCAGGGAGCGCAGCTTGTGCGTTTGCCGGAACTGGCGCTGGAAACATACCAGGTGGAGGAAAATGATGAGACGCCTGGGGAACTCCGGGTCAACATCAATGAGGCCGGGGAAGAGGAGCTTTGCCAGCTTCCTCAGATCGGGCCGGCCAGAGCCAAGAATATCCTGGAATACCGGGAGAAATACGGGCCGTTTGCATCCATCGAAGAAATTCGGGCAGTCAGCGGCATTGGCGATGGGATCTTTCAGCAGATCAGGGAGCATATCACCGTGGACTGAAGGTCTGCGGAGACAATTTTGACGGAGGGGAACATATGCGAGTATTAGTGGTAGACGACGAAAAATTGCTGGTCAAAGGCATCAAATTCAATTTGGAAAACGACGGATATCAGGTGGATACCGCCTATGATGGGGCGCAGGCTCTGTCCATGGTCAAGGAACAGAAGTATGACATCATCATTTTGGACCTGATGCTGCCTGAGGTCGACGGGCTGGAGGTCTGCCGGAAGATCCGGGAAAACTCCAATGTGCCGGTGATTATGCTCACCGCCAAAAGCGAAGGGGTGGATAAGCTCATCGGCTTTGAATACGGGGCCGATGACTATGTGACCAAGCCCTTTGATATTCTGGAGCTGAAAGCCCGCATCCGGGCCATTCTCCGCCGGGCCGGCAGCCAGCCGGCTGCCGATCTCCAGGACGATCAGATCAAAGTGGGGGATCTTCTCATCGACACCGCCCAGCGTTCGGTGTTCAAAAACGGCCGCGCCACCGATCTCACAGCCAAAGAGTTTGACCTTCTGGTGATGCTGGCCCGGAACCCGGGCCGGGTGTTCAGCCGGGAGGGATTGCTCAGCGTGGTGTGGGGCGAAGATTACCCCGGAGACATCCGCACGGTAGATGTGCATGTCCGCCGCCTGAGAGAAAAATTGGAAACAGATGACGCCAATCCCGAATACATTCTGACCAAGTGGGGGGTCGGTTACTATTTCAAGCCCAACAGCAGCGCTCAAGCTGATTAAAACCCTTCGCTTCCGCATCGCTTTTTCCATGCTGATCACGGTGGTCACATTGCTTTTGGTGCTGAATTTTTATCCGGCCCAGGCGGTGCGCAAGCTGATTATCAGTTCCAAGGAAACAGAACTTTTGGAGCGGGCCAGAACCTTTTCGGCCACTTTGGAGGAGTTCACCACCCTGACCCAGGAGAATATCCTGGTATCGGTGCAGGTGCTGGATCTGGATGAGGAACAGCGCATTCTGGTCACCGATGGTTTCGGCAGCGTGATTTATGACAATTCCAAAGTCAGCTCCCTGGCGGGGACCTATGCTCTTCTGCCCGATATCGTAGCCGCACTGGAAGGCTGCGATGTGTTCCGCTGCCGCTATGGGGAAACGGCCTTCATTTCCGATGCAGCCTCCCCGGTGATGAAAGGGGACAAGGCCATCGGCGCCGTCTATATCTATGACTATGACACCGAGCAGGCGGCCTTCCTCAACAGCACCCGCAGCAACATTTTCCGTATTTCCCTGGTGCTGGCCGTGGTAGGGGCGGCGGCTCTGGGCTTTCTCATGGTCTATTTCGGAAAAAGAGTGGGACAGCTGGTGCGGGGCATTCAGTCCATGAGCGCCGGCAATTACGATTCCCGCATCCATCTCCAGGGCCAGGACGAGCTGTCCCAGGTGGCCGACGAATTCAACGAACTGGCAGACCGTCTGCAAAAAACCGAAGAGCTGCGCCGGGAATTTGTCTCCAACGCATCCCATGAGCTCAAGACGCCGCTGGCCTCCATCAAGCTGCTGTCCGATTCCATTTTGCAGACCCGGGACATCCCCAGAGAGTCGGTGAACGAGTTCCTCACCGATATCAACGAGGAAATCGACCGCCTGACCCGGATCACCGAACGGCTTTTGCAGCTGACCAAGCTGGATTATGTGTCCTCCGATCGGATGCAGCCCTGTGACTTAAACGGCCTTGTGAAAAAGATCACCGATCTGCTGAAAGAAAACGCCGCCCATGCCCAGGTGGAGCTGGAAAACCAGCTGGAAGAGGATTTGTGGGTGTTGTTTGACCGGGACGGCCTTTATCAGGTGGTGTTCAATTTGGTGGAAAACGCCATCAAATACAACCGAAAAGGCGGAAAAGTGGTGCTGAAAGGCTGGAAAGAAACGGGAGAAGAGGACCGGGTGTGCCTGACGGTGCAGGATACCGGTATCGGCATCCCGGAAGAAGAGCTGCCCCATATTTTCGAACGGTTTTACCGGGTGGATAAAGCACGCAGCCGGGAGAAGGGCGGCACTGGCCTGGGCCTGGCCATTGTGGCCGACTGGCTGAAAAATGCCGGAGGCGATATCCAGGTGGAAAGCACATTGGGCGAAGGCACCACATTCCGGGTCACGCTGCTGGCGGGGCCTTGTGAGGAGGTGACGCCATGAAGCGGACGGTATTTCTGCTTTTGTGTCTGCTGATGCTGTGTGCCGCCGGAGTGGCCAGCTGTCATCAGCAGAAAAAAGAAGCAGGGGAAGGGGAGCTTCAGCTCCAGATCTATTGCCTGCGCATGGATGGAGAGAAAAAGCAGCCCCGGGGTCTGGCCGCCGAGGAAGTTACCATGCCTCAGGGGGAGAATATCCAGGAAACAGTGGAGGATATTCTGCTCAAAATCAAGCAGGTGAGCGGCGGAGGAAAGGCTGCGGCCATTCCCGCCGGGGTGACGGTGAACGAAGTGGCCTTTTATGGAAACAGCGTCATCGTCAGTCTGTCCTCCACCTTTGATGAATTGCCGGAGGTGGAAAAAAGCCTGGCAGCCGCTGCCATTGCCTTGACCCTGACCCAGCTGGATTCCATCGACTATGTGAAGGTCTCCTGTGCCACCGACAGCTATAACGCTTCCAACGACTTTTACCTCAATGGGGACAATGTGATTTTGGACGAAAGCTCCATCCAGTTCAACACCTTTGACATCACATTGTATCTGGTGAACACCCAGACCGATCAGCTGGAAAAAGTGGTGCGCACCCTGAAAACCGAAGAGGATCAGGTGTATCTCAACGGTGTGTTCAGCGAACTGGTGCGCCAGCCGGAAGAGGAAAACCTCCAGTCGCCCGTTCCCCAGGGAATGATGCTGCGGCGGCTGTCTTCGGAAAACGGCGTGTGTGAACTGGATTTTCTGGAGATTGGCGCCGAAAAGGTGAAGGAGCTGGACGAGCTGTCCGTTCAGGCCATCGTCAAGACGATGTGTGCTCAGGACGGCGTCCGGGGCGTGTTGCTGCGCATCGATGGAAAACCCTTGTCCGAATATGGTCTGGAAGGGTATGACGATGTGCTGACTTGCGAAAAATAAAGACACAAACAAAATGCCATGGGCTTTCGCAGCCCATGGCATTTCAGACTGTCGAAAAACCTATATAACGAAAAGGGTCGTCCGCCCTACCCCTATAAATCCGCAAAAAGCCGCGACCTGTGCGTGGCTTTTTGCACTTCTCAAGGGGCAAGTGTGCGCCAAAGGCGTGCATACAGCCCCTTGTAAAAACTCGAAAAAGTGGCCTAAGCCACTTTTTCGACACGCTCAAAATGCCATGGGCTTTCGCAGCCCATGGCATTTTTGCATCTTTTCATATGTTGTTACCGCATTTCCCGGATCTGGTTGATGGGGGTGATGGTTTCGGAGATGGGGCGGATTTCGCAGTTGTTCTGGCGGAAATACGAGACCAGGGAGGACAGGGCCTGAACGCTGGAAGGGTTGCTCATCAAGGAGAGCACCACATTGCCCGAGGTGTTTTCCAACAGAGAAACACAGGAGGAATAGATGGCGGAAGCGGAGCCCCAGAGCCGGGTGTCACCGCTGGGGTCCCACAGACGGTAACCGGCCTGGATCAAAGCGTCCCGCTCTTCCTGGGAGAGATTCTGACTGCCTCCCGGTACCATCAAAGCCCGGCTGTGGGTTTTGGTCACTGCCTGGATCACATCCTGGGTGTCCTGGGCCTGGCGGAGAAGTTCTTCGGTGGATTGGAAGGTGGAGCCGTCACCATAGAGATTGTTGCCGATCACATGGCCGCTGGCCGCGGCCCGCAGCAGATAATCGCTGTTTTGTCCCTGGCTCCGGGGAGTGACAAAGAAGGCAGCAGTGTAATTGTTGCTGTCCAGAATGTCCAGGATCTCTGCGGTGTATTCGTTCATATCCCCTTGAATGGCCAGATAAACCACTTTGGCGTTGGGGGTTTCCGGCGTATCCGGCTCGCCGCTGGTACCGGGAATCTCCGGTTCACCTGGATCTGTGGGCGTGTCGGGGTCCGCCGGCGTAGGCGGTGTCGGGGTGTCCGGGTCTGGATCGGTGCCCTGGTTGTAGGTGGCCTGGTACTGGTCATAGATGCTGCGCATCACCGAAAAACCTTTGCTCACCAGATCTTCATCGGATATGCCGCTGTCGTCGGTGTTGATGCGGATCACCGGCCCCAGCAATGTGCTGGACAGATAGGAATACCGGAAGCCGAAGGCGTCGCACACCACACGGGCCGGCACATAATAGGTGCCGTTGCAGCGTACGGCATTGGCGGGATACACATTGCCCTGCTCGTCCCGGGTGATGGCGTTGGCCATATCGAAGGTGAGAATGTGGTTGATGTTATAGAGAACCAGCTGGTTGTTGACGCTGTCATATTTGCCCATCAGGCCGGGGTTGGGCGCAGCGGTGAATGCAGTATAGGGAACATAGGGCAGGCCGCCGATGATGGTGGGCATGGTAGAAGGGGTCAGGTTCCGCAGGAAGGTGTCGTTGATGGCGGTGAAAATGACGCTGGGCGCGGCCCGGGTGGGCAGCGGGGAAATGCAGGCGCAGAAAAACAGCAGGGAAAGCACCAAAGCACAAAACCGTTTTTTCACCGGGAACCCTCCTTTTTTATTTCTCAGCCCATTTCTATTCATTATATCGGAATTCTTTTCGGGGTGCAAGGAGGGAACGCTGGAAAAAGCAGCGCATAGACTGAAGGGAGGAGGTGTGCCTTTTTATGAAAAATCCCAGTTTGATGATATTTCGCTCGGTGACCTATGCCCAGCGGGCCGGGAGGGCGCTGGAGAAACAGGGGATCACCACTTATATGCTGCGCAGTCAGGCCATTCTGGGCGGCGGTTCCTGCAGCTATGCCCTGAAGGTGGAGCCGAAACGGCTGGAACGCTCTTTGGAGATTTTGCGCCAATGCCAGATCCCGGTGAACGGGGTTTATGTGCTGGATCGGTGGGGGCATTACCAAGAGGCCCAATAAAACAGGAGGGGAATCGGATGATTTATTTGGACAGTGGTGCCACCACTTTGCAGAAACCAAAGCAGGTGTTCCGGGCGGTGCAGAAGGCCATGGAATCTTGCGCCAACCCGGGGCGAAGCGGTCACAAACCAGCCCGGGAGGCCGAACGGGTGGTCTATTCCTGCCGGGAAGAGGCAGCGGAGCTCTTTGGTTTGGATCGGCCGGAGCGGGTGGTTTTCACACAAAATGCCACCCATAGTCTGAACCTGGCCATCAAAAGCCTGCTCCATGAAGGGGGCCACGCCGTCATCACCGGCTATGAACACAACAGCGTGGTGCGGCCCCTGGAGGCCATGAAAGGGCAGGGGGTCACTTATACCGCCGTATCCTCCTGCCTGTTTGACCCGGAGGACATGGCCCGGCAGATGGAACGGGCCATCACGGAGGAGACCCGGTGCATGATCGTGTGCCATGCGTCCAATGTGTTTGGCTCCATCGCTCCTTTGGATGAACTGGACCGGATCTGCCTGCGGCATGGGCTGCCCATGATCGTGGACGCTTCCCAGTCGGCAGGTACTTTGCCTCTTTCGGTAAAAAAGTACCCCAGTGCGGCCTTTTTCTGTATGCCGGGACACAAAGGCCTCTATGGCCCCCAGGGGACAGGACTGCTGATTTGCTGTAAAGATAATCCTCTTTACACCATTATGGAAGGCGGGACGGGGAGCCGGTCGCTGGAGGTGACCCAGCCGGATTTTCTGCCGGATGCGTTGGAAAGCGGCACTCTCAATGTGCCGGGGATCGCCGGACTTTGGGAAGGGCTGAAATTCATAAAGCAGCAGGGGGAGAAGGAAATTCTCCGGTGGGAGCAGGAGCTGATCGGCACCTTGGTGCAGCAGCTGAAGGGCCATCCCTCTCTGCGGGTGTTTGCCGGAGGAGAAAATCAGGGCGGGGTGCTGTCGGTGGTTTTTCCCATTCCCTCGGAGGAAGCGGCGGAAAAGCTGGCCGGCCAGGGAATCTGCGTCCGGGCCGGGCTCCACTGTGCACCCCTGGCCCACCGCACCGCAGGAACCCTGCCCGACGGCACTGTACGCCTGAGCGTTTCGGCGTTCAACACAAAGCGGGAGATGCTCCGGGCCGCCGATGCCATGGCCAAAATGTTAACGAATTAAAAATGTTTCCCGTTTTTTCTTTTTTGATATTGAAAAGAAGAGCGCTTATTGATAGTATAATAAGTAAATTATACATTGAAAATAGGTGTTTCCATGGAATTTGTCGATAATCTGACCCATTTTATCCGATTGCTTACCGTGGCGGACCTGGTGGATATCCTGCTGATCTCTGTAGTGGTCTACAAGGCCCTTAAGCTCATCCGTCACACCAATGCGGAAAAACTGGTCAAAGGCATTGTTTTATTGCTTTTGGCCACGCTGGTCTCCGGCGTATTCAAACTGAAAGTCATCCAGTTTTTGCTGGATCAGCTGATGCGGATGGGCCCCATTGCGGTGGTGGTCATCTTCCAACCCGAACTGCGGAAAATGCTGGAGCAGTTCGGGCGGAGCAAGCTGCCCTTTTTGCACCGGCCCGGTGCCATGGGGGATGAAAAGACTTTGCAGATCGCCATTATGCGCATCATGGAGGCCGTCTCTTCCATGGCCTGGTCCAAAACCGGCGTGCTGCTGGTGTTCGAGCGGGGAGATAACCTGGACCATATCGTCAAAACAGGCTCTACCATCGACGCCGAAGTCAATGCGGAACTTCTGAAAAACATCTTTTACAACAAAGCGCCCCTGCATGACGGCGCCGTCATCATCAGCCAGGGCCGGATCAAGGCGGCGGGCTGTCTGCTGCCCCTTTCGGCCAATCTGAACATCAGCAAAGAGCTGGGGACCCGTCACCGGGCCGCCGTGGGCATGAGCGAAAATTCCGACGCTTTGTGCGTGGTGGTTTCGGAGGAAACCGGCTCCATCTCCCTGGCCGAGGGCGGCATGCTCAAACGGCATCTGGCGGTGGAGACCCTGGAGCGGCTGCTCATCAACGGCCTGATGCCCGCCGATGAGGAAAAGACCTCTTCGGGCAACCTGTTTGCAAAGCTCAGGGGGAAGAAAAAATGATGGAATGGATTCGAAAACACGATATTCTCACCCGGGTGCTTTCGGTGCTGGTGGCCATGATGCTTTGGCTCTATGTGGTGGAAAACAACGATGAGGACACCACCAAGACCTATCGGGACATCGGCATCCAGATCCAGGGTCTGGATACTTTGCGGGAAAACGGCATGACGATCATCGATGGCGCCGATACCACGGTGGATGTGACGGTGATCGGCAAATGGGATGCCCTGCTCAATGTGCGGCAGGACAAATTCCTGATCACAGTGGATGTGTCCAACATCACAGCTCCCGGTGTATATGAGCTTCAGTACACCGTGGGCACCAATGTGGACGGGGCCCGGGTGGCGGACAAAAACCCCCGCCTGATTACCCTGACCATCGACCGGATCATCAATAAGAGTGTTCCGGTGGATCTGGAAGTTACCGGCTCGGTGCCTGATGGGTATCTGCTGGATGACAACTATGTGGTTTCTCCTACGGCGGTGGAGGTCCAGGGGCCGGAAAGCCAGCTGGCTAACATCGAAACGGCCCATGCTACTGTGGATGTCAGCGATTTGAAGCAGACCTCCACCATGAAGGTTTCCTACACTCTGCTGGACGCCCAGGGCCAGCCGGTGGACATGAGCCGCATCACGGCGGAAGAAGCGGCGGTGAGCGTCACCATCCAGGTGCACAAAGCGGGCGTGGTGCCCTTGGTGCTGGATGTGACCGGTATTCCCGGTCTGCCGGACAGCGCCGTCACCTATACCATTGATCCGGCCAATGTGGAGATCAAGGGAACACCGGAGACATTGGCCACCATCAACAGCATCAATCTGGGCAGTGTCGGCCTGGCCGCTTTGCTGGCCCAGGGTCAGACTGAGGTGACTTTGCCCATCATCCTTCCCAATGGCGTCACATCGGAGAATGCTCCGGCGGAAGCCACGGTCACCTTTGACTTCAGCCATCTGGAGGAGAAGACCCTCCAGATCCCGGTGGAGCAGTTCACCGCTGTGGAGGGGTATGAATTTGTGACCCAGTCCCTGGAAGTGCGGCTGCTGGGTGTGGAGCAGGCCGTGAGTGCACTGACCACCCAGGATGTGACAGTCACCTTCGATCCTGCGAAGCTGGGTGAGCTGGCCGAAGGCGAACGGGCCACAGTTACGGCAGTGGTTACCTGCGGCGCCGATGATGTGGTGGTGCTGGGCAAATATGAGCTGACGGTGACGCCGGCTGTAGTGGAAGTGGTACCAGAAGAATGAGTTTGATTGTTTCAGGCATCCGCCTGCCCTTTGAGCAGGCGGATGCATCCGCGCTGGAGCAGGCGCGCCGGCAGTGCGGCCTGGGCAAAAACCAGGTGACCGCCAGCCGGATCTATAAAAAATCCCTGGATCTGCGCCATGGAAAATTGACCAAGGTCTTTTCCGTTTTGCTGGATACCCCCTTGGAAGAGCGGGTCTTGCAGCAAAAGGGAGAAGGGACTATCCGGAAAAAAGCGGCGCCTTTGCAGCTTTCTCCCGGGGGAGAAAAGAAGATGGCCCATCCGCCGGTGGTGGTAGGGCTGGGGCCTGCCGGGCTGTTTGCCGCTTTGATCCTGGCTGAGCAGGGCTGCCGGCCTTTGGTGCTGGAGCAGGGCGCGCCCCTCCCGGAGCGGGATCGGGTGATAAAAGATTTCCAGGACGGCGGCCCTTTGAATGAAAAGATCAATATCCAGTTTGGCGAAGGCGGGGCAGGGGCTTATTCCGACGGAAAGCTCACCACCCGTATCCATGACCCTCGGTGCGAGCTGGTGCTGGAGCAGCTGTTGCGCCATGGCGCGCCGCCGGAGACCGCTCTGGCCGCCAAGCCCCACATCGGCACCGATCTTCTCAAAGGAGTGGTCACCTCCATCCGCCGGCGCATCCAGCAGCTGGGAGGACAGGTGGAATTTCACTGCACTGTCACCGGTTTTCGCCGGGAAGGGGACAGGCTGAAGGCCATTGTTACCGACAAAGGGGAGATCCCCTGTGAGGTGGCGGTGCTGGCCGTGGGCCACAGCGCCCGGCCTTTGTTCCGTACTTTGGCGGAAGAGGGGTTTGCCCTGACGCGGAAAGCCTTTTCCGTGGGAGTGCGTGCAGAGCATCTTCAGGAGACCATCGACCGGGGCCGCTATGGGGCCTATGCCGGAAAAGCAGAACTGCCCCCGGCGGAATACAACCTGTCCTGGCGGCAGGGAGAACGGGCCTGTTATTCCTTTTGTATGTGCCCGGGAGGTCAGGTGGTGGCCGCGGCCAGCGAGCAAGGGGGCGTTGTCACCAACGGCATGAGTTATCACGCCCGGGATGGGCGCAATGCCAACGCCGCTTTGGCGGTGTCGGTGCTGCCGGAGGACCTTCCCGGAAGCGATCCTTTGGAAGGGGTTCGGTTCCAGCGGCAGCTGGAGCAAAAAGCCTTCCAGATAGCAGGAGCTGATTTTGCCGCCCCGGTGCAGACCTACGGGGATTTGCGGGAAGGCCGGGTATCCAGCCGGTTTGGCCGGGTGCAGCCCACCTATGACCGTGGCACGGAATTTGCCGATCTGCGGCAGGTACTGCCTCCCTTTGTGTGGGAGATGCTGCTGGGGGCCATGCCTCGGTTTGGCCGTCAGGTGCCCGGGTTTGATGGAGAGGACACCCTGTTTACCGGGGTGGAGACCAGAACATCCTCGCCGGTACGCATTCTGCGGGGAGAGGATCTGTTTGCTCCGGGTTGCCAAGGGCTCATTCCCTGCGGGGAAGGGGCTGGCTACGCCGGCGGGATCATGAGCGCCGCCGTGGACGGCATCCGGGCGGCGGAGCGGATTTTGGAAGAATACCGCCCTTTGGAGGAGTGAGAATATGGAACAGACAGGAAGAGTGGTGGGCATTTTGCCGAACGGCCGGGCTCAGGTGGAGATCCAGCGCCGGGCCGCCTGCGCCTCCGACTGTGAGAAATGCGGCGGCTGTTCCCATCCGGAGCAGACCATGCTGGTGGAGGCCCCTAACGGCTGCGGCGCCAAAGTGGGGGAAAAAGTGGTGATCGAAGCCCATACGGCCAGCATCTTGTCCATTGCGGCCCTGGTATATCTCATGCCGGTGCTTCTGATGATCGCCTGCTATTTTGTGCCGGTGCCCGGAGGGGAAGGAGTGCGGATTTTGTGCTCCCTGGCGGGACTGGCCATCGGGACCGCCCTTTGTATGCTTTATTCTCGGCGGATGAAGAAAAATCGCCGGGTGCTGTTTGAGATCCGGCCTCTTCGCCGGGGCTGATTGCCAAAACAGGCAGGATGTGCTATAATCAATGAGTTACCTTGGAAACAAGGGGGAATAGAAAATGATCAAGAGCATGACCGGCTACGGCCGGCAAAAAGGAGAGAACGAACGGCGGGAAGTCCAGGTGGAGATCAAATCGGTGAACCACCGGTATCTGGACCTGAATGTGAAGGTGCCCCGCATCTATTCTTTCCTGGAAGAACCCATCAAAACGGCGGTGAGTGCTGCCGTGGCCCGGGGTAAAGTGGATATTTATCTGTCCATCACCGCCAAGGAAGGCGGGGATGCGAAGGTATCGCCCAACCTGGCTCTGGCCGGGGAATATCTGCGGGCTTTGGAGCAGGTGCGGGACACCTACTCCCTGAAAGACGATATCTCGGTGATGGAATTGGCCCATATGCCCGATCTTCTCACCGTGGCCCGGGAAGAGCCGGACGCCGAAGAAGTGAAAACCCAGGTGCTGGAAGTTCTGGAGCGGGCTTTGGAAGAGTACAACGCCATGCGGCGCACCGAGGGCGAGCGCCTTTGTGAGGACATTGCCCGCCGTGGCCAGGAGATCGGCAAAATGGTGGATCAGGTGGAACAGCGTTCCCCGCAATCGGTGGAGGAGTACCGCCAGAAGATCGCCCAGCGGATGACCGAGATCCTGGGCGACAGTGACATTGCCGAGCAGCGCATCCTGGCAGAAGCGGCCCTTTTTGCCGACAAAGTGTCGGTGACCGAGGAAGTGGTGCGTCTGCGCAGCCATCTTTCCCAGCTCCAAAAGATGGTGCAGGGAGATGCTCCGGTGGGCCGGAAGCTGGATTTCCTGGTGCAGGAACTGAACCGGGAGGCCAATACCATCGGATCCAAGGCCAACGACTACGAGCTGGCCCAGATCGTCATCGAGATCAAAGCAGAGATCGAAAAGATCCGGGAACAGATCCAGAACCTGGAGTGAGCAGCTATGAAACTGATCAACATCGGCTTTGGAAACATGGTCTCCGCCAGCCGTCTGGTGGCCATCGTCAGCCCGGAATCGGCGCCCATCAAGCGGGTCATCCAAAATGCCAAAGAGAAGAATATGCTCATCGACGCCACCTACGGCCGGCGCACCCGGGCGGTGCTTATCACCGACTCCGAGCATGTGATTTTGTCGCCCTTGCAGCCGGAGACCGTGGCTAACCGCTTGGGCAATCTGGACTATGACGAGGATGAAGGGGAAGAGGAAGATGAGTAAAGGCAATCTGTTTATCGTCACCGGCCCTTCCGGTGCCGGAAAGGGCACCGTGCTGGGACGGCTTCTGCCCACCATGGAGCAGCTGCAATATTCCGTTTCGGCCACAACCCGCGTCCCCCGGGAAGGGGAAGAGGACGGGGTCAACTATTATTTCCTGAATCGGAATGATTTTCTCAATATGGTGGACCGGGGTGAGTTTCTGGAATATGCCGAGTATGTGGGCAATTTCTATGGCACCCCCGCAGGCCCGGTGGACGAATGTCTGGAAAAGGGTGTGGATGTGATACTGGAGATCGAGGTCCAGGGCGCGCTGACGGTGAAAAGCAAGCGGCCCGAGGCCAAACTGGTCTTTATCATCCCTCCCACTTTTGCCGACCTGGAGCTGCGGCTGCGCTCCCGGGGCAGTGAAAGCGATGAAGTCATCGCAAAACGGCTGGAAAAGGCCAAGGAAGAATATTCCATGGCGAACCACTATGATTATATCGTGTGTAACGGGGAAGTGGAGCAGGCAGTGGAAGAGCTGCGCTCTATCATCAAAGCGGCCCGGTGCACCGTGGATCGCCGAATCAATTTGCTGAGGTGAATGAGTTATGATGCTGGAACCTACCATGAGCGATCTGCTCAAGACGATTTCCAACCGGTATTTGCTGGTGAACATTGCCGCAAAGCGGGCCCGGGATATTGCCGACGCCGCTGAGATGGCGGAGGAGCCCCTGGAGGACAAGCCGGTGAAGCTGGCCCTTTATGATATCATCGATCATCGGATCCGTCCGGTGCTCCATCCTGTGGAGGAGACCGGGGCCGGAACCGACGAGACCAAAGCCATGCTGTCTGCTCTGGAGCAGTCGGAGCCGGAAGAACAGGATCTGGGGCTGGATATGGAAACGGAAAACGAGGAAGAGTAAGGA
This sequence comes from Intestinimonas sp. MSJ-38, assembly GCF_018917925.1. Lineage (NCBI taxonomy): Bacteria > Bacillati > Bacillota > Clostridia > Eubacteriales > Intestinimonas > Intestinimonas sp. MSJ-38. The sequence continues at coordinate 11,540 of NZ_JAHLPO010000006.1, read as the reverse complement.
TTTGCAGATGAGGGGTTGTCTTGGCGCGGCCGGGAAAAGGCGGGGAATGTTTCCGCCTGTCTCCCTGCGCCGGGACGGCCCCTTTTGCCGGTGAGGGATGGTATGTATCTGATTGCAAAGGTGGCGGTGGCCGGGGCGGTCATCTCCATCGACAAAGCCTATGATTATCTGGTGCCGCCCTCTCTGGAGGAAGAAGCCCAAAGGGGAAGGCGGGTCACCGCTCCCTTTGGCCGGGGCAATCAGCTGACCGACGGCTTTATTCTGGAAACAGAGCAAAGGGAAGAAAAGCCCCGGGGAATTAAGGCCCTGGCCCACATCTTCGGCCCGGAAGCGGCCCTGGATGAGGAGGGGCTGTCCCTGGCGGGAACCTTGCGCCGCCGGTATTTCTGCACTTTTTTCGAAGCGGCCAATCTGATGATGCCTCCAGGCGTCTGGTCCCGCCGGACCTATTACCGGCTGGCTCCCGGGCTGACGGTGGAAGAGGCCTGCGCCCGGTGGGAAAATGACTGGGACGCCCAGGCTGTCTGCCAGACCCTGGGAGACAAGGGAGAGGCCGTGGCGGAAGAGGTTTTGAAAAAAAGCCTGTCGGCCGCGGCGCTGAAAAGGGTGTGCAAAGCCCTTTTGCAGGATCATACCATGGAAAAGACGGTGCGCTTTGACGGCGGCCCCCGGGATCAGACCATTCGTATTTTGCGTCTGGCCATGCCTCTTTCCCAGGCGGTGGCTGCACTGCGCCGGGGCAAGGGCTATGAAAAACGGGTGGAGGCCCTGGAGTGCATCGCAGGCTTCCAGGGCATACCGGAAAAAGAGGTGTGCTATCTCACCGGCATTCCCCAGAGCGCTTTGCGGCGCATGGAACAAAATGGCCTTTTGTCCTGTCAGATGGAAGAGACTTTCCGCCGGGTGACGGTCTCCCAAGGAGAGGAAGCACCGCCATTGCTTTTGGAGCCGGAGCAGCAAAAGGTCTGCGAAGGCATCCAGGCCATGGGTTTGCAGCAGCCCGGGGCCGCGTTGCTCCAGGGAGTCACCGGCAGCGGCAAGACCCAGGTGTATATCAAGCTGATCCAGTGGGCGCTGGAGCAGGGGCGCACCGCCATGGTGCTGGTGCCGGAAATCTCCCTGACACCCCAGTTGCTTCGCCGGTTCTGTGCCTATTTCAAAGAGGATGTGGCGGTGTTCCACAGCGGCTTGACTCCGGGACAACGCTATGACGAATACAAACGGGTGAAAACCGGCAAGGCCCGGGTGGTTCTGGGCACTCGCAGCGCCGTGTTCGCCCCTCTGGATCACATCGGCCTGATTATTCTGGACGAAGAACAGGAATGGACCTATAAATCCGATGTGACGCCCCGGTACCATGCCCGGGAAGTGGCCAAATACCGGTGTGTTCACCACAAAGCCCTGCTTCTGCTGGGCAGCGCCACCCCGGCCATGGAAAGCCGGTTTCTGGCGGAAGAGGGGAAATACCGTTTTTTCCGCCTGGACCACCGGTACCGGAACATTCCCTTGCCCCGGGTGATCGTGGACGATCTGCGGCAGCAGCTGCGGGAAGGGGAGCCGGACATCATCGGAAGGGCTTTACAGCAGGAACTGGAGCACAATCTCCAGAAAGGAGAGCAAAGCGTCTTTTTCCTCAACCGCCGGGGCAATAGCCGCCTGGTCACTTGCGTCAGCTGCGGCTATATCCCCCAGTGCGAGAACTGCTCGGTGGCCCTGACCTATCATTCCAAAAACGGCCGGCTTATGTGCCATCACTGCGGCTATTCCCAGCCCATGCCGGAAAAATGCCCCCAGTGCGGGGAAGAGCATCTGCGGCTGGTGGGCTTCGGCACCCAGAAGGTGCAGCAGGAGCTGGAAAGCAAATTTCCCGGCATCCAGATCATTCGCATGGACGCCGACACCACGGTGCAGCGCACTTCCCACGAAAAATTGCTGGACGCCTTCGGCCGGGGGGAAGCCCATGTGCTGCTGGGAACTCAGATGATCGCCAAAGGGCTGGATTTTGACAATGTGACCCTGGTAGGAGTGCTGGACGCCGATCTGTCTTTGTACAGCGGAGACTACCGGGCGGGAGAACGCACCTTTTCCCTGCTCACCCAGGTCATTGGCCGGGCGGGAAGGCGGGAGCGGGAAGGCCGGGCGGTGATCCAGACCTATACGCCGAAAAATCCGGTGATTTTAGCGGCGGCGGCCCAGGATTATGACAGTTTTTATGATTATGAGATCAATGTGCGTCAGGCGCTGCTGGCGCCGCCCTTTGCTCATGTGATCTCCTTCCTTCTCAGCGGGGAGAACCAGGAGCGGACCCTTCGCTCGGCCCAGCGCCTGGCCGCCACACTGGAAGGGTGCTTTTGGGGGCCTTATGCTGCCTTGCGTGCCCCGGTGCTGGGGCCTGCACCACCGGCCATTCAGGTGCTCAACCGAAAGTACCGTTATCAGGTGTCCTTCCGGGGAAAGGATGACGCCGTGACCCGACGCCTGGTGATGGATATTCTCCGAGCCTTTTATGGGGACTCGGCCAATCGGGGAATTACCCTGGTGGCCGACATCGATCCCTATTCCTTATAAATCTAAAACATCCATTTTAATCACGAAGGAGTTTTGAAAATGGCAATTCGTACCATTGTCACTGAGGGGGACAGCTGCCTGACGAAGGTGTGCCGTCCTGTCACCGATTTCAATGACCGTCTCCATATGCTGCTGGATGATATGCGGGACACCCTGGAAAAAGCCGAGGGAGCCGGTCTGGCCGCACCTCAGGTGGGTATTCTCCGCCGGGCCGCTTTGATCATGGATGGTCAGGGAGGATATATCGAGCTGATCAACCCGGTGATCACCTGGGAAGAGGGAAGCCAGGATGGCCCCGAGGGCTGCCTCAGCGTTCCCGGCCGCTATGGCATGGTGGAGCGGCCTCAGCGGGTCACCGTCCGCTTCCAGGACAGAAACGGCAAGGATCAGGAGATTCATCTGGAGGACTTCCTGGCCCGGGCCGCCTGCCACGAGATCGACCATCTGGATGGTCTGCTGTACACCCGCTTGGTGACAAAATATCTGAACCCTGAGGATTTTGAATGATGCGTATTGTTTATATGGGAACACCGGAATTTGCCGTGGCCCCCTTGGAAGGGCTGCTGGAAATGGGGGAAACTGTGGTGGGGGTCTTTACCCAGCAGGACAAACCCCAAGGCCGGGGCATGAAAATGGCGCCGCCGCCGGTGAAAAAGGCGGCACTGGAGCATGATCTTTCGGTGTTTCAGCCCCGGAGCTTCAAAACGGAGGAAGCATTCCAGCAGCTGAAAGACCTGGAGCCCGATCTGGTGGTGGTGACGGCCTATGGGCAGATTTTGCCCAAGCGGGTGCTGGAGCTGCCCCGGTACGGCTGTGTCAATGTTCACGCTTCTCTGCTCCCTGATTACCGGGGGGCCAGTCCCATTCAGCAGGTGATTTTGCGGGGAGAGACCAAAACCGGCGTGACCATCATGCAGATGGATCGGGGACTGGATACCGGGGATATTTTGCTTATGCAAGAGATTCCCATCGAGCCCCGGGAGACGGCAGACAGCCTCCATGACAAACTGGCTGTGCTGGGCAAAGAGACTTTGTGTCTCTTTATGGAAAAGCTGAAAAAAGGGGAGATCACTCCGGAGCCTCAGCCCAAAGAATGCCGGTTTTATGCACCGCTGATCAAAAAGCAGGACGGGCAGATCCATTTTACCGAAAGTGCTGTGACAATCGACCGGATGGCCCGGGGCCTGACACCCTGGCCGGGAATTTTCACCACTTTCCAGGGGAAGACTATCAAATTGTTCGGAATTCATGTGAAAGAGGGGTCTGGTGGTGAGCCGGGAGCCATCCTGGATTGCTCGCCGGAAGGACTGACGGTGGCCTGTCCCGATGGACAGGTGGTCATCGACCAGCTTCAGGCCCCCGGGGGAAAGAGAATGGCCTGTGTTGACTATTTCAGAGGGCATCCGTATAATAAGGACGACCGTTTCGAATAGCAGAAAGGACGATCTTCATGTTTTTTGATTATTACTATCTGGTCCTGGTCATGCCTGCCATTTTGTTTGCTTTGTGGGCCCAGGCGCAGGTGAGCGGAACATTTGCAAAGTTTTCCAAAGTGCGCACCATGCGGGGCCTTACCGGCGCCCAGGCGGCAGAAGCCGTTTTGCGGGCCGGAGGCGTTTACGATGTGCGCATCGAGCGCATTTCTGGCAACCTCACCGACCACTTCGATCCTCGGGCTAAGGTGATTCGCCTGTCCGATTCGGTGTATGACAGCCCCAGTGTGGCGGCCGTGGGCGTTGCGGCCCACGAAGCGGGCCACGCCGTGCAGCACGCTCAGGATTATTTCCCCATCAAGGTGCGTTCGGCCATTATCCCGGTGACCCAGATCGGCTCTTTTTTGGCTTTGCCTTTGATCATCATCGGCCTGCTGCTTTCCAGCCTGAATCTGGTTTATCTGGGCATCGCCTTTTTCGGTCTGTCCACCGTGTTCCAGGCAGTGACTCTGCCGGTGGAGTTTGACGCTTCCCGCCGGGCCATCGCTGCACTGGGCAGTGAGGGACTTTTGTCTCCGGAGGAGCTGCCCGGGGCCAAAAAGACCCTGCGGGCCGCTGCTCTCACCTATGTGGCAGCGCTGGCCGTCTCTCTGGCTCAACTGCTTCGGCTGCTGCTGGTCTTTGGCGGCCGCCGGGACGACTGATGGCCGCTTCGGCCCGCTCTGCCGCTTTGGAAGGGCTGAAAGCCTGGCGGCTGCGGGGGACCTGGCCCGATCAGTTCGTGAAAAAAGAGCTGCCCGCTCTGGGCCTTTCTCCAAAGGACAAGGGCCTTTCGGTGCAGCTGTTATATGGCACCATTCAGAATTTGCAGCGTATTGATTTTTATATCGGCTGCTATTCCTCGGTGAAATTGCGCAAGATCATGCCCCAGGTGCTGGACTGCCTGCGGCTGGGAGTTTATCAGCTGGTGTTCCTCCAGAAGATCCCCGTCAGCGCCGCGGTGAACGAGTCGGTGAACCTGGCCAAGAAGGCCGGGGGAGCACGGGCGGGCGGCTTTGCCAACGCCATTTTGCGGAAGGTGGCTTCCCAGCGGGAAAACTTGCCGGAAGTGACCGGGGAGGATGCCCCGTCCCGCATGGCGGTCTATTACTCCCATCCTTTGTGGTTTGTCCGGCGGATGGCTGTTCTTTTGGGAGAAGAGGAGACCCGCGAGCTTCTGGAGGCCGACAATATGCCGCCGCCTGTGACCGCCCGGGTCAACCGGCTTCGTCTGACGGGAGAAGAGCTGATCGCTCGGTTGGCGGAGGAAGGGATCACGGCCCGGCTTCATCCCTGGCTGCCCGACTGCATCGTTTTTGAAACAGGGGGCGACCTGACGAGCACCCGCTGTTTTGCAGAGGGGCTGTTTTACATCCAGGACGCTGCCAGTCAGCTTCCGCCCTGGGCGCTGGAGATCCGACCGGGGGAGAATGTGGTGGATGTGTGCGCCGCCCCCGGCGGTAAAACCCTCATCGCCGGGCAGATGCAGCAGGGGCAGGGAAGGCTCATTGCCATGGATCTTCACCCCTTTAAATGCCGCCAGTTGGAGGAGACCGGAAAACGCATGGGGCTGTCTCAGCTTTCCGTGCGCTCCTGGGATTCCACTGCAGCTGCTTCCGATCTTCTGGCCCAGGTGGATAAAGTGATCTGCGATGTGCCCTGCTCGGGTCTGGGCATTTTGCGGAAAAAGGCCGATATCCGCTTCAAAAAAGAGGAAGAACTTTTGGATCTGCCCCAGATTCAGGGGAAGATCCTGGAGGCCGCCGCTTCTTATTGCCGCCCTGGCGGAAAGCTGGTCTATTCCACCTGCACCATTCTGCCGGAGGAAAACCAGCAGGTGGTGGAGGCCTTTTTGAAGCAGAACAAGGAGTTTTCCCTTTGTCCTCTGGTACTGCCCGGGGACATGGGAGCGGAAGAGGGATACCGCACCTTCTATCCCCACAAAGATGGCACCGACGGGTTCTTCATCGCCTGTCTGCGCCGGAATCAGGAGTCCTGATATGGAGAAAGTTTGCATCAAATCCATGCTGCCCGGGCAGGTGCAGGAGTACATGGTTTCCCTGGGAGAACCTTCTTACCGGGGCAAGCAGGTCTTTCGCTGGCTGACCCAGGGGGTCACTTCCTTTGACGAAATGAGCGACCTGTCCAAGTCTCTGCGGGAAAAGCTGAAGGAGAAGGCTTTTATCACAAAGCCGGAGATCGTTCGGAAGCAGGTTTCCGCCCGGGACGGCACGGTGAAATACTTATTCGGCCTTGCAGACGGCAACTGCGTGGAAACGGTGGTCATGCGTTACCAGCATGGCAACAGCGTCTGCCTTTCCACCCAGGCCGGCTGTCATATGGGCTGCGCCTTCTGCGCCTCCTTTGAAAAAGGGGAGACCCGGGATCTGACTCCGGCGGAGATACTGGATCAGGTGCTGTTTGCCCAAAAGGACAGCGGACTGAAAATTTCCAACATCGTGCTCATGGGCACCGGGGAGCCGCTGGACAACTACGACAATGTGGTGCAGTTTCTCCGCCTGGTCAGCTGTCCGGAGGGGCTCAATATCGGAATGCGCCACATTTCCCTTTCCACCTGTGGGCTGGTGCCTCGGATCCGGGAGCTCTCTCAGCTGGATTTCCAGCTGACGCTGTCCATCTCCCTTCATGCGCCCAACAACAAGATCCGCAGCACCATCATGCCGGTGAACAACAAATACCCAGTGGAGGAACTGATCCGGGCCTGCCGGGATTACTTCGCCGCCACCGGGCGGCGTATCTCCTTTGAATATGCCATGATCGCTGGGGTCAATGACAGCGACGGATGCGCCAGAGAGTTGGCCGCTCTTTTGCGGGGGCTGATGTGCCACATCAACCTGATCCCCCTCAATCATGTGGAGGGAAGCCCTCTGGCCCCCTCCAGCCGGGAGACCATCCGGCGTTTTCAGGAGATCTTGCAGAAGAAAGGTTTCAATGTGACGGTGCGCCGCAGTCTGGGCGGGGATATTGACGCATCCTGCGGCCAGCTCCGGCGCAAGGCCATGGCGGAAAAGAGGAATCAAAACAAATGAAATTTTGGGGAAATTCCGATACGGGAATGGTGCGCAGCGAAAATCAGGATACTTACCTGATGGCCTCTTTGCCCCGGGGAGCAGAGCTTTTGCTGGTGTGTGACGGCATGGGCGGCGTTCAGGGAGGAAAAGTGGCCAGCACCATTGCCTGCAGCGCCTTTGAAGAAGAAGCACGCCGCCTTCTCCAGAAGGAAGAGGGGGAACAGCCTCCGCTTTCCGATGTGGTCACCGGGGCGGCCCAGGCGGCTAACCGGGCGGTGTATGAAAGCGCCCGGCAGGATGCCCACCTTACGGGAATGGGCACCACGCTGGTGTGCTTGCTCACCGACGGCAAACAGGCGGTGGTGGGCAATATCGGCGACAGCCGGGCCTATCTCATCGATGGGGACGGCCTGCGTCAGGTGACTAGCGACCATTCTCTTGTGGCTGAGATGGTGCGGCGGGGAGAGCTGTCTCCCGGCGAGGCCCGGCACCATCCCAACAAAAATGTGATCACCCGGGCTTTGGGTGTGGAGCAGTCGGTGAGCTGTGATGTGTTCCCCCTGACACCGGGGGAAGGCCAGTTTGTGCTGCTTTGTTCCGACGGCTTGACCAATGAGGTCAGCGAACCGGAGATCTATTATGAAGTGTTCCAGTCCCAGGAGCCGGAAAAGGCCTGCGACACCCTGATCGACATCGCCAAGGATCGGGGCGGACGGGACAATATCACTGTTTTGCTGGCATCATTCTAGGAGGAGTGTACGGTGGATAAATATATCGGCAAAATGCTCGATAACCGCTATGAGATTCTGGAGGTTATCGGGCGCGGCGGCATGGCCGTTGTATACAAGGCAAAGTGCCACAGACTCAACCGGTTTGTGGCGGTGAAGATCCTCAAGGAGGAGCTGGCCCAGGACGAAGAGTTCCGCCGGCGCTTCCGGGATGAATCCCAGGCGGTAGCTATGCTGTCCCATCCCAACATTGTGTCGGTGTACGATGTATCCCGCACAGGGGATGTGGAGTACATCGTCATGGAGCTGATCGACGGCATCACCCTGAAGGATTACATGGAGCGGAAAAGCCCTCTGGGGTGGAAGGAAACGGTTTTCTTTGCCCTCCAGATCGCAAAGGCGCTGGAGCACGCCCATGGCCGGGGCATCATTCATAGGGATATCAAGCCCCAGAATATCATGGTGCTGCGGGACGGCACGGTGAAGGTGGCCGATTTCGGCATCGCCCGCCAGGCCGCCAGCAACAATACTTACAATATGCGGGAGGCCATTGGTTCGGTTTATTATGTGTCTCCCGAGCAGGCACGGGGCGGCCATATCGACAACCGCTCGGATATTTACTCCCTGGGCGTTGTCATGTATGAAATGCTCACCGGGCGTCTTCCCTTTGAAGGAGATACCCCTTTGGCGGTGGCCTTGCAGCACATCAATTCGGTGCCCCTGCCGCCTAGAGATCATGTGCCCGACATTCCCAAGACGCTGGAAGACATTGTGATGAAGGCCATGGCGCCTCAGCCGGCCGACCGCTACCGCAGCGCCACGGATATGATCCGGGATATGGAGAATTTCCGGGATGATCCCCATTACAAGATCGATGTGGCCGCGGTTCACCCAGTGAGTGCTGCCCGATCCCGGGACCCGGAAGAGACCCAGGTGATTCAGTATTCTTCGGAGCTCCAGGCTGCGGCCCAGCGCAAGAATGCCCAGCGTCTGAAAACGGCAGCGGCCCCGGTGGAAGAGGATGACGAGGAGGAAGAAGAGGAAGAGCGGGGCAAACGACGGATCTCCAGCTCTCTGATCTTCACCATTCTGGCCATTGCTATTTTTGCCATCGGCGCAGGATTCTTTATCTTTGCCGTCATCAACCCCTTTGGCAGCGATAAAAAGACCGAGAACGAAACCACTTTGAAAGCTCCCAGCCTGGTGGGCAAAGTCTATCAGGATGTGATTGCCGATCCGGAGATCACAGAGCAGGGAATCATCATCAAAGAAAAGACCCGCATTTATGACAAAGACGCTAAAGAAGGGGAAATCCTCAGCCAGGACCCCAAAGCCGGGGAAGCCCTGAGCGAGGACAAAGTGATCTATGTAGAGGTGTGCAAGGGCGCACCGGCCATGGAAATGGTGGATGTGGTGGGACAGACTTCCCGCCAGGCCGAACTGGACATCAAGAATGCCGCCACCAAAGCGGGCATCACCATCACTGTGCAGACCCAGGAGGAGTACTCCGACGATGACGCCGAAGATACCGTCATCCGCACGGTACCCAAAAAGGGAGAAGAACTGAGCGACGGGGATGTGGTGACCCTGTATGTGAGCATGGGGCCGGAGATCCCTCAGAAAAAGACGCCTAATTTCCTCCAGTGGAACATCAACGATGTGACCCGCAGCGAGGTGAAGAAGTACGGTCTGACCATGGGTTCCACCACCGAAGTGGAGAGCAGCCAGCCGGCGGGAACCATCGTGGGCCAGTCCCCCGATCCGGGCGACATGGTGGATGAAAACACACCGCTGAATTTCGAAGTGAGCAAAGGGCCCCAGCAGAAGGAAGTGACCATCACCCAGGTGATCACGCTGGTGCCCAGTGAAGACAATCCCACAGCCCCCATCCGCGTGGTGGTGGAAGTGGACGGCGAAGTGGCCTATGAAAAGGAACACGATCCCTCCGAAGGTACAGTGAGCGTGCGTCTCAAGGCGCTGGAAGGGGATCACGAGGTACACATTATGGAAAATGGCCAGACCATTTCCCGGGAAACGGTGACCTTCCAATGAGCAATCAAGTGGAAGGGGTGATCCTCAAGGGGATCGGCGGCTTTTACTATGTCCACACTGGCCGACGGCAGATCGAGTGCAAGGCCGGAGGCCGGCTTCGCCTCAACCGCCGGGAAAAACCGGCGGTGGGCGACCGGGTGATGGTGGAAGAGCGGGGGGAAGAAGGGCTGATCACTCAGATCCTGCCCCGGAAAAACTTCCTCCAGCGTCCGCCCATCGCCAACATCGACCAGCTGTTCATCGTGGCCAGCCAGGCCAGTCCGGTGACAGATTCCTATCTCATCGATAAGGTGAGCGTCATCGCTCTGCGCCAGGGGATTCAGCCCATTCTGGTGCTGAACAAGCAGGATGTGAACCCGAGCCAGGATTTTCGCCTGATTTACGAAAAAGCCGGGTTTCCCGTGCTCTCCACCAGCGCCGAGACCGGCGAAGGAGTGGAGGAGTTGCGGCAGATGCTGTGGGGGAAGGTGTCGGCCTTCACCGGAAACTCGGGTATCGGCAAATCCAGCCTGCTCAATCGCCTGGAAGAGGGAGTGCTGATGGAGACCGGCTCCATCAGCCGCATCAGCCGGGGACGGCACACCACCCGCCGGGTGGAGCTGTTCTTCGTGGCCGAAGGGTATCTGGCCGACACCCCCGGCTTTTCCTCCTTTGATATCTCCCGGATGGAGCACATTCCCAAGGAGGAACTGGAACAGTATTTCCCCGAGTTTGAACCCTTTCTGGGCCAGTGCCGTTTTTCCGGCTGCGCCCATTGCAAAGAGCCGGATTGTGCCGTGGACCAAGGGGCCAGGGAGGGGGCCATTGCTCCCTCCCGGCTGGAAAGCTACCGGAAGCTCTATGAGGAGATGGCCCAATGGAAAGAGTGGGAAAACAAATGAACTGGGCCTTTGTCATTGCCGCATCTCCCGAAGAGGAGATCGGCTATATCCGATCGGCCTATGACGCTTTGTCGTCTCCCCTGGTGCTTTGCGCCGATGGGGGACTGCAAAAGGCGGAAAAACTGGGTATCCCCTGTGATATCCTCATCGGTGATATGGATTCCGGCGGGGGAGACGGGGCAAAAGATGTGATGCGTCTTCCTATGGAAAAGGATTTCACTGACACCCAGAGCTGCCTGGAGGAAGCGGTACGGCGGGGATGCAGCCATGTGCTCATCACCGGCGCCACCGGCGGGCGACTGGATCATTTGCTCTGTAACCTTCATCTGCTGGAGGCCCTGGAGAAAAAAGGGGTACATGGGCTGATTGCAGACCGGGATAACCTGGTGCAGCTTCTGGAAAGCGGCCCGGTGCAGGTGCCAGCCTGTTACCGGTATTTTTCCATTTTGCCCATCGATGAGCAGTTGCGGGGAGTTACCATTGAGGGAGCTAAGTATCCTCTTCAGGATGCTATGGTCCAGCGGGATGACTCTCTCACTGTGAGCAATGAAGCTCCTTCGGGGGAAGTGACCATCCAGGTGAAAGAAGGCCGGGCCTTCCTGATCTTTTCCCGATAGCGGTTTGCCGCCTGACACCATACTGATTTCTGCAAGGGCAGCGCCAGAAGGTGCTGTCCTCAGACTGTCGAAAAACCTATATAACGAAAAGGGTCGTCCGCCCTACCCCTATCAATCCGCAAAAAGCCGCGACCTGTGCGTGGCTTTTTGCACTTCTCAAGGGGCAAGTGTGCGCCAAAGGCGTGCATAC
>NZ_JAHLPO010000005.1:0-179768 GCF_018917925.1 Intestinimonas sp. MSJ-38 | reverse complement strand
AATCTATTATTTCAACAATGAACGACCCGTCCGCAAACTAAAAGGAAAACCACCAGTCCCATATAGAACAGAACTGGTGGCATAAGAAATTTTGTGTCTACTAACTATTGACTACTTCAGCAAGGAAGCGGCGGGCCTTTTGTGTGCAAAGAGCTTAGATTGTGAAAGGAAACAGGTTGTTCTTTTCCTAATCAATCTGCAAAAAGCCGCGGCCTGTGCATGGCTTTTTGCACTTTTCAAGGGCGGGGCGCCCCGCTGGCAAACATTCTTTGCCCGGGCGTATACAACCTACCGGAGCCAAGAAAAACTGGGAGCGGCGGCTCGCCGCCAGCCCCTTGCGGAAATTCGAAAAAGCGGCCAAGGCCTCTTTTTCGAGGCACTTTAGCGGTAGAGGGCGTTGAACACCAGCTTGAAGGTGCCGTGGGTCTGGCAGCGATGCTGGGGAGCAAAGCCATAGAGCACCACTTCGCCCTGGCCGCAATGGACCTGGAGCAAAGCCGGGGTCCCGGCGATGAGTTTTTCACCGGTGAGCAGACCGCTTTGCAGCACATCTTCCTTGGCGTAATGGGCGGCCGCCTGATATTGCTGAGCGTCAAACTTTTCTTTCACCGCCAGCACCGGACCATCCCAGTGGAACGCCAGGGCTTCCTTGGGCATGCCATAACACAGGGGGTTCTGGGTGTCCAATTCCACATGCAGGGTGGAGCCGTGGGTGTTGAATTCCTTGGCGGAAAGATCCTTGGCCAGGTTTTTCACCTTCAGATGGCAGGCCTCAATGGCAAAGTCGCAGGACTGGTTGAAGGCCAGCAGCTTGCCGCCCTGTTCCACAAAGGAGAGGATGGCGTTCATGCCTTCATCGCCCAGGCCGCTCTGCTTTTCTGGCGGCTGTTTGCCGATGAACTGCATCAGGCCGTCATACTTGGGAGAATCCGCATAGTGCTGCAGGCCGTAGAGCATCTCATAGGAATCGCTGGGCAGAATGAGCACATCGAAATCCTTCAGCTTGCCGTTTTTGATGTCGGCATCGAAAACGGTGGTATAGGAATAAGCCATGTTATCGAAGAGCAGCCGGGTCCAGCCTTCGTCGGCGTTGCCAGTGTAGAAACGCTGATACATAGCCACCCGCAGGGGCTTCAACGGGGTCATCTGGGGATAGGGTTTTTCCACCGGCCGGACGGTGGCCTGGGCGGCATCAAAGATGGGAGCCAGTTTTTTGATATCCCCTTCCACATAGAAATCATGCCAGGGGCAGGTGTCGATACGCCACACCGGGAAGCCCTGGGCCAGAAGCAGATTGGCTGCGTGATAGCCCCGGTTCTCCTTGGCCGAGATCACATAGCCCGCCGCCTGGGACAGGGAAGTGAGGGGGATGGCATCCAGAGCGGTGAAGGGAGTGAGTTCTCCTTCCACCGGAGCATCCGCCGGGATGACCTGCACGCCTATGTATTCCGCCACGGTATCGCTGGCGGTGTCAAAAGCGGTGAGAGCATCCTGCATATCCCGGGTCCAGAAGTTGTCGGGATAGAGGGTGCGGGCCAGCAGATTCATCACGACGCCCATCTTGGGCTGGGCCAGGGGGATCACATAGGTTCCCTTGGGATAAGTGACGGCGTCCACCGAAAGATCGGATGCGGCCCGCTTGATTTCAATGCCCTGATCCAGCAGAATCTTCAGCAAAACGCGCAGCACGCCCTGGTCGAACTGGTTTTCCGGAATGAGGAAGGCCTGCTCATGGCTTTCGCCGCCCCGCTTGGTCTGGCGCAGCGCCTTTTGAGTCATATTGTAAAGGATCTGCTCCCGGTTTTTGGCCATGGTATCCAGCACGGTATAGGCGGCGCAATATTGGCGCTTTACGATATCGCCCAGACGCCACCATCCACCGGGCCAGGGATGGGTGAAGTGCACCTGAGGACCATAGAAGGGGGTGGACTTGTCATGGTTCCCCTCCAGCTGTTCGGGGTGGATGTACAGCGGGGTGGCCAATTTGGCATTGGCGCTTTCGCTGAGCATACCGGCGATGTTATGGCTGTTTGTAATCCAGTGGTAGCCATAGTGGCCCCAGCCGGGAAATTGGGACATCATGGAAGCGCCGGACAGGTCCTCCTGCTCCATGCGGTAGCACATATTGGCCCCATAGAGGGACAGCTCGTTATAAACCAGAGGATCGGTGTACGGACGGACAGGGTTTTTATAAGGCGGCACGAAAATACGGGCGCCATAGCTGCCCATGTGGTGGTGATCAAAATAGGATTGGGGAGTCCATTCCTTGAACAGGATGTCCCCTACATATTGGGATTCCACGATGTTATGGGCAAAAGCGTCCCGGTTGTTGTCGTGGCCGGTGTATTTATGATAGAGGGAGGGATAGTTGCAGCCTTCATAGGGGGTGCCCAGGGTGGAGTTGTACCAATCGGTGACCATGATCTGGCCGTCGGGGTTGAAGCAAGGCACCATCACCAGCACCACATTCTGAAGGATGTTCTGGATCTCCGGGCTGTCGCCGGTGAGCAGGTCATAGGCCAGCAGGGGAGCCATCTGGGTGCCGCCGATTTCAGTGGCGTGGAGGCTCATGCTCTGCACGCTGACCGCTTTGCCCTTTTTCACCAGTCCCTGGATCTCTTCCTGGGACAGGCCCCGGGGATCGGCGATGGTCTGGTTGATCTGACGCAGCTCCTCCAAATGGGCGAAGTTTTCCGGGGAAGTGATGATGACCTTGAGGAAGGGATTGCCCTCGGTGGAAGGGCCCATTTCGGTCACCTGGATCCGGTCGGACTGGCTGTCCAGCAGCTTATAGTATTCCACGATCCGATCCCAGCGGGCGATCTTATAATCGGCCCCCAGGTCAAAGCCGAAAAACTCCTTGGGAGATGTGATGGTTTGCATCATTGCTGACCTCCTTGTGATCTGAAATCATAAAATAGGGAAGGGGAAATCCATCCCTTTTGAGGATAGCACAACACTGCACAAAAAACAATGGGAAGAACTTTTGTTTTCTCACTTTTTGCACAAACAGGCCCTGAGAGGAGGTAAAAAAGCATGGAGTTTACAGAAAAAAGTTTACAGAAACCGAAAATCCATCTTGCGCCAGGGAGAAAAACAGATATAATAAAAGAAAGGCATTTTTTCACTTGCTTCGCCGTATAGATGGGCGAGGTGAAAAGACGATGCCAGGAAGAATGAAAAAAAAGGACTTGCCGCCCCTTCCCTTGTTGGTTCTCACCGGATGCCTTTTGCTGGGGGCCGTGGCCGGGTGCATTTGGATGGTTTTGTTCCAGAAGGAAGGGACCGGGGCCCTTTCCTTGGAGCAATGGGCCGGAGAAGGACGGCTATGGCTGTTTTTCCGCCTGCTGGGGGGCTTTCTTCTCTATCTGCTGCCCCTGTTCTGCTGCGGGCTTTTTTCCTTCGGGGCCTATGGGGTGCTGCTGCTCTTTGGCGTCCGGGGATTCACTCTGGCCTGCTGGGTGGGGGAGTTCTGCCGGGATTACGGCCTGGGTGGTTATGCCGCTTCCCTCTTGCTGGGAGCAGGGGGTGCGCTGCTCACCACCCTCTGTATGCTGGAATTGGGAGAAAGCGCTATGCGTCAGGCTTTGAAGAAAGCGCCGGGAAGAAAGGGAAGGCGCCGCCGGGGAATGAAACGCCGGCCCATTTCCCCGGATTATCTTCGCACAGCGCTGCTTTGCCTGTTGCTCTGCCTGGTGTATAGCTTTCTGGGCAGCCTGCTGGCTCCCTGGTTTTGCCGGGCCGCCTTGGCCTGGGTGGGATAAAGAAGAAAGGAAAGAAAACATGGACAGCCGGTTTGATGCTTTTCTGGATAATCTGAAACAAAATACTCCGGCTTCTCCCCATACCAGCCAGGTCTATCTGCGGGATGTGGCGGCGCTGGATGCCTTTTTGGGCTTGGAAAAAGACGGGGATTATGAGACGGTCACACAAAAGCAGCTGGAGGAATACTTTTCAGAGCTGAAGCAGCGGGGCCGCTCCGATGCCACCCTGGCCCGGGTGCGCTCCTCTTTGTCCCGGTATTATGCTTTTCTCATGGCCCGGGGGATCGTGGCGGAAAATCTGCCCCGGCGTCTGGCAGTGGAGCGGCACAAAGGGAACCTGCCCGCTTTCCTCACCCTGGAGCAGGTGCGGCATTTGCTGGCATCCCCCCAGGGGGAGTCCTTTGCCGCCCGGCGGGATCGGGCCATCCTCCATGTGCTCTATGCTACTGGTTTGAAAAGTGCCCAGCTTACCGCCCTTAACACAGACCAGGTGCTTTTGGAGCGGGGGCTTCTCCATGTTCCGGAGCGGCCGGAGCCCTTTTTGCCTCTGTATCCCCAGGCCGTGGAGGCGCTGAGGGATTATCTGGGTCCCTGCCGGGATGGGGTGCTGAGCCAGGCGGAGGAGCCGGCCCTGTTTCTCAATGCCGCTGGGAAACGCCTGACCCGCCAGGGGTTATGGAAGATTTTATGCCGGAGGGGGAAAGAGGCGGGCCTTTCCCTGCCGGTGACGCCCCAGCTGCTGAGGGTCTCCCTGGCCGTTCATCTGGCGGAGAAGGGGGCCACGGCAGAGGATTTAAAGGCCCTTCTGGGGCTGGAGGACCCTTACTGGGCGCAGGTGTATTTCCAGGCTCTGGAGGGAGAGCAGGGAGAACGCTACCGCAGACTGCACCCCCTGTCCCGATGACCACAGAACAAAGGAGCATTGTTATGGCAAACACCACAAAGCAGGCCCTGGAGCAATCGCTGAAAAAGCTGATGCAGGTCAAGGCCCTGGACAAGATCACCATCCGGGATATCACCACCGACTGCGGCATCAGCCGCATGGCCTTTTATTATCACTTCAAGGACATTTATGATCTCATCGAATGGGTGTGCATCGAGGATGCGGGCCGGGCCTTACAGGGGGAAAAGACCTATGACACCTGGCAGGAAGGTCTGCTGCGAATTTTTGAGGCCGTGCTGGAAAACAAGGTCTTTGTACTGAATGCCTACCGGTGCATCAGCAGGGATCAGATGGAGCGTTTTCTCCATAAGCTTACCTATGACTTGATCCGGGGCGTGGTGGAGGAAAAGAGCCAGGGGGTCAAGATCTCCCCGGAGGACAAATCCTTTATTGCCGACTTTTATAAATACAATTTTGTAGGGATCATGTTGGATTGGATTCGTCAGGGTATGACTGCCGATCCCAGGGTGATCGTTGAGAAGATGAGCACCACCCTGCAAGGCGCCGTGGCCCATTCCATCCAGAACTTCGCGGAGAAAAACTGAATCGCTTTACAAAAAGGGCGGGATGATAAAATTTTTATCACCTGGCCCTTTTTGTAAATGGTATTGTGTACCCAAAGGGGGTAGGATAAGGACAGAAAGAAAAACAGAAAGGCAGGTCCTTATTCTATGGATAAAAAAACAACGGCCAAGATGGCTGCGGCGGCCGCCGCACTCACCGGAGCAGGAGCAGCTGTCATGCTGGCCAAGAAAAAGAAGAACAGCCAGAAGGAATCCGCATCCGGCCAGGTGCCGGACCGCAGCGACTGGCGGAACACCGAGCGGGGAAAGCAGGAGAAGAACAGCAAGGGCATTTATTATTCCAATGGCAACTACGAAGCCTTTGCCCGGCCGGAAAAGCCGGAAGGAGTGGAGGAAAAAAGCGCCTATATCGTGGGCAGCGGCCTGGCCTCTCTGGCGGCGGCCTGCTTTTTGGTGCGGGATGGCCAGATGCCCCCTTCCCATATTCATATCCTGGAGGCCATGGATGTGGCCGGCGGTGCCTGCGACGGCATCTTTGACTCCAGCCGGGGCTATGTGATGCGGGGCGGCCGGGAGATGGAAAACCATTTTGAGTGTTTGTGGGATCTGTTCCGCTCCATTCCCTCGCTGGAAAAGCCGGGGGCCTCGGTGCTGGATGAGTTCTATTGGCTCAACAAGCATGACCCCAACTATTCTCTCTGCCGGGCCACTGTCAACCGGGGCCAGGATGCCCACACCGACGGCAAATTCAACCTGAGCCAAAAGGGCTGCATGGAGATCGTCAAGCTCTTTATGACCCCCGACGAAGATCTTTACGACAAAACCATCGAAGATGTGTTTGATGACGAGGTCTTTTCCTCCACCTTCTGGCTTTATTGGCGCACCATGTTCGCCTTTGAGAACTGGCACAGCGCCCTGGAGATGAAGCTCTATTTCCAGCGCTTCATTCATCACATCGCAGGCCTTCCCGATTTCAGCGCCCTGAAGTTCACAAAGTACAACCAGTATGAATCCCTGATCCTTCCCATGCAGAAGTATCTGGAGGAAGCGGGGGTGGACTTCCAGTTCGGCACCCAGGTGACCAATGTGCTCTTTGACATCAAAGAGGGGAAGAAGGTGGCCACCGCCATTGAGCACAAGGTGGATGGTGTAGAAAAAGGCATCCTGCTCACCGAGAAGGATCTGGTGTTCGTCACCAATGGTTCCTGCACCGAAGGCACCATTTACGGCGATCAGGACCACGCCCCCAATGGGGACGCCGAAGTGCGCACCAGCGGCTGCTGGAACCTTTGGAAGAACATTGCAAAGCAGGACCCGGCCTTTGGCCGTCCGGAGAAATTCTGTTCCGATGTGCAGAAGACCAACTGGGAGTCGGCCACCGTCACCACGCTGGACGATCGGATTCTGCCCTATATCACCAACATCTGCAAGCGGGACCCCCGCACAGGGAAAGTGGTCACCGGCGGCATTGTCAGCTGCCAGGACTCCAGCTGGCTGCTCAGCTGGACCATCAACCGGCAGGGCCAGTTCAAAGAGCAGGATAAGGAAAAGGTCTGCGTGTGGGTCTATGGCCTGTTCACCGATGTGCCCGGCGACTATGTGAAAAAGCCCATGAAGGACTGCACCGGCAAGGAGATCACCCAGGAGTGGCTTTATCATCTGGGCGTGCCGGTGGAGGAGATTGATGATCTGGCGGAAAACAGTGCCCAGTGCGTCCCCACCATGATGCCCTATATCACCGCCTTCTTTATGCCCCGGCGGAAGGGGGACCGGCCCGATGTGATTCCCGATGGCTGCGTCAACTTTGCCTTCCTGGGCCAGTTCGCCGACACACCCCGGGATACCGTCTTCACCACCGAATATTCGGTGCGTACCGCCATGGAAGCGGTGTACGGACTGCTGGGCGTGGATCGGGGCGTGCCCGAAGTGTGGGGCAGCGTCTACGATGTGCGGGAGCTGCTGCAAAGCTCGGTGCATCTGATGGACGGTAAGTCCCCCCTGGAGGTCCGGCTGCCCGGGCCGCTGGAGCTGCTGAAAAAGCCGCTGCTCAAAGTGGTTTCCGGCACCGTAGTGGAGAAGCTGATGCGGGAGGCCGGTGTCATCCAGGACTGGATGTAAGAATTTCATGTGTACAAAAACTGCGCCGCAAGGAAGCGGCGCAGTTTTTTGCATAGGACAGTGATTTAGTTTTCGCCAAAGAACAGGGCCAGGTCCTCTTCAACAGTGCCGATACCGGCGATACCGAAGTTCTCCACCAGTACTTTGGCCACATTGGGGCTGAGGAAGGCGGGAAGGGTGGGGCCAAGATGGATGTTCTTTACCCCCAAAGACAACAGGGCCAGCAGCACAATGACGGCTTTTTGCTCATACCAGGCGATATTGTAGACGATGGGCAGATCGTTCACATCCCCCAGACCGAAGGCCTCTTTCAGCTTGAGGGCGATGAGGGCCAGGGAATAGCAGTCGTTGCACTGTCCGGCATCCAGCACCCGGGGGATGCCGCCGATATCACCCAGCGGCAGCTTGTTGTAGCGGTACTTGGCGCAGCCTGCGGTGAGGATGATGGTGTCCTTTGGAAGCTCCTTGGCAAACCGGGTGTAATATTCCCGGCTCTTCTGACGGCCATCGCAGCCGCCCATCACCACGAATTTTTTGACGGCGCCGCTTTTCACCGCCTCCACCACCTTGTCGGCCAGAGCGAACACCTGCTCATGGGCAAAGCCGCCCACGATCTCGCCCTCTTCCAGCGGCGTGGGGGGAGGACAGGTTTTGGCCATCCGGATGATGGGAGAGAAGTCCTTTTTCTCGCCGATGCCGCCGGGGATGTGGGGACAGCCGGGGAAACCGGCGGCCCCGGTGGTGAAGAGCCTTGCCTTGTAGCTGTCCTTGGGCGGCACGATGCAGTTGGTGGTCATGAGGATGGGGCCCTGGAAGGCTTCGAATTCCTCCCGCTGCTTGTGCCAGGCGTTGCCGTAGTTGCCCACGAAATGGGGGTATTTCTGAAAAGCTGGGTAATAATGGGCGGGGAGCATCTCCGAATGGGTGTACACATCCACGCCGGTGTCCTTCGTCTGTTCCAGCAGCATTTCCAGATCCCGCAGGTCGTGGCCGGAAATCAGAATGCCCGGATTTTTCCCTGCGCCGATATTGACCTTGGTGATCTGGGGATTGCCGTAGGCCTGGGTGTTGGCCTTGTCCAGAAGGGCCATGCCCTTGACGCCGCAGCTGCCGGTCTCCAGAGTGAGAGCCACCAGATCATCGGCGGTTAAACTGTCGTCCAGGGTGGCGGCCAGCGCCCGCTGGAGGAAAGCGTCCACCTCTTCATTTTCCTGGAGAAGAGTGTTGGCGTGCTCCATATAGGCGGAAAGGCCTTTGACGCCGTAGGTGATCAGCTCCCGCAAGGAGCGGATATCCTCATGCTGGGTGGAGAGTACCCCCACCTGACGGGCCTTTTCCTCCCAGTCTCCCGCCCCGTCCCACAATGCGGCCTGGGGCAGCACGGAGGGGTCTTTCACTTGGCCCAGCAGGGCAGATTTGGTTTCCAGGGTAGAGCGGATGCGCTCTGCGATCCGCTCTTTGTCAAAATTGGCGTTTGTGATGGTGGTGAACAGGTTGAAGGTGATCAGGTGATTTACCTGCTTGCTCACCGGCTGGTTCTCTTTCCGCAATGCGGTAGTCACGGCAGAAAGACCCCGGGTCACATAGACCAGAAGATCCTGCATGGCGGCCACATCGGGCTGCTTGCCGCAGACACCGGCCTGGGTGCAGCCGGCACACCCGGCGGTCTCCTGGCATTGATAACAAAACATTTTTTCCTTCATGGCAAGGCTCCTTTGCTCAAATTGTTAGAAAATGACCACCAGCAGCATTTTGAAGGCTTCTTCTCCATAGACTGCATGGGGGAGGTCGGCCGGCATGACGATGGACTGGCCTTCCTTTAAGATATATTCTTTCCCGTCAATGGTGATTTTACCCACTCCTTCCAGACAGGTGACAAAGGCGTCTCCCTGGGAACGGTGGGTGCTGATCTCCTCACCTTTGGCAAAAGAGAACAGGGTGACGCTGACGGCGTCGTTCTGGGCCAGGGTACGGCTGACCACCTGGCCCTCCTGACAGGGAACCAGCTCCCGCAGGGTCACGATTTCCTCATGGGGAATGTTTTTGATTTTTTTATCCATAAAAATACCTCTTTCTTTTTCAGTTAGTCTTGTCCAGGATTTTTCCATCCACCGACAAAGTGACTACCTGCCAGGGGATGAACTTGCCGCTTTGCTGAAGGGCTTTTTTCGCCGCCATTTCCAGACCGCCGCAGCAGGGCACCTCCATACGCAGGATGGTGACGCTCTGGATGTCATTCTGGGCGATGATCTGGGTGAGTTTTTCACTGTAATCCACACTGTCCAGTTTGGGACAGCCGATAAGGGTCACTTTGCCAGCCATGAAATCCTCATGGATGCCCGCATAGGCATAAGCGGTGCAATCGGCGGCGATGAGCAGCTTGGCTCCGTCAAAATAGGGGGCGTTCACCGGGGCCAGCTTGATTTGGCAGGGCCATTGGGCCAGCTGGGAAACCCTTTCTCCGGGCGAGGAAGGGGAGTGGGCCGCCGGAGCCGGGCGGGAAAACTGGCGCATTCTTTGTCCGGGGCAGCCGCCCTGGGCCTGCTGCTTTTTTCGCTGGTTTTCCTTCACCGCCTGCTCGTCATAGGCGGCGGCTTCCCGCTCCACAAAGGTGATGGCGCCGGTGGGGCAGGCGGGCAGACAGTCACCCAGGCCGTCGCAGTAATCGTCCCGGAGAAGCTGGGCTTTGCCATTCACCATGCCGATGGCTCCTTCGTGGCAGGCCTGGGCGCAGGCACCGCAGCCATTGCATTTTTCCTGGTCTATTTCAATGATCCGTCTTTTCATTTTTCCATCGCTCCTTCTTGATTGGATGAACTCAGTATAGTACAATTCAGAAAAAAGTATGTGGTTAAAACAACGAAATGGGGGATTTTTATGAAAATGCCCGACCATCCGATTTTTGCAGGCATTGCCCAGGAGGAATATGAGGAGATGGCCCGGCGGGGGTGCATCCGTCTGGCGGACTATTCCAAGGAGGAGGTTTTGCTGCGCACCGGGGATAAAACAGAGGAATTCGGTATTTTGCTTTCCGGGAAAATACACATTGAAAACATCGATCTGTGGGGCAGCCGGATGATCCTTCACAGCATTCTGCCCGGCGGGGCCTTTGGTGAGACCTACGCCTTTTGCCAGGCGCCTATGATGGTGGATGTGCTGGCCGTGGAGCAAAGCCAAGTGCTTTGGGTGCGTCTGACGGCGCTGCTTTCTCCCCAGAACGAAAGGGAAGGCTGGTATCATAAATTGCTGCGCAATGTGCTGATTTTGTCCACCCAGAAGAATCTGGCCTGGTCCAGCCGGGTGTTCTGCATTTCGGCCAAAACCATCCGGGGCCGGGTGATGACTTATCTATCCTCCGAAGCTCTGCGGACGGGAAAGCGGCAATTCACCATTCCCTTTGACCGGCAGCAAATGGCCGACTATCTCAATGTGGAGCGCAGCGCCCTTTCCAAGGAGCTGGGGAAGATGCAGCGGGAGGGGATCCTGACCTTCCGGAAAAACACCTTTTGTTTGCTGAAAACGGCAGGGGAATGTTAAAAAAACCTTGCAAGACCAAACAGCCTTGCAAGGGGCGTCTTGCTATTGCGATTCAATATCTGACAAGTTTATTGACTTTACAGAATATTTGTGCTTTTTGCCGAAAAAACGCAAAGAAACAGATGAAAAGCTGAAAAGCATTACACCGGTTGATTTTCCTGGGTTTTCTCCTGATGATCTTCTGGATTTCCCTCGCCATCCTCTTCTTTTTTAGACGGCGGAGAAAAATGGGCCAGAGGACTGTGAAGGGCGGCCTGCTTCATGTTTTCATCGGTGACATGGGTGTAGATCATGGTGGTGTTCAGGTTTTCATGGCCCAGCACTTCTTTCAATGTGCGCACATCCACGCCATTCTGATACATCAATGTGGCCGCGGTGTGGCGCAGCTTGTGGGCGGAATATTTTTTGTCCCCCAGGCCGGCCATCTCCAGCTGACGGCCCACCATCCATTTCACCGTTTGCTGGTTGATGCGCCGCCCTACCCGGCTGATGAAAAGTGCCTGGGCATCTTCGGGATGGGGCTTGAGGCGTTTGGGCAGATAGGCTTTGATGGCCTGCTGGCAGGCGTCGTTGAGATAGACCATTCGCTCTTTGTTGCCCTTGCCCAGCACCTGAAGGGTGTCTCCCCGCACATCGGAAAGGTTGATGCCCACCAGCTCGGAGACCCGCAGGCCGCAGTTGAGAAACAAGGTAATGATGCAATAATCCCGCTCGGGATAGGCGCTTTCCACATGGCTCAGCAGCTCCACGCTTTCTTCCATAGAAAGATGACGGGGCAGGGATTTTTTGTTTTTGGGGGATTCCAGATTCTGCACCGGGTTGTGATCCAGCTTATGGACCTTTTCGGTGAGATACCGATAAAAGGAACGGAGCGCCGCAACCTTCCGGGCCCGGGCGCTGGAACCGTTGCCATAGGTGGTGGATGGGCTTTTGTGATAAGTGGGCAGCTCTTTTTGAGCGTAGGCCAGGAAATCATAGAGATCGGTCAGGGTGACGCTGGCGATCAGCGGCAGATCCACCTGCTGGATGGAAATTTCTTCCCATGGAGTTTCCTCCGGGACCAGTTTTCGCTTTTTCAGTAAAAAGCGAAAAAATGTACGCAGATCCAGGTAATATTCTTTGCAGGTCCGTTCTGAACGGCCCCGGATCGTGCTCATATAATTGAGGTAATTGCGGATTTCTTCCGGCGCTTCATAACGATAGTCCATAGTTTGCTTCCTTTGCCAAAGGGATTGGATGTTTGATACATTATAATAATATAGCACAAAACCATAAAATCCACCAGTTTTTCATGGCGGAAGGCGCACAGTCCGGAAAACAGCTGGAAAGGCTATCAACGAAAGAAAATCAAATGCAGCCGTAAGATTTAAGACGCCAGAATCAAATGAGCTGCATGTGGAGAGTTGTTTTACAGCAAGAGAAAAAAGATCCCAGGCCAGGTCTAAGCGAAAGCCGCCAAAAATCTCAGCCCGGCCTGGAACGGAGACTTTGAGCCGGCCAGAAAAACGAAATGAAAACAAAATAAAAGATAATAAAAATACTGTGAAAAACAACAGTGATTGTATTGCAGCGAAAAAACAACACAATTTGCAGCCAAACAGGCCCAGCGGTCAGAAAAGCCGTCCAAGGGCCAAAAACGACTGTTTTCCCGGAAGAGGCCTTTTTTGCCTCCACTCAATTATACAAAACAATGATTTGGTATAATTGATAATTAAAATTTCCGGCCCCTTCTTCCCGGCTTTGCAGCCTGGATTCCAGGGCCTTTTGAAAACTTTTGATTGTGAGTTTTGATTGTGAGATGGTTTTGTTTTTCCGTCTCCGGTGGTCATTCCCGGCGGATGGCGTCAATGGGATGCATGGCAGCGGCTTTGCGGGCAGGCAAAATCCCAAACAGAATCCCGCAGGATCCGGCGGCGCCTTCGGCCAGCAATAAATACCCCCAGTGAAATTGCACCGGGATTCCCAAGAGTTTCTCACCGGCAAACAACAAGCCCCAGCCCAGCAGCCCTCCGGCCAGACCGCCCAGCAAGCAAACGATCACCGCCTCCATGAGATAACTTCCGATGATGTCCTTCTTTTGGGCGCCGATGGCCAGATAAATGCCGATTTCCTTTCTTCGGCTTTCCACCGCCGCCGTCATGGAGTTCATCACGCCAATGCCTCCCACCAGCAGCCCAATGCCGCCGATGGCCGTGATGAGCAAAGATACCGTTTGCAAAATAGATGAAAAAGTATCAATGTATCCGCTTACATTTTCCGCTTTGAAGGAAGCGCCATTGGTCTGGCGGCTGAGTTGATTCAGAGCAAAGGCGGTGACGGCCTCGGCGTCGGCTTCATCCTGGGCCGCCAGGGCCAGCTGATTGGTGGAGGAAACGCCAGAGAAAAGATTGGCTGTGGTATAGGGCACATAAACAAAGGCCGGCAGGGTGTTTTCGCCGATGAGTGCGCTGACACCGCTTTTTTGGGAAGCGATCACGCCGATGATCTGATAACTTTCGGTCAGCTGGTCAGTAGAGATCCAGATCTCTTTCCCCGCCACATTCTCCCGGCCGTAGGCCGCCAGGGCCATGGTGTCTTCGATCACCGCCACCTTCTGGCAAAGACGCACATCTTCCTGGGATGGCAAGCGGCCGTATTTTACCTGGACATGAAAAATAGAAGAAAACTGCTCATCCACGCCCCACAGCAGCATATTGCGCTTTTCCTCCCGCAGTTTGCAGGAGCCATACTGGGAAAAAAGAGGCATGGCTGCCTTGAGGCCCGGCACGCTTTGGGGCAAAGCCCGGATCTCTTCTGCCGCCATCATCCCCTGCTCCTCCTTGCCGAATACCATGATCCCGGAAAGGCCGCTTTGCTCCACCTGCTGAGTGATCTGATCCCGGGCGTTGCGGGAGATCTCGCAGATCATATACACCGATGCGATGCCCACGCACACGGCCAGAGCGCAAAAAAAAGTTTTCTGCCGGGACCGCAGAGCGTTTTTCAGCGCCAGAAGCCCCATATCACCCCAATTCATAGGCTTCTTCCTCTTCTGCCACGGCCTGGCCGCCTTTCAGAGACCCAGGAGCACGGATCACTCGTTCTTCCCCTGTGAGCCCGGCGGTGATCTCCACCTGCTCCCCCACTTCCAAACCGGTTTCCACCAGCATTTTTTTAGCTCTTCCCTCCTGCACCACCATCACATATTCCCTATTTTGTTCGTCCTGGGCCACGCAGGTATAGGGCAAAAGCAGGGTGTCCTCCCGGCTTTCGGTCCGCACTTTTACCGAAACGGTGTAGCCCGGCTTCACATCTGCCACATCGTTGGAGATGGAAAAGATCACATCGGTGCTCACGCCGCCGCTCTGATCCAGCAAAGAGGCCGCTTTGGCATAGGGGGCCACCGATTGGACTTTGCCGGTGAGGCGGGTGTCCGGAAAGGCGGTGAGGGTCATTTCTGCAAACATGCCAGGCTGTATCTGGGGCAGGTTTTCCTCCCCTACCTGGGCCTTCACCACCATCTGGCTTAAATCGGCCAGGGTGAAACAAGGAAGCAGCGGGGAAACCGTTTCCCCTTCTGAAAAAAATACATCCATCACCGTGCCGCCACAGGGGGCATACAGGATGTATTCCTCCTGCGCAGGCTCTGGGGACTCTTCCATCCCGGCCCCGGCGGCCCGGGACAAAAGGGCCTGACTGTCCTCTTCCAGACTGCCGTCCTGGGCATCCTGAAGGAGGGATTCCAGCATCTTTTCCCCGGCTTCTCTCGTGGCCTGGCGCAGCTTTTCCGGGTCCTCTGTCACTTGCAAAAGAGCCAGGGCCTCCCCTTTTTTGACTTCCGTCCCCTGGGAGACATAGAGCTTTTCCACCCAGGCGGCCGAGGGAGCATACACCTTGGTTTCCGATGCGCTTTCGGTCTTTCCCGACATGGTCACCGCATTGAAAATATCCGCCCGTTCACATCCCACCGTCTCCACTGCTTCTGCCTGGTTCATGGCCCGGTAAGGGCTGGCCCAGAACATTCCCAACACCAGCAATATGGTAAACGCCAGGCACAAAAATCCTCGCATGGCAGCACCGCCTTTCGTTTTCTCCCTTATATTCTGCAAAAAATCGGTGAGAATATTACCGGCAATTTGCAAAGAGGGAGGGGAATATTTTGAGCATTTGCTGCAATGAGGTATCCTGCATCTATCACAAAATGGGAGAGTGTGTCCTGGACCGGGCCTTGTCCGCCGGAACCTGTGAGGAAGGCGGCTGCGTCTATTTTGTGAAAAAGCAAGAAAATAAGTGAGCGATAAGACGCTCACTTATTTTCTTATTCATGGTTCTCTGTATTCGGTTTGCTTTGCCGGAAGGCCCCACGGATGGCCTCCCGGATGTCCCGCACCGGCAGGATTTCCAGTCCTTCCGGCACCTCGATGTCCTCACACCCGGCGGCGGGGAGAATACACCGGGAAAATCCCAACCGGCTGATTTCCCGCAGACGCTGGCTGGGGCCGGACACCGCCCGGATCTCCCCGGAAAGGCCCATTTCTCCGAATACCGCCGTGTGGGGGTCCACTGTCTGTTCCAGATAGCTGGAAGCCACTGCGATGGCCGCGGCCAGATCCACCGCAGGCTCTGATGCCCGCAGGCCGCCCACTACATTGATATAGGAGTCGTAATTGCTCAGAAGCAGCCCGGCCCGTTTTTCCAGAATGGCCAGAAGCAGCACAGCCCGGTTATAGTCGATACCGGCGGCCATGCGCCGGGCGGCGCCATAGGCTGTTTTGGCAACCAATGCCTGGACTTCGGCCAGAAGAGGCCGGGTGCCCTCCAGGGTGCACACGATGCAGCTGCCGGAGGCTCCCTCCGGCCTTCCTGCGATGAGGGCCGCCGAGGGATTGGTCACTTCCTGCAGGCCGGATTGCACCATTTCAAACATACCGATCTCATTGGTGGAGCCGAACCGGTTTTTGGCGGCCCGCAGCATCCGGTGGGCGGCATACCGCTCTCCTTCAAAATAAAGGACGGTGTCCACCATATGCTCCAGCACCTTGGGCCCGGCGATGCCGCCGTCTTTGTTCACATGGCCCACCAGAAAGGTGGATACCCCCCGCTGCTTGGCATACTGCATCAGCCGCAGGGTGCTTTCCCGCACTTGGGATACGCTGCCGGGCATGGATTGGCTGGTGTCGCTCTGGATGGTCTGGATGGAGTCCACAATGAGGGTCTGGGGGGACAAGCGGTCGGCGGCCTGGAAAATGGCCTCCAGATCGGTTTCCGGCAAAATGAGAAGCCCGGGGCACATGGCCCCGATGCGGGAAGCCCGCATACGGATCTGGGCCAGGGACTCCTCCCCTGTTACATAAAGCACAGTTTGCTTTTCGGCCAGGTTCCGGCACACCTGCAATAGCAGGGTGCTTTTGCCGATGCCTGGCTCACCGGCCACCAGCACCAGCGAGCCCACCACCAGCCCGCCGCCCAGCACCCGATCCAGTTCGCTGATGCCGGTAAGCACCCTTTTATCAGAGTGCAGATCGATGTCGCACACCGGGATGGGCTGGGCCGCCAGCTTGTTTTTGGTCGCAAGGCTTCCCGGCTTTTCCTCCCGGATGGTCATTTCTTCCAAGGTGTTCCACTGGCCGCACTGGGGGCACTTCCCCATCCATTTGGCGGCTTCATAGCCGCAGTCGGAACAGACATAAACGGTCTTTTTTTTCACTTTGTTTCCTCTTTCTCCCCGGCAAAGCGCAGATAGGAGCTGACGATGGCCAGGGATGCTTTGGTCTGATAGGGGTCCTGCCCCAGTTTTTCCGCCTCTTCTGGGTTTGACAGAAAGCCACATTCGGCGATGACCGCCGGAGCGGTGACCTTCTTCATCAGATAAACCCCATCGGGGGAAGGCTTGATCTTCCGGTCGTTTTCCGGGTCCAGGGCCTGGCGGAAGGCATCCTGCATATACTGGGCCAGCGTTTGCCCCTCCGGGGCTTTGCCGTAAAAAACCTGGGCTCCATGGTACTTTGTCTGGCTGAACTGGTTCATATGAATGCTGATGAGACAGCTTTCGGGAAACCGCTCCGCCACTTTCACCCGGGCCCGCAGGTCATTCTGCTTGTTCTGCCGCACCGAGGCCCCTTCTTCATAATCCAGGGAGATGTCGCTGTCCCGGGTCATGACGCAGTCCACGCCCATGAGTTTCAGCAGCATCCGGCTTTTCTGGGCGATGAGCAGATTCAGTTCTTTTTCGGTCTGGCCGCTTTGGGCCACCGCTCCCCCGTCCATGCCGCCGTGTCCAGCATCCAGGATCACATCCGGCTCATAGCCGATGGAGCCGGAGACCTGCTGGTGCTGATTTTTTTGCCCTATCCTGATTCGTATAAAGGCACTGGCAGCAAAAGTCAAAAGGGCCAGAAGAACAAAAAGGGCTTTGGGATCGAGTTTTAAGTGGTGTTTCATAGCGCCACCCCTTTCCACTCATCTTTACGCCCTATTTGCCTGTCCTATGCAGAAAAAGGCTTACAGCACCATGGCCTTTTCGATGTATTTGCGTCCATCCGGGGTGTAGCGCACCGGCAGAGCAAAGGGGAAACGGTCAAACTGGGTGCACAGATCGAAATCCTCCCGAGGGGCAAAGGACTGATCCTCCGGGATGAAGAACCGCTGGCCGTCGCCCTTCCGCATGATCTCCACCGCCTTTTCCTTGTCAAATTCCTCACCCAGCAGCAGAGCGCGGAGATACTGGGCGCACAGAGTGTCCTCATCGGTGGGACGGCGGCAGGCCAGGCCCATGCACACCAGGCTCACATGCTGGGGATTCAGCCGGCGGATGTATTCCGCCGTGGCTTTGGCATTGACCAGCGCCCCGGCCAGCAGCACATCGGCCCCGGTGGCGTTTTCCAGCCCCTGGGTTCCGGCGCTGGTGGTGTGGATCATGGTGCGGCCCTGAATATCGCTTTTCATGATCTCCAGAGGGGAATTGCCAAAATCACATCCCTCCTGCTTCCGGCCTTCCCGCTCGCCGCAGAGCAGAAAATCCGGATGCTCCCGTTTCAGTTCATAGGCCTCTTCCAGATTGCCCACGGGATAGATCCGCTCCATCCCTCCGGCAAAGGCGTAGCTTTCCACGCTGTAGGCCCGAAACACATCGATGACCACGGTGACGCCCCGGGCCTCCCGGGCGCCTTCCAGCAGCTGATGAATGGTAACTTCCATAACGATCCCTCCATGCCGTTTTATTTTTACTCCTATACTTTAGTCCATTCTTCTCCAATGTCAAGACAAAATTTTTGAATTGTCGGGAAAAAATCACCGCAGGGTGCAAGCTCCATTGCAGGGAATGGAGTTTTGTGATATAGTTTTCTTGGAATAAGCTTGGGAAAATGAAAAGAGGATTCAGAAAGGAGATTTATTATGAAACGATTTACCGCATTGCTTCTGGCTTGCTGCATGATGTTCGGCCTGTATGTCCCGGCTCAGGCGGCCGGAAGCGGCATGGACAACTTCCAGAAGGCCGAAACCTATAACGGCCAGTTTGCCGACATTGATGCCGGTTACTGGGCAGCCTCTTCGGTGAAGCTGTGCTATGAATACGGCCTGATGAAGGGCGCTTCGGCCACAGCCTTCAATCCCAAGGGAGACCTGACGGTGGCCGAGGCCATTGTCATGGCCGACCGCATCCACGAGATCTACCACACCGGCAAAAGCACTCTGAACAATGGTGATCCCTGGTATCAGCCCTATGTGGACTATGCCATGAAGAACGGTCTGATCGCCCAGGGCGATTTTTCCAGCTACACCGCCAAAGCCACCCGTGCCCAGATGGCCTATCTGTTCTGCCATGCTCTGCCCCAGGGCACACTGGTTGAGATCAACAGCATCTCTTCCATCCCCGATGTGAGCGCCAGCCATCCCTATGCCAAAGAGATCCAGACCCTTTATAAGGCAGGCGTTCTCACCGGCAGCGACATGTACGGCACATTCAACCCGGACAGCAACATCATCCGGGCCGAAGCCGCCGCCATCCTTTCCCGGGTGGCTCTGCCCGATCAGCGGAAAGATGTGGTGCTGATGAAGACATTCACCCAGGGCAATGTGACCCTGGCCATGCCCCAGAGCGCCGAGGTCAATGCCGCTGGCGATATGTATGATGTGTATTCCGTGGTCTCCGCTGAGGAAAAGGTCATAGGGATGATCAGCGGTTACAGCGATCCTTCTTTCCAGGGAGTTGACATTTCCGCCCTGTCCCAGAGCACAATCAGCTCCCTGATCGTAAACGCCTTTGCCAACACCCAGACGCCGGTGTCCGGCATTCAATCGTCTGCGGTGAAATTCGGCGCCCTCAATGCCTACCGCAGCACCGGCACCATGACGGTGAGCGGCGTGGGTATGGACTGCATCATCTATACCTATATTTCCGGGAATACTTTGAACATGATCTGCCTGCTGGCCAATAATAACGACGCCGTTCTGACCAATATGGCAAACGGCATCCGTATTGGCGGCAGTGCTCCTTCTCCCCTGTTGTAACAAAATTTCATGAATTTCCCCAAGCTTTGCTAGACAGGCCGGCAGAACCTTATGTTCTGCCGGCCTGTTTCCTTTTTCGGTGGGCCACTCAGAAGCATCTGGATGAATTTCCCATTCACCCGACGCCGCCGGGGGAATATGATGGAATGAAGGAAACTTCAAATCTGCCTGAGGAGGTAATTCATTTGATGCCTGATAGAGTTTCTCCGGGCCCGCTCTGCGGGAACCATCCGCCCAAAGAGGCCGTCTGCATCCATACCAGAAAGGTTTATGATTCCTGCCGTGAAGAGCAAGAACCGTTTTATAGGAAGAAAACAAGAAACAGCCCTCCGGCAGAAATGCCGGAGGGCTGTTTCCTATTTTGAGCCTGTGTGGATCACCTTTTGCCCCAGAAGCCCTTCCAGGCGGCGAATCACATCGGGCCGTTCTGCCGGGTCTCCATGGAGCACCGTCATGCGGCAGAGCCAACCGTCAGGCAGGGGGATGTCCTGGGTGAGGGGCATTTCCTCTTTTTCATGGACAGATGAATCCATACGATCACCTCTCCTTATGGGTATGCGCCCTGGCCTTCTCAAAGTCCTGCATGTCTCTTTTGCCCTTTTGGTTCATATAGGTGCAGTAAAAACAGCACACAAAGGAGAATGGATATGACAGCTGCCGTTTATCTGCGCAAATCCCGGGCAGATGAAGGAGCCCCGGACGCACTGCACCGGCACCGGGAAACATTGCTGGCCTTTGCCCAGGAACATCAGATGGCTGTGGCAGAGATCTTTGAGGAGATCGTCTCCGGCGAATCCCTTTATCTCCGGCCCCAGATGCTGCGGCTGCTGGAAGGAGTGCAGGAAGGCCGGTTCGAGGCGGTGCTCTGCATGGATATCGACCGCCTGGGCCGTGGTGACATGGCCTCCCAGGGCATCATTCTGGACAGTTTCCGCAGTGCGGCCTGCAAAATCGTCACCCCTCGCCGCGTCTATGATCTGAGCAATGAGATGGACGAGACCTATTCGGAGTTCGAGGCTTTCATGGCCCGGCAGGAATACAAAATGATCGTACGGCGGATGCGCCGGGGAGTGATGGCGGCGGCCCGGGAAGGAGCCCATGTGACCGAGGTTCCCTTCGGCTATGTGAGAGCCTGGGAGGGAAAACGGCCCACCCTGGCCCTGCACCCGGAGGAAGCCTCCTGGGTGCAGACCGCCTTTTCCCTTTATACCGGCCAGGGGCAAGGATGCCAGAAGATCGCCGATCTGTTCAATGCCGCCCAGGTTCCGGCCAAGAAATCCGCCCAATGGAGCCGCACTTCCATCCGGAAGATGCTTCATAACCCGGTGTACACCGGCACCTGGCTGTATAACCGCAGCAAATGGCAGAAGCGGAAAAAACCGGAGGACAAAAACAAAAGCATCCCCCGTCCGCCGGAGGAATGGATCTGCATGGAAAACGCCTTTCCCGCCATCGTGTCCAAAGAGCAATTTCGGCTGACCCAGGAGCTTTTCCAAAGCCGGAGCCACAGCCCTTCCCACGCAGGCCGGCGGAAAAACCCCTTGGCCGGGCTGGTCTATTGCGGACTTTGCGGCGCAAAAATGCAGCGCCAGCACCAGGAGAGCAAAGGCATCGCCCCATGTCTCCGATGCCCCACCCGGGGCTGCTCCCCTTCGGTGCCTCTGGAGCAGGTGGAGCAGGCCGTCCTCCTGGCCCTCACCCACCACCTGGCCGGGCTGCAAACCGCCGGGGCCCTTGCTGAGCCAAAGGAGGGCGTTCTCATTGGCGCCGCAGAGAGCCTGGAAAAGGAGCTGGTGCGTCTGGAAAGCCAGAAAGCGCGGCTCCATGATTTTCTGGAGCGTGAGATCTACACCCCGGAGGTATTCGACCAGCGCCGCAGCATATTGGAGGCACGGGAGAAAGAGATCAAAGAGCAGCTGGGGCAGCTTTGTCAGCGGGAGGAAAAAAAGGAGGCCCCGTCTGGGGCCTCCGTGCTGGAGGGATATGCTGCTTTGGATGCAGAGCAAAAAAACCAGCTGCTGAAAACCCTGATCCGGCGCATCGACCTGATCCGTCCTTCCCCGGTATCCAGCCGCAGCTTTTCCATTTCCATCACCCTTCGGGGCTTTTAGGGCCAGAGGCTGGCTTCCGCCAACTGACGGGTGTAGGGGGATGCAGGGGCGTGTATCACCTGATCCGGTGTCCCCTCCTCCACCACCCGGCCCTCGTGCATCACCAGCACCCGGTGACAGAAGGACTGCACCAAGGCCAGGTCGTGGCAGATGAACAGCAGGGAAAGCCCTTTTTCCTCCCGCAGCCTAGATAGAAGCTCCAGAAGGCGCTTTTGCACCGTCATATCCAAAGCGCTGGCGGCTTCATCGCAGATCAGCACCTGGGGTTCCACTATCAGGGACCGGGCGATGGCGGCCCGCTGGCACTGTCCCCCACTGAGCTCGTGGGGATAGCGGTTTTCCCACGCCGGAGGCAGGCCGCATTGCTCCAGCAGGGAGCGCACCTGCTCCTGCCGCCTGTCCGGGGCGATCTTTTGGTTCCACAGGCTTTCGCCGATGCTGTAACCGATGGTTTTCCGCGGGTCAAAGGAATCCCGGGGGACTGAAAGACCATCTGCATCTGCTGGTAGGGGCAAAGGACAAAAAGGTGATGGCCAGCAAAATGGGGATCCGCTGCAAGATTCGCTTGAGGGCGTAAGTTCCCATGATTCCCTCTCAGGCCCTGGCCGTGATGGCGAAAATGGGGGTGGGATTGTAGAAGGCGTCCTCTTTGGGATAGAGGCGCTGCCAGACCCCTTGATCCACGGCGATCTGGTGGAATCCGGCCCGCTGCAAAAGCTCCACATCCCACTGGGGCCGGGGGCGCTGTTGGGGACGCAGTTTGCGTTTCATTTCTTCATACTGCCCCCAGAGCTGGGAACTGATGTTTTCGTGGGCATGGTGGGACGGCAGCTCTTTCTGCTCTTCCCGGCAGTAATCGGCGTCAAAATTGATGAGCACCCCTTGGGGCTTGAGCAGGCTGTACCACTGGGCGTAGGCCTGCTCCAGATGGGGCAGCGTCCAGGTCAGGTTCCGGCTGACGATGGCATCAAAGGAGCCGGGAGCAAAAGCGGGTTTTTCCCCGTCCATCACCTGAAAATCTGCGGCCAGGCCCAGACTGCTTGCCGTTTGCCGGGCCTCGTCGATCATCTCTGGGGTCAGATCGATGCCGGTGACCTGGTGGCCGCGGGCGGCCAGCAGAATGGCAAAAAAGCCGGTTCCTGTGCCGATGTCCAGAATGCGCAGCTTTTCCTTCTTTGGCAAGTATCGCTCCAATTCCGCAAGCCAAAGATGGCTTTTTTCGCCGGATAGCTCCTTTTGCCGCAGAGCAGAAAAGTCCGGGGCCCGCTGGGTCCAATAGTCAATCATCATCTCTTTGATCTGTTCCATCTTATGTTCCTTCCTTTTTTGCGTTTGTACATAAAAAACGCCGTGTGTGCCAGAAAACCGGCGCACACAGCGGACTTCGGTCCGTATTTTGAGGGCCTGGGGAGTGTTTTCAAAAACGGGAGATTTTCTCCCAGCGGAAGATGCTTCTGCATCTCTGTTTCCGTCCTAGTATACCAGAGAAAAGCCGGTTTCGGAAGCCCCCGGGGGATGCCTTGACAAATTTTCTCGGTTTTCATACAATGGTTTTAACAGCTTCGCGGAGGAACGACCATGTGCAAAGAAACCCAGACCCACGATTCACAAGAGGCCCTGGAAGAGGGACAGCAGCCCCCCTTTTCACCGGCATGAACACACCCACACCAAAGAGGTGCTCAATCGCTTGACCAAGGCCATCGGACATTTGCAGGCGGTGAAAAACATGGTGGAGCGGGGTGAGGACTGTTCCCAGGTGCCCATCCAGCTGGCCGCCGTCCGTTCGGCCCTGGGCAGCACCGGCAAGATCATTCTGAAAGACCATATTGAACACTGCCTGGTGGATGCCATCGAGACCGGTGACAAGGAAACGGTGCAGCAACTGAACCGGGCCATCGACCAATTCATAAAATAAGCAAAACCGCTGATTTTCAGTTGGTATATAGTTGATTGCATTGCCATGTAAAATACATGGTTATAGCGAACTGGAAGGAGGGTATCGCCTATGTTATCTGTCCCATGTCCCCATTGCGGCAGCCCGGTGAGGGTGCGGGGAAAGCGTTGGGAGTGTCCCTGGTGCGGTGATTTCGGGGATGTGTCTTCCCTCTCCCCGGCTGGTAAAGCGGCGTTACAGAACGCGCTGCACATCTCCCTGAAGCTGACGGTGCAGCCCCCGGAGGAGCCCCGCTCCTTTTCCCGGCGGGAGCTTGTGCAGATGGTGGCCCGGTGGGATTTTTCCGAAAACCCCCTGGCCTGCCGAGATCTGCTCCTGTTGGATTTCCCAGAGGTTTGCGATCACTGGAGCCCGGAAGAGCTGGAAGAGATGGACACCATGGATCTGCTGGTGGAGACCGGCGAATTTGCTCCCGAGACCGCCCTGAAGATGGTCAAGCTGCTGCTAGACATAGCGGAAGATCACTTGCAGGAAGAAGAAGCCGCCCGGCAGTTTTTGGGCTGGGATATGGAGGATGTGCTGCAAAATGACCGGGTGCTTCCTCTGGTGGTAGAGCAGCTGGAATGGGACGACCGGTTTGGCCGGCAGCTGTTTCAAAGCGCCTATGTGGGCCGGGTGCAGGAAGTCATCCTCCAGACCTGCGGAGAAATGGGCAAAGGAGAACTGCAGCAAAAGCTGTTGGATCTGTTGGAACAAAACCCCTTCCCCCATGATCCCATTTCCTTGGAGTAACTGGATTTGATAGTGAATTCGAAAAACAAGCAGGAGGTCATTGATTATGCGCAAGAATTTTGAAGCCAAGCCCTGGACCTATCCCCAGCCGGTATTCATCCTGGCCAGCTACGATGAAAACGGCGCCCCCGATGCCATGAATGCAGCCTGGGGCGGCATCAGCGGCGGCACAGAGCTGACCATGTGCATCGGCGCACGACACAAGACCACCGCCAACATTCTGGCCCGGAAGGCCTTCACCGTCAGCATGGCCACGGCAGAGCAGATGGTGGCCTGCGACTATGTGGGCATCGTCTCCGGCAACGACACGGCGGACAAGATGGAAAAGGCCGGTTGGCACACCACCAAGGCAGAGCATGTGGACGCCCCTCTCATCGATGAGCTGCCCATGGCTTTGGAGTGCCGTTTGGTGAGCTATGACCCGGAAAACGGCCATATGGTGGGCCAGATCGTCAACATCAGCGTGGATGAGGATGTGCTGGACGGCGAAGGGAAAATCGACCCGGAGAAGCTCCAGCCCATCACCTTTGATCCGGTGCACAACACCTATCGCAAGCTGGGCGAAGTGGTAGGCCAGGCCTTCCAGGATGGGGCCAAGCTGAAATAACCCTTTTGAAAAGACAGAAACCGGGCCGGAGAGCTGCTGAAAAAGCAAAGCTCTCCGGCCCTTTTGGTTTGATCTCTGAAATTCCAGACTGTCGAAAAACCTATATAACGAAGAGAAATTGTTTGTCCTACACTGAATCAATTTGCAAAAAACGGCGACCTGTGCATCGGTTTTTGCACCTCTCAAGGGCGGGGCGCCCCCGCAGGCAAACATTCTTTGCCCGGGCGTATACAACCTACCGGAGCAAAGAAAAATGAGAGAGGCGGCTCGCCGCCAGACCCTTTGTTCCCCGCAGTCAAAAGGCCGCTCATTCATCCTGCCATCTTCCTTCCCGGCGGAGAAGCTGCCGGTCTTTCTTTCGCTGATAGGTCTTTTTGCCGGGCACGATGCGGGTCACCGGGCACAGGCCCTGCCAGTCTCCCCGCTGTCTTTCCCAGAATTCCCGCTGCTTTTTCTTGCTTTGCTTTTTCAGTGGAACCATTCCCTGCATGGCGGCCTCTCTCCTTTCTTGTGACAGTTTCGTGACATTTTCCCCCGATGGGTTGCATGAGGGCAAAAAATGAATTATAGTAGATACCTTCCCATGGACAAGAGCTATTTTGCAGAACGGAGGGGATACCTTATGGCTCAGATCCGGTTTCCGGTGATCGATCCGGTGGCCACCGGCGCAAACATCACCCGGCTGCGGCAGGAGCGGGGATTGACCGTCCACGATCTTCAGCGGTTTTTCGGCTTTGATGCGCCCCAGGCCATTTACAAATGGCAAAAGGGACAAAGCCTGCCCAGCATCGACAACCTCTATGCCCTCAGCGCATTGTTTCAAGTCTCCATGAATGAGATTCTGGTCTCTTCTTCTCATATGATTTCCTTTGAGCAGCAGGATTTCCCCTGCTGCTCAAATCATTTTCCGGCTGTTTGGAGGGCGCAGGAGATATGGCAAAGCTTCCCGGCCGCGTAGGCCCTTATCCGCCCTGGGGACTTTGTTTTCCTGGCCAAAGGGCCGCGGGAAACCAAGCCGCTGGGCGACTTTCTCTTGAAAATAACATTCGAGGAAGCGTAGAAGCAAAAATGGGATAAGCGGAATAGGGAAAAGCGTATTTGCAGCCATGGAATGGACGGAGAACAAAGGGAAGAACGATCCTAGATTCCTCTTTGTTTGCTTTATGATCTATTGATCAAAACAGCTGCTTTTTGCATGATGCGCAGCGTTATAGTTCATCTGCGCCTGAACCGGCCTTCCCGGTCGTGTTGGTTTTGCCATACCTCCTGTGCCCTCCATCCGGGCACAGGTTTTTATTATCAATCGGCGTTTTTTTCCATGTAGTCGGTGAAAATGGTGTCAAAGCTGTCATTGAGATCAAAGGGCGGCGCATAGTCCACCTCTGTGTTCACCAGGCATTTGTCCATTTCCATGGAAAGGGCGTCGGCCTGCTTGCCGAACCGGGCTCCCAGAGCACGGATCTTGTTCCGGTCGAAATCAATGGTGGTGACCTGTCTGGCATCGCAGAGATACATCACCTGATTGCCTTCGCCGTTGAACCGATAGCCGCACCCGCCGTCGGGGATGATCTTTTCGCTGCTGCGGAGGGAAGCCATATTCCGAAAAACACGGCTCAGGGTCTGCCGCTGCCGGTTCAGCCCCACTTCGCTGTCCAGATCCAAAGGCAGCTTGCCCTTAGCTTCACGGATGGCCTGGCTGAGTGTTTCCCGCTCTTTCATCAGAAACAGGAGGAACTGGGCCAGTTGGTTTGCGCATCCGGCGTATTCGCTGGGGGCCTCTTCTTCCACTACCCCATCCTGGGCTTCTTTCATCACCCGGCTGCGCAGATGGGTGGTTTTGATCTTGAGAATGTTCCGGGGCTCTTCCAGGATGTCGATGGCCTCGTTCATCACCAGCTGGAGTTTGTTTTGGGTGCGGAATGCATCTTTGAGATTCATATGTTCGCCATCCTTTCTCGTTCTTTTGTGATCCTGGCTTTATCATACCGCCCCGGGCCTTGTTTGTCATTGAACTGCTGGTTGATATGTACAATGGGGAACCCGGCCTTTTCAAATTCTTTGACCATCGTTGCACCGCAACGAGTACAGGTTCCTCACATGAAGCCCATAATGATGGCGTCCACTCCGGCTTCCTTCAGATAGGGGATCATCTCCTGGGCCATGCGCTGGGCTTCGGCTTCGGTGGTGCCGGTGCCGGCGGTGCTGTAAAAATAGGGATGCAGTTTGCCGATGACGCCCTGCTTTTCATATTCCCGCATGGCATCGATGGGCATGATCACATTGGGATCGGCATTGGCCGCCGCCGGGTCGAAACCTGCGTGGATGGTTTTGAACTGGCCGCTTTCCAGCCGCTCCATGCCGGAGATATCGTACCGGCCCCATGTGATGCTGAAAAAGGTGTGTTCCGACCGGAAAGAAGCAGAGCTGTATCTTTGATTCCTTTTCCCCCTCCCCTTTTCTATAAAACGGGTCTTGCCATGATAAGGAATGTCTGCAGGATCTGCGGGTTTATCCTACCCGTTGTTCCCAGGCCATTCTGGATCAGGCCACCAGCGTCAAGGTGAAGGGCGCCGAGCTGCTTTGGTCCTATGTGGATGTGGAGCCCATCGCCTTCAACAAGGGCTTCTACACCGTGGATGTGAAGTATTTTTACAAGATCACCGCCGAGGCCTACTGCGGACTCAGCCGTCCCAAGGAGATCTGCGGCCTGGCCACCTACGACAAGCGCACCGTGCTCTTTGGCAGCGAGGGCAGCGTACGTATTTTCAGCTCCCAGTATATGCCCAAGGAGAGCGATCTGCAGAACTTCGAAAAGACCAATCTGCCCACCGGCGTGGTGGAAGTGGTGGACCCTGTGGCTCTGGGGATCAAGGTCACCGAAAGCTGCGGCTGCGGCGACTGCGGTCTGAATGACATCCCCGATTGCATCTGCCGGTGCTTCGAGGACGACATCGTCATCTGCGACGAGGGCAAAAAGCTCTTTGTCACCCTGGGCCAGTTCAGCATCATCAAGCTGGAGCGGGATATCCAGCTGCTCATGCCCGCCTATGACATCTGTATGCCGGAAAAGGATTGCTCCGGCAGCGGCGGCAGCGACGATCCCTGCGATCTGTTCCAGAAATTCAAATTCCCCGTGGATGAGTTCTTCCCCCCGAAATATTCCGATTATATCAAGGAAAACGGCGGCAACTGCCAGAATGGCAGCTGTAAGACCGGCAAACGCTGCTAAGGCTTCCCGTTTGGGACGCAAAGGCCCCCGGCCATACGGCCGGGGGCCTTTTCTTTATCAATAGCCGATCTTCCGGTCGATCACATGATGCATGGGCTGGCCCACAGCAAAGAGGGGCAGATTCTCGAGGAATTGAGACAGAATGGTGTCGGTGGTGTAGTCCAAAGAGTCGTTGCCCGACACATGAGGCGTCAGGATCACATTGCCCATGTCCCACAGGGGATTTTCCGGGGGCAGAGGTTCGGGAGAGGCCACATCCAAAGCGGCGCCGCCCAGCAGGCCCTTTTGCAGCATCTGGATCAGAGCATCCTGATCCAGGGCGGTGCCCCGGCCAATGTTGAGAAGCAGGGCATCCTTTTTCATTTGGCCCAGGCGCTGAGCTGTCATGATCTGCTGGGTCTCATGGGTGCCGGGCAGGCACAGAGCCACCACATCGGCCCCCTGGATGGCCTGATCCAGATCCTTTGTCAGGTAAAGCTCGTCCACATAATCCGGCTTCTCGCTGGGGGTGCGCTTGACGCCCCGCACAGTGGCTCCCATGGCCTTGCAGCGCTTGGCAAAGCTGCCGCCGATGTTGCCGATGCCCACCACGGTGACGGTGCTGCCATAGAGCGAGCGGATCTTGCCCAGGTACTTCCACCGGTGCTGCCGCTGGCCCTCTTCGTATTCCCGCATCCGGCGCATGAGCATCAGGGTGCAGGTGATCAGGTGTTCGGCGATGGCCACGCCATAGGCCCCGCTGGAGTTGGTGAGGATCACATCGGGATCGGGATAGAGCTCATCGGCCACATAGTTATCCACCCCGGCGGAGGCGGTGGCCAGCCAGCGGAGCTTGGAGGCGCTTTTCAAAAGCTGGGGCGGGATGCTGCCGAAAAGGATCTGGCAATCGGCCACATCTTCCGGGCCGAACTTCCCTTTTTCAAAGATTTTCAGAGTATAGTCCTGCTTTTCCACGCCCTGGCGCAGCCGTTCTTCCCGCTGAGCGGTCAGATCGGCCACACAGGCCCCCACAATGATTTTTTCCATGTTATTCACCGTTCCTTTTTCGAATTTTCTTTTCCTGGCGAAGCACCAGCACGATATGATTCAAATGTCCCCCCAGGATCAGAATGATCCCGGTCATATAGAACCAAAGCATCAGGATCATCACGGCGCCCAACGAACCATAGAGCACCGAGTAATTGGCCAGATTGGATACATAGTACGAGAAGAAATAGGAGATGGCCGACCAGACGGCCACAAAGAACAGTCCGCCGGGGGCGGCCTGGAAAAACCGCAGCCATTTGGCCGGGGCGATTTTATAAAACAGGGTGATGATACAGAACAGATACGCCGGCATGGCGGTAAAACGCAGCCAGTTCCAGATGCGCACCAGGAAAAACGGGATGGGCAGCACCCGGGCCGCCAGGGCCAGCAGATTTTCGCTGATGAGCACCAGGCCCAGCAGCAGATACATGGACAGCAGCACCACCACGGTGACGATCACCGAAAAGAAAAAGTTCAGCTTCCCTTTCCGCGGCTGGCGATAGGCCACGCCGATGGACAGCATCAGGGAATTGACCGCCCGGGAAGTGAAATAAACGGTGAGCACCGAGCCGGCATACATCAGTGTGCCCGGCTGGAGATTGGTGATATAGCCGATGTATTCGGTGATGAGGGAAACGATCTGTTCCGGCAGCAGAAGGGACAGGTTCTCCATGATCTCCTCCACCGACAGGTGAAAGGAGCTGACCAGCACATTGCTGAAAATCACCAGGGGGAACAGTGTGAAGAGCATATAATAGGCCAGCTCCGCCGAAGAGCGGGCCACATGATCTTTGAAGTACCGTTCCACCAGCTGGCTGGCCACATACCGGAGATCCCGGGCCACCTCCAGCAGCTTACCACCGATTTTCGTGAACAAGGCCATGCAGGCTCCTCTCCGGCTGCGGGGGCTGCACCGAAGGCACGCCCAGGGCGATGCCGCAGAAGGGCTTGATGTGCTCCGGCAGACCAAACAAAGCGGCGATCTGTTCTTCCCGCTCCGACTGGGGCGGAATGCCCAGCCAGCAGCCGCCAAGCCCCATGGCCTGGGCGGCCAGCAGGATATTTTCGGTGCAGGCGGCGCAGTCCTGCTGGTAGAAATGAGGTCCGGGCTGTTTCTGGGTATCGCCGCAGACCAAAATCATCACAGGCGCCTGGAAAAGCATTTTGGAGTAAGGATGCACCGTTTGAAAGCGCTCCATCATTTCTCTGTCCCGGCAGACGATAAAGTGCCAGGGCTGTTTGTTCATGGCCGAAGGGGCCATGATGCCGGCTTCCAATAGTTTTTCCACCTGCTCCTGGGTCACAGGGTCCGAGGTGAACTGCCTCACGCTTCTTCGATTCCGAATGGTTTCCAACATGATAAAACCTCCCACAGGCCCATGGGCCTGGATTATTGCGAAAAGATCCCGGGGCTTCTCCCCTTTTGCAGCATCGTTTTGATGATGCACTTCAGGAACTGAATGTTATTATACCATAGCGGCAAGTCCATGCAGACTTGCACGCCGCCAATGCGGTGTAAAATCGGCTTTGCCGATTTTGGCTATGGTGTAACATCAACAGCAGTCGTTTTGTGAGCAAAACGACTGAATACACAGTATCCTGCCGCACATGTGCGGCAACTGTTGATATTATACCACAAGGAGAGCTTTCTGGCAAAGGCGGGACAAGTTTCCATAGATCCTATTATATCTCTTTCCCCGCAGCAAAAAAAGGCGAAAAAACACCCACAAAAAGTGGCTTTCGTCACTTTTTGTGGGTGTATGTGTTATCCGATTTGCGGATGTTCCTCAGGGGCAGCTGGTGCCTCTTTCACAGGCGGCTGAATTTTTTCCAGACTAACGGTGGCCTTGAACAGGTCGCCGTCCACTGTGATGGTAAAGACTCCACCCTGGAGTTCCACCAGGTTTTTGGCGATGGCCAGCCCCAAACCATTGCCTTCGCTGTGGCGGGAAGCATCTCCCCGCTTGAACCGCTCCATCAGCTCGGAGGGGTCCACATTCAGCTCATAGGCGGAAATGTTCTTGACGGTAAAGGCGGCCTTGCCCTCCTGCTCACCCACATCCAGATAGACGCGGGAGGAAGGCATGGCGTATTTGAACACATTGGACAACAGGTTTTCCACCACACGCCATAGCAGTTTGCCGTCGGCCTTGACCCATACGCCCTGGGCCGGAAGATGAATGCGGAAATCCAGCCCCGACTGCTCCATCTTGTCACTCAGCTCGCCCATGCCCTGACGGATCAGGCTGCACAGTTCCACCGGCGCCAGATCCACCTGGATGTTGCCGCTGGCCGCTTTGGATACCTCGAAGAGATCATCGGTGAGCATTTTCAGCCGCTGGGCTTTCTGGCCGATGACCTGGCAATAGCGGGAGGCGTTGGGGCTCTCCAGCCCTTCCTTCTGCAAAAGATCGGCGTAGGTGATAATGCTGGTGAGAGGGGTGCGGATGTCATGGGACACATTGGTGATCAGTTCCGATTTCATCCGCTCGCTTTTCAGCTCGCTTTCCACGGCGTTGTGCAGGCCGTCGGCGATGGAGTTCACATCGTCGGCCAGACCGGCGAAGAATTGCTCATCCCCCAGGTCGATCTGATGGGTCAGGTCTCCCTGGCGCACCAGGCTCACCCCTTCCCGCACCTTCTGGAAGGCCGAGGCCATTTTGCCCACGAACAGCACGGCGGCGATGATCAAAGCGATGCTCAGCGGAAAGACGATGGCCAGAAGCAGGCAGAAAGAACCATACAGGCCGGTGAACAGCATCGCCTGCTTGACGGTGAGTTCCTGCCGGGACAGCTCACGGAAGGCCCGGGCCGCCTTGCGAAAAGGGGCCGCCAGCAGCTGGAAGAAGTGGCACAAAAGGCAGCTTTTCCAGAAAGTGCGGGCTTTGAAGCGGCGGCCAAAGGAGAGCAGAATGGCGGTAATCACCAAAAATACGGCCCAGGAACAAAGGGCCAGAAGGTCCGGCTCCTGATACTGCCAGGAAAGCAGGATGGAAAAAACATACCCTGTCACCGCCAGGCCCCCCAGGGCCAGCAGGACTTCGGTAAAGACACGATCGATAAAATACAGCCGGATCTCATCTCCTTTTCGTTTTCGTCCGCAGGTACGCAGCAGGTATCCCAGCAAAAACAGCGTGATGAGGAAGGCTCCGCCGATCTGGGAGAGATACTGGATGGTCATCTCCCGATTGGCCGTCACCTGCTCCTGCATCTGCAAGGGGTAATCATCGGTAAACCAGATGTAAGCGGTATCTTCTTCGTCATAGGACAGCAGGGACTCCCGAAGCTGAGTCGACAGCCAGCCATAGCTGTTCTGGGTGTTGAAAGCGCCGCCCGATTGATAGGAGAAATATTCATCATAAATATCTCCCTCCACGCGGCTTTCCCCCATCTGGATCTGCACTTCGCCCTTTTTCATCACCAGGAAGATCTCCGCCTGCTGAGCCTGCACGGCCTCTTCTTCCGATGCATTGGCGAAAGTCTTTTCCCCATGGCGGATATAATAGCGCAAAGCGGGCTGGGTTTGCAGGCTGCGCATCTGCCAGCGGTAATCGGACAGCTGAATGCGGATGAGCTCCTGAGGAATCTGCTGGATCTGCTGCTGGTTTTCCGATTCGAACCGGGCCAGAGGCTCCGGGGCCTCAGGGCCTTCCCGGCGCATGATGAACTTCCCGTCCTCGCTGCGGGAAAGGGCAAAAGTACTCTGGTCGATCAGTTCGTTCAGGGCATCCTGCCAATAGGTTCCGTCCGGCGTGGTCAGTTCATAGGCCGTTTCCGCGCCTTCCGTATCGTAATTGTAGGAATAGTTGTAAAATGCCTCGGACACCAGCTGATAATAGGCAATGCGCAGATCGGACTGGGTGAGGAATTTGCCCGCTTGGATGGACTCCTCCCCTTCATACTTGGTGGCCACATGCAAAGCGGCGTCCTCCAGCAAAAGGGTGTCCCGGAACACAGCAGAATCGTTTTCATAGCTTTCGGCCAGCGTGGGCATAAAGCTGCCTGCGCTGGCTTTCCCCGCCAGGTCGAAGATCTGACAGGCTCCCCTGGAAAAGCACGCCGCCGCCAACACAAGGGCCACGGCCTTCAGATACCAGGGATGACTAAATTCTCTCGATTTTGTATCCAATTCCCCATACCACCTTCAGATATTTCGGCTCTTTGGGATTGATCTCGATCTTTTCCCGAATGCGCCGTACATGTACCGCAATGGTGTTTTCCGGGCTGTAAGCCGGCTCGTTCCACACCTGCTCATAAATCTGCTCGATGGAAAAGACCCGGCCGGCGTTTTTGGTGAGGAGCAAAAGAATTTTG
Organism: Intestinimonas sp. MSJ-38; assembly: GCF_018917925.1. Taxonomy (NCBI): domain Bacteria; kingdom Bacillati; phylum Bacillota; class Clostridia; order Eubacteriales; genus Intestinimonas; species Intestinimonas sp. MSJ-38. The sequence continues at coordinate 146,419 of NZ_JAHLPO010000005.1, read as the reverse complement.
TACTCCACTGGCGTCATGCGCACCGGCTCGCCGTCCACCGTCACCTCCTTGCGCTCGTCGTCCACCACCAGCTCTCCGGTTTGAAACACATGCTCGCTGCTTTGGGCGCTGCCCAGTTTGGTATAGCGCCGCAGCTGGGATTTCACCCGGGCGATCAGCTCCAAAGGATTGAAGGGCTTTGTCACATAATCGTCGGCGCCGATGTTGAGACCCATGATCTTGTCGGTGTCCTCGCTTTTGGCCGACAGCATGATCACTGGAATGTTCCGGCTTTCCCGGATCTTCAAGGTGGCCCGGATACCGTCCATCTTGGGCATCATCACATCCATAATGATCAGATGGATGGTCTCCCTGTCCAGCACCTCCAGGGCCTCCTGGCCGTCATAGGCTTTGAAGATCTCATAACCTTCGTTTTTCAGATAGATCTCAATGGCTTCCACAATTTCCTGCTGATCGTCGCAGACTAAGATGTTCATCCCCACTTCCCTTTTCCTCCTTTGCGGTACACCTGTATGGTATCAGATGGTTCTTTCTATGGGTTTTATAAAACTCTTTCAAAATTCTTAATTCTTCCAAATGGCAAAACAAGCGGCCGTCGGGCCGCTTGAGAGTGTCAAAAAAGTGGCTTTTGCGCCATCACATATGTTTTTTTGCAGCTTATAAGAGCTGGTTGTTCCGGTTTAAAGCACCTTTATCTGAAGGCTCTTCATCACCAGGAAAGCTGCCTGCTGGGCTTCTTCCGTGATGGCCGCCACACAGGTGGAATCCACCGTAACCTGGGTTTCGGGCAGGGCCGCTTTGCACAAAACGGCGTTGGAGATGACACAGATATCGGTGACAACGCCGCACAGCTCGATCTCCTCATATTCCTTGCCTTCCAGCCACTTTGCCAGGGCCATGCTGCCGAAAGCAGGCTTTTCAAACCGGGGGCAGGAGGCGAGCAAACCGGCGGCTTTGCCGTAAAGCTGATGCCCTTCACTTCCTTTGATGCAGTGTGGAATGGGCAGGTTCTTCCCTTCCTGGGTCCCAAGGTAATCTTCCCCGTGGGTGTCCAGAGTGCAGATGATGTCCTGGCCCTCTGCCTGATAGGAGCTTATCTTCTCACACAGGGCTTCTTCGATCTCTTTGGCCGCGGGAAAGCCCAGGGCCCCGTCCACAAAATCCTTCTGATAGTCCACCACGATCAAGAGCTTTTTCATGCTGCCACCTCAGTCCAGTTTCTGAAATTCCAGAGTGTATCCATTGGGATCGGAAAGGAAAAAGGAATACACCGGGAAGCGGGCATGGTGCTGGGGAGCGCCCTTCACCTGGCAGGCCGGGTTGTCCTTGATGCGCTGGTACACTTCATCCACCTGCTCCCGGCTCTCACAGTTGAAGGAGATGCACACGCCGGTGGCCATGGGCCGACCGTCCCCATATTCCACAAAGCCCAGATAGCCATAGCCGGTGTCCAGGATCAGGTTTCCCTCTTTTTCCTGATGAATGGTCAGTCCCGGCACATTGGTATAATAGTCCCGGGTTTCCTGCTGATCGTGACAGGGGAAAAAGACAACGCTGGATTCCATCCACTTTTTCATGCTTTCACATCCTCCTTTTTTCTGGATCGACACCCCCATTATAGCAAGATTCCCCCGGCTCCACAAGGAGAGCCGGGGGAATTTACAGGCTTTAGATGGACTTTTCCACAAAGCGGGTGAGCATGGCGGCCACCTGGGCCGCGGCGCTCTCTCCGTTGGGATTGAGTTTTCCCTGCTTCATCTCCACGGTGCGGCTCCTATGCCAACAATGGGGGCACCGTGACCACCAACGATGGCTCGGAGGAAAATCCCGGGGCTATGGGCGGCGGCCAGGGTGGTATGGGCGGCAAAATGGGCGGCGGCTGTCAAAACAGCACCACGCCCCCCTCTTCCACCGCACCTTGACAAGAAAAGAAAAATTTGGCACACTAATGGAAACTCGGTCAAAGGGAGCGATGCTTTGTGGGAAAGATTTATGTGACAAGCGATATTCACGGCCATTATCAAAAATACAAGAAAATTTTTGATGCTCTGCCTCTCCGGGAGGAAGACACCCTGTTTGTACTGGGAGATGTGGTGGACCGGGGGCCTGAGCCTATGCATATCCTGCTGGATATGATGGAGCGGCCCAATGTGTTCTCCTTGCTGGGCAATCACGAGATGATGGCCCTGACCTGTCTGAAATTGCTGTGCCGGGAGATCACCGAAGATGCTTTGGAGCATCTGGCGCCGGAGGAGCTGCAAGGGCTGCTGGATTGGCTGGCCGACGGTGGCCGGGCCACTTTGGATGACTTCACCGCCCTCTCTCCAGAGCAGCGTCAGGCGGTGATGGAGTATTTCGAAGAATTCTCTCTGTATGAAGAACTTACCGTGGAGGGAAAGGAATATCTGCTGGTCCATGCGGGGCTGGGGAATTTTTCCCCGGAGAAAGAGCTGACGGAATACGCTCTGGAAGATCTGCTTCTGGACCGGCCGGACTATGACAAGGTCTATTTTCCCGGAAAATACCTGGTCACCGGCCACACCCCCACCCGGCTCATCCCCCAGAACCAGGGGAAAGACCGGATCTATCAAGGAAACCACCACATTGCCATAGACTGCGGCTGTGCCTATGATGGCCCGCTGGGGGTCTTTTGCCTCAATGACGGCCGGGAATGGTATTTATAACAAACAAAAAGCAGGGCGACTGCCCTGCTTTTTGAGGGAATGAGCAGATAGGCATAGGGCATGGCGTCCACCCGGCCCAGAACAACTTCCTGGGGAATGGAGGCAAAGGATTCATAAGTGGTCTTGTTCACCTTGTCGTCCGGGTCCAGGGCGGCCACATATAGGTTCTGAGCCATCTATCGGGCCGTTCGACATGGAAAAAATGTCTTGTGGCAGGTAACAAAAGAGCGGCCCGAAGGCCGCTCTCATTGGGTTTACTAAAACTTTTGCTCCATTTTCCAGAAGGCCGGGTGGTGCTGCTGCATCCACTCTTCCCCGTTTTGCTTGAGTATGCTTTCGTAATAGGCCTTCCAGGCATCAAAATAGTCCTGTCCGGTTTCGGCCGCCGTTTTGATGGCGCTTTCCGGGGCCAGCTCATCCAGAAGCTGACGCAGCAGCTGACCGCGCAGCCCGGTCTGGCCCCCTTTCAGAAAGGCGTCAAACACATAGTCCAGAGTGGAATCGCCCAGATAGAGCAGCTGATTCCATTCATCGGGATGGGCCGCGATATGATCCCCCGGTGCGGAAGATGCCGCCGGTGAGGACTCCACCTTTTCCAGCAATGCCGGGATCAGTCGGGCGGGGTTGACTCCGCCCCGGCTGATTGCCTGGGCATAGCAGTCCTGCATCTGCATGAGCACATAGTCCTGGGTATTCAGGGCGCTCTGTGCCAGATTTTCCGGAAAGTGCTCCTGGATGTCGGACAGATAAAAACTGCCGTCCCGGGGTGTCCAGTAATCGGTGAGCACATAGCCCTCCTCTCCCTCCTTAAAAGTGAGGATGGCCGGGATATGGCTTCCTTCCTGGGATTCCAGACTCTGTCCGCTGCGGGCGAAGGCCTGGTACATGGCAATGCCATAGAGAACCAGACCGCCATCCTGGGGTGGGTCGCTGTCCACAAGGAATGTATCCCGGCCCAGCTCCACAAAGCTGCCGCAGCGGACCAGGCTGTCCCCTTTTTCTCCCGGGCTGTTTTGCTCCACAATGGCCTGGGAAACGGCATCGGCCAAGGGTTCCCCTTCCTCCATCTCCTGACGGGTGAAGCGGGCCAGCTCCTGTTCCGGCGATTTGCTCCAAAAGGCGATGACCCCCAGATCGCCGATGCGGTCAAAGGCCTGCATAGCGCAGCTTCGGAATGCTTCCCGGCTCCCCTGGCCCTGTCCTTTGAGATAGACCGTCAGGCCGTAGGGCTTCTTTGTGGTTTGCAGCTGAACGGAAGCGTAGGAAATCCCTTCCGGATAGGACAGGCTCTGGGCCACGGCCACGGTTTTGGGGGCGTCGCCGATGTAAACGGTGGAGATCTCCCCTGCTTCCGTGGGTGTTTTCGGCTCCGGCCGGTCGGTGAGCAGGCACACCCCGGTGATCAGGCCTGCGGCCAAAGCCAGCAGAATCAGCCAGAACTGGGGCTTTTTGTAGTTCATCACCCGGCGCACCCGTTCTTTGACCCCCACTTCCCCGAAAGCCAACGGCCCGGTGAAGGAGTGCCGCCCCAGGCTGCACTGGAGCAAGGCCCAGGAATAAGCCTGCCGCTCTTCTTTTTCCATGTCCTTCACCGCTTTTTCGTCACAGGCGGTCTCCATATCCCGGCAGAACAGGATGTAGGCCAGCCACAAAAGAGGCTGGAACCAATAGACCGAAAGCAGCAGAAAAGCCTTGGGCTTGAGCCAGTGATCCCTCCGGCGGATATGGGCATTTTCATGGGCCAGCACATATTTCTGGCAGTCTTCGTCCAGATGATAGGGCAGATAAATGGTGGGACGGAACAGCCCCATTACAAAGGGAGACGACACCCACTGACTGCCTTTGATCCCCTTCCCCAGTAAGGTGGCGTCGGCCAGCCTTTGCCGCAGGGCCAGGAGCGAACCCAGCGCATACAGCAGCATGAGCCCAAAGCCCAGCACCCACACCCGGGAAAATACCATGCCCCAGTCCAGGCCTTGGGATGCCTGGATCCCAGGTGCTGCGGAATCGGGATCCGCGCCCTCTGTCAAAAGGGTGCCCGGCAGAGTCTCTTCCCCGGCGCTTGGGGAAAATGTTTCTTCCAAAGATGGCGTCTCCGGCGCAAGGCTCAGCGGGCTTTGGATGGAAACCGGGCACAAAAGACGCAGGGCTACCAGGCCCCACAACAGGCAAAAGACCCAACGCGGTCCTTTGCGGAACAGCAGGCGGAGAAATACCACGGCCAGCACCATAAAGCTGGCGGCGATGCTTCGGTTCAGCAAGGCGAAAAACAGTTTTTCCATAACGCCCTCCTTTATTTTTCGATGATCCGGCGGATCTCTTCCTCTTCTTCCTGGGAAAGGGCCTGCCGCCGGGCAAAGGCGGCCAGGAAGGCGGGCAGCGATCCCTCAAAGGTTTTTTCCATCATCTCTTCCATCTGACTGAGCTGCACCTCTTCTTTGCTCACCAGAGCGGTGACGGTGGCGTTTTCGTTCTTCACCACACCCCGATCGCTCAGCCGTTTGATGACGGTATAGGTGGTAGTGCGGCTCCAGCCCAGCTCCTCCTTGCAGAGTTTGGCCAGTTTGGTGCTGTTGATGGGCTCATTCCGCCACAGGATCAGGCAGAACCGGTATTCGCTTTCAAATACCTTGGGAGCGGACATAAAGGCTCCTCCTTTTTTGCATGGATTTGTCTAATGCATTAGACTTTAGAGAAAGTCTAACCCATTAGACGCATTTTGTCAAGAGATATAAAGAAAAAATGACGGGGCCCGGTGAGAGCCCCGTCATTTTTTCCGCTGAACACTATGCAGCCGGCATATTTTATATTTTAATGCTGTTTTGCACGGTTTCAGTCCCGAAAGTCGAATAACTGTTTTGGTTCGATAAGCAGAAGCGGCAATACTCTCTGTATCCCTCCTTTCTGAGAAGATAAATTCGTTTGTCAGCCCTTATCGGCAGCAAGAGCCTGGTCGACGAGCTTTTGCAGCGTCTCCGCCTGCTTCTTTTCCGTGATGGCGCCTACGATGGGGTCACCCACGATATTGCCGTTGCGGTCGACCACATAGGTGGTGGGGTAGGCAAAAATGTTTGTAGTAAACTTTCCCGCCTCGCCGTCGGAATCAAAATACACATTCTGGTAGGTGGCGCCCTTCTTGGCCAGTACATCTTTTGCTTCGGAAATTGCCGCTTTATCGCCATCCAATGTGAAGGTGTTGACACCGATGAGTGCGCCGCCCTTTTTCGCAAGCTCCTTGTTCAGTGCGTCCAGCTCGGAAAGCTCGCCCACGCAGGGCTTGCAGGTGGTGAACCAGAAATTCATCACGGTGACAGCGTTGGCGGAGAACAGCTCGTCGCTCTTCACCGTGTTGCCATCCAGGTCCTTGCCCTCAAAGGCGGGGAATTTCTGCATGCTGCCGTCGTCAGGCGGCGTGCTCGTGTCGCTGCCCGCGGGCATGTTCATATCGCCGTCCATGGATTTCTGCATGATCTCGGGGTACTTGTTTTCCAGCTCGGTCAGCTTGTTCTCGATATTGCTGATCTCCGTGGCCGACTCCTTCAGCCACTCATATTCCTTGTCGGTGAACTGGTCTTTGGCACCCTCGATGGTATTCAGCAGGAAGTCGCCGTAGTTTTTGCCGTCCTCCTGCATGGTCATGCCCTTATCGGCCGCCATGAACACCTTCTCCCAGAGTTCGGAATTTTCCGACAGGAGCGCATTTTCCCGCTCCAGCAGCTTTTTGTGCAAGGCAAGCGCCTCCTCGGCATTTTTCGCTTCGCCGGTCATGGCAGAGTCATTGCTGCTCATATCCGCTTTTTTTCCGTTGTCCTTTGTGCCGCACGCCGCCAAAGACAGCATCAGCAGGGCCGCCAGCAGCAGCGCAGTAAACTTTTGAAACTTCATTTTGATTCCTCCGTATTTATTTTTGTTGTAGTTTCTTTCCCATCGCCAAAGCCGCAGCGGAAGCGCACGGCGTTTGTGGGACAGGCGCGTATGCACATCCCGCAGCGGATGCATTCGGGGTGGTTTGGAGTCTTCGTCACATCCACATCCATCTTGCAGGCTTTGGCGCACTTCCCGCAGGAGACGCACTTGTTTTTATCCACCTTCATCTGAAACAGGGATACCCGGTTGAATAGCGCATAGAATGCGCCCAACGGGCACAGCCACTTGCAGAAGGGACGGTAGAACAGCACGCTCAGTACGATCACCGCCAGCAGAATGCCGAATTTCCATGTAAACAGGCTGCCCAACGCCGCCCGGATGCCGGAATTGGCAAGGGAGAGCGGGATAGCCCCCTCCAGCACGCCCTGGGGGCAGAGGTACTTGCAGAAGAAGGGATCTCCCATGCCCACATCGTTCACAAGGAACGCCGGCAGCAGGAATACCATCCCCAGCAAAACGGCATATTTCAGATACCGCAGGGGCTTGAGCTTCTTTGTGGAGAATTTCTTTGTCGGGATCTTATGCAGCAGCTCCTGAAACCAGCCGAAGGGACAGAGAAAGCCGCAGATAAAGCGGCCCAGCATCACGCCCAGCAGAATGAGAAAGCCTGTGATATAATAGGAAAAGCTGAACTTCGATGACCCCACCACTGCCTGAAACGCCCCGATGGGGCAGGCTCCGGAGGCCGCCGGGCAGGAGTAGCAGTTCAGCCCCGGCACGCAGACGGTCTTTCCCGCGCCCTGATACAGTCCGCCCTTGAGAAAATTCGGCAGATGCAGGTTGGTCAGCAGCGTCGCTCCCGCCTGGATGCAGCCCCGGAAGCGGGACATGGTCTGTGAAACACCTGAAAACTTTTTACCCAATGCCTACACACTCCAGACATAATTTGATTGCTTTGCTCAGCACCATCTCTGCCTCGCCCCGCCAGATGCCAAAGCACAGCATGGCGGCTCCGGCGAGCAGAAGCGCGATCTGCGCCGATGCCTTCTTTCCGTGACTCAAATTTCATCACCCCTTCTGTTTTGTGCTTCCATCATAGCGCGGGAGAGTTAAAGTCCCTGTTAAGAACAGAAATTTAACACAAACCTTATCTATTTCTGCTATACTGAAGGCAATCGAATGAAGCTTATAAATGAAGCTTAAATAAAGGAAGCTTATAAAGGAGGACTTTCATGCATCTTTTGGTTATTGAAGACGAACGCGCTCTGTGCGAAACGATCGTCCGCAGCCTGCGGCGTTTGGCATACAGTGTAGACTGCTGCTACGACGGTGAGAAGGCGCTGGAGCTTCTTGGCGTGGAGCGCTACGATCTGGTGCTTCTGGATCTGAACCTGCCGAAAAAGGACGGCATGACGGTGCTGCGCACCCTGCGGCAGACAGACCGGGAGACGAGAGTCCTGATCCTCTCCGCCCGCAGTGAGGTGGAGGACAAGGTGGAGGGACTGGATGCAGGCGCCAACGACTATCTGGCAAAGCCTTTTCATCTTGCCGAGCTGGAGGCCCGCATCCGCAGCCTGACCCTGCGGCAGTTCACCCAGCAGGATGTGATATTGACCTGCGGCAGCCTGAGCTTCGACACCCGTTCCCGCACCGCCGCCGTCAATGGGCAGACCTTGACGCTCACCCGCAAGGAGACGGGGATCCTGGAATATCTGATGGTACATCAGGGCCGACCGGTGAGTCAGGAGGAGCTGATGGAGCATGTCTGGGACAACAGCGTGGACAGCTTCAGCAACTCCATCCGGGTACATATCTCTGCCCTGCGCAAAAAGCTCCGCGCCGTGCTGGGTCATGACCCCATCCGCAACCGCATCGGCGAGGGCTATCTGATGGGTGGGGAGGAAGCATGAGAAAAATTTCCCTGCAATGGCGCATCACACTGATGACCGTTCTGCTCATCGGTGTCACCTGCGTCGCCATGAATCTGCTGCTCTGCTTGTCCGGCGTGTATTATATGGACACCATTGCGGACAGCTTACAGGGCGGCGGCTCTGTTATTATAAATGACGAAGACATGGCGAGCTTTGACCCGCAGCTCATAGCGCCCAACGAGGAGTTGACCATCGTCGTCGATGGGGCGCAAGGGCGCTTTCGCACGGCCAACTGGTATATCACGGCGGCGGTGACGCTGCTCAGCGGCATGCTTGCCTACTTCGTCAGCGGACGCACCCTCAAGCCTCTGCGCAGCTTTGCCTCGCAGGTGGAGCAGGTGCAGCTGAGCAACCTTGCAGACATGAAGATCAACGAGGACATATTGCCAGAGTTCCGCCAGTTCAGCCATTCCTTCAATCAGATGCTTGAACGGCTGAACAACGCCTTTGCCGCTCAGCGGCAGTTTACTGGCAACGCCGCCCACGAGCTGCGCACGCCGCTTGCGCTGATGCAGGCGCAGCTGGAGCTGTTCTCCGCAGAGCACTCCGATGTACTGCCGGAAACAGCAGCATTTCTTTCTTTGTTACGGGAGCAGACGGAGCGGCTGACTCAGATGACAAAAACACTGCTGGAAATGAGCAACCTGCAGCAGGTGGCGCGGAACGAACGGATTCAGCTTGCGCCCATGGTCGAGGAGATCTTCGCAGACCTCGCGCCGCTGACAGATAAGCGCGGCATCACGCTGACGGCGGATGGCGACGGCGTCATGACCGGCAGCGACGCGCTGATCTACCGTCTGCTCTTCAACCTGACGGAAAATGCCGTCAAATACAATCGCCCAGGCGGCTCGGTGCGGGTCTGCGTCACACAGGAGCCGGAAAAGCTCCGGATTCGTGTCTCCGACACCGGCTGCGGCATCCCGGAACAGTATCAGCAGAGCATCTTCCAGCCATTCTTCCGGGTAGACAAATCCCGCAGCCGGGAGTACGGCGGCGCGGGACTGGGGCTTTCTCTGGTGTGGGAGATCGCCGCTCTCCACGGCGGCTCCGTTTGGGTGGAAAAAAGCTCGGACAAGGGCACGACCATCGCGGTGGAGCTGCCAACGCAACAATCAACGAAGCCCTAAAACCCTTTTATTCGTTTTTCGCCGCTTCACCGCCAAAAAGGAAGCCCTTCAATGGGAACAGGACTTCATCAGCCAATCCACGGGCAGCCTCGGTATGACCTTCGGTGACTTCAGCGCTTTGTATGTCAAGGATATGGAGCACCGCCTCAAGCCCTCCACCGCTGCCAGCAGGAAATGGCTGATCGACCTGAAGGTAACGCCCTTCTTCAAGAAAATCCCGCTGAACGAGATCAAGCCCATTCATGTGCGCCAGCGGCAGAACTCCCTGACCAGCTACCGCGATGAAAGCGGCAAGCCCTACTCTCAAACCTATCTCAAGTGCATCAACAACCAGCTTACGGCAATTTTCAACTACGCAGTCAAGTACTATGGATACAGCCACCTGTACCCCAACAAGCAGGTGGAGGCAGCCAGACAGCTTGACGGCATTATGCCGTGAGCCTCTGGCTGCAAAAAACGCCGCAAATGCAGCCAATTTGTAGCCAGAAAAAAAGAAAAATCCCGAAAAACGCTGTATTACCAACGCTTTTCAGGATTCAGAAAACACGAAATATTTATTCCCACTCGCAAAATGAAACTTAATTCTAAACGCTTTTGTTTGGGGAATTTGATACCATTTGATTTTTCCTGATACCTATTATCCTTATCCTATGGGCTTGCCGAACTTTTGCTATCATTTGGCTATCAAGGAAATGGCTATCAACGGTAAAATTAGATTGGTTTCTCTGGTGGTTTACAACTACATTTTACCACGAAAGACAGGGAAATGCAATAACCTTCCTCGCTGTGGTGTATCAAGTGATCTTACTGAACATATGGCGCACCTTGTCCAGGCGGCTGTTTGGACGGCGGGGCTGGATGACCGGCTGACCGACAGCGGCCTGATATCCTTTCAGCTCTGTAAGGCATACGCTCCGCCCGTTGGTGTAAAAGGCCAGATCAGTACGGTATGCCTGTATACAGCGGGCGGGAATCTCGCCAGTAAAGACAACTTCATCCTTTTTTACCTGGGCCGTTTCGATGGTGGCACAGTATTTCGGTGCATCATGATAAGCCCTGGAAAGGTATTCCTGGGGCGCATAGAGGATGAAGGAGAGATACGGTTCCAGCAGCTGCGTCCCCGATTCCTTCAATGCCTGTTCCAATACAATCGGGGCCAATGAGCGGAAGTCCGCCGGCGTGCTGACCGGACTGTAATAAAGCCCGTATTCAAAGCAAATCTTACAGTCCGTTACGTTCCAGCCGAACAAGCCCTGCTCCAGCCCGTAACGGATACCATCCCTGACAGCGTTTTGAAAACTCTGGTTCAAGTATCCCAGCGAAACCCGGCTCTCGTATTGTACACCGGAGCCAAGCGAGAGTGGTGTAACAGACAGTCCTATGGATGCCCAAAACGGGTTGGGCGGCACCTCGATATGGATGGTGTGGCTGGCTGCTTTGAGCGGCCGCTCCATATAAATGACGGAGGGTTCCTTTACCACTGTTTCAAGCTTGTATTTTTCCGACAGCAAAGCGGAAACAACCTCCAACTGCACCCGGCCCAAAAAAGAAAGAATGATCTCATGGGTGATGGAATCCACTTCGCAACGCAAAAGCGGGTCAGTATCCGCAAGTTGCGTAAGAGCGTCCAGCAGCCGTTCTCTTTGCGCTGCCGTTTTCGGCGCAATCGTCGTCCGCAGCATGGGGAGGGGGTCCTCGCGCCACCTTTTACGAGGGAGCCGGGTTTGGTCCCCTAATACATCGTTTAACCTCACGCTGTCGCTGGGAAGGATAACAATTTCGCCCTTATGGGCGGTGTCTGTCCGAACAATCTCCCCTTTGAATGGAATACGCATCTCTGTGATTTTCAGTTTTTCTCTCCCGGCCAGGGCCACCGTATCCCGCAGGCGCAGCGTTCCGCTGTATAGCCGCAGATAGATGAGCCGCTGGTCACAATCTGTATACTCCACCTTGAAAACGCTGCCGCATAGGGCGGCGCTCCCCTGTTCCCCAATCGGTTGGAACAGCCCTGTCACCGCATCCATCAACGGTTGAATGCCAAGGCCCTTTTTGGCGCTGCCATGATAGACCGGGAACAGGGAGGCGTCTTGAACCCGCCGCTGTTCCTCCCGCACAAGTTCTTCCCGGCTGATTGGTTCTCCTGCGATATACTTTTCCAATAATTCATCGTTATTTTCGATGACCGCATCCCATACTTCTATGTCGGTATTTTCCTCCAGGACTATTTCCGGGGACAGCGACACCGTCTGCTTGATGATAATATCGGCGGAGAGCTTATCCCGAACAGACTGATACACGCCCTGCAAATCAACGCCAGCCTGGTCGATCTTGTTGATAAAGATAACGGTGGGAATGTTCATTTTCCGCAGGGCATGGAACAGAATACGGGTCTGGGCCTGCACACCATCTTTAGCGGAGATCACCAAGATGGCCCCATCTAAAACAGCCAAAGAGCGGTACACCTCCGCCAAAAAATCCATGTGGCCGGGCGTATCCACAATGTTGACTTTACATCTGTGCCACTGGAAGGAAGTGACTGCCGCTTGAATGGTAATCCCACGCTGCCGCTCCAAAAGCATGGTGTCCGTCCTCGTTGTCCCTTTTTCGACGCTCCCCGGTTCTGAAATGGCTCCGCTGGCATATAGCAGGCTCTCCGTCAAGGTTGTCTTTCCAGCGTCTACATGGGCAAGAATCCCGATATTGATAATGTTCATGTCTATCCTCCATACAAGGCCCAAATGGGCGCAAAAATCCCCAGCGGCTAATACTTTTACCGCTGGGGATCATGACTTCGGACAAACAGAAGTATGACGGCTTACATGAGCCGCTGTCCGTCACGATATTTACTAAAAAGGCAAAAGTATTCTTAAATTGGGTACAAAAACTAAGCCCCTGCAAGGGGCAATCATTTTTGCGCCCATTATCAAATTTTATTTAAGAATACCTTGCCGCATATTTGGTAGACTCCTCAAATCAGGATAATAGTAGTATATCATAGTACGCTCTAAAAAACAAGAAATTATTTTACCCGATTCCCCAAATAAATCAGGAGGGCATTCACTGGAACACCCTCCGGTTTTGGTGATTATCGTGCGCCTACCCTTGTTTTTTGCCTTGCGGCCCGTTTCCGTTCCTTTTCGGCCTGTTCCTGCTGGTAAGCGGCCTCTAATATTCTGTCCGCCTGTTCCGTGCCAATGGCCCGCCTGACCCGCTCATAGTCTCTGACCTTTCCCTTTAGGCTGTCTCGCTCGGCGCAGACCTCGTAAATCCTTTCTGACAAGGAACTGTTTTTGCTGACCTCCCGGCCATAGTCCGCTTGCAGCCGCTCAAATTTGGATTTGAGGTCACAGTAGGCCCGATAGACAGACCGTAGCACCTTGACGATCTTCGCCCATAAGGGCTTGGCCTTTTTCTCCCGGTAGGCCCTGGCTGATTCCAGCGGCCCCGCTTCTGGCAAGACCTGTTCCGGGTCGCTGGAAAATTCCTCCGCCAGCTTCTCCATGCCTTTCAGCATGGGGGCCACATCGTTTAGTTTGGCCTTGGCCTGGGCCGCTTTCTTTTCGGCAGCTGTCGCCTCCCTGTTCCTTCGGTCAACCTCGGCCTGGGCCAGCACAGCCGCCTCTTGAAGCTGTGCCAACCGCTCCTGTTCACACTTCACCTTGAACTGCGTGACCGTCAGATGTTCCTCGGAACTGCCACGCTCTCCACGCTCCAAATCCGTGTAGCCAGCGGAGCGCATCTGCTGAAAGAAATCATCCTGCAAGACGCTGTACGACTTTCTCAGAACAGGCTTGCCCTTTGCTGTTCGTAATGGCTCCCCGGTGGCCTCGTCTACTGCGGGCTGGGACGCCCACTTTTTGCTCATGCTGACCTGCATAACGGTTTCCTTGACCTTGCCCACCAGGGATTTGTCCTTGCACCGCTTTGTCCATCGTATCTCCTTCTTCACCACCGGGATATAGACCACATGAAGGTGGTAGTGGTACACATCCTCCCCCAGCGCCTCGGACATGGCCCGGTTGCGCTCGTCAGCGTGCATGACCGCCGACAAAATATACTGCTCTCCACCTACGATTTTGATTGCGGATTTGTAAGCGTCGGTGTAAAATTGTTTTGCGAAGTCATAGCCGCCGTGATTGTAGAAGTAGGCGGAGTTCACATCAAAGACCAACTCACCGTATCGAAATGCGTCCGCCTTAATGCCACGGGTGGAGATCACACCATCGGCCTCCATTTGGGAGAACATCTCCTGATACCCTGCAGATGGGGCCTTGAAATGGACATTGAGCGGCGTCCGCTCTGGTACAATGTCCTGGTTGACATAGGAATCCTTCTCACGCTCGTTGTGCTGCTGGGTGTTGCCGATCTTGGTTTCGGTCAGCCTCATATTTCTTGCGTTGGTACGGTCAATACCGTCGCCTCTCGCCATAGGCAAAAATCCTCCTGTTTCAGATGTTTGGTTGTTGAAAATGGACGGGGGTTCGGGGGAGTCACTTCCTGCGGGAAGTGTAATAACCCACTATGACACTTTCGCCCCGTTGGTGCGAAAGTGCCGTGGGCTCTCCCGAGGGGGTGCGGGGGCTTTGCCCCCCGCAACTGCGGTTGCCTCCCCCAGCAGGGCCGCCCTTTGAAAAGGGCACCCTGCACCCCGCCTAAACTTTTCCACTCGCCGTTGGGCAGGTGGAAAGGCTGTGCCTTTCCACCACCCGGCAAGTGTCCTCCGTGGGCCAAATGTCAAGGGGTTCGGGTTGTATTGCCTTGCGGCAATCTCCACCCGTAGGTATGCCCCCTTGACATTTGACCCCGCTCCCCCGTGACAGCCGTGACGACCGTGACGATGTTTTAGACACCGCCCCCGCTCTCAAAAAAGCCGTCACGGTCGTCACGCTTGGGGAGGCTCCAGCGTCAAGCTGATACTTCTCCCGGCGTGGGTACGGGTGTTCTCATAATGGATGTGATACTCTGCCGCCAGTTTCCCGGCCCGGACGTTCAGCCGCATAGCCAAGGCGTTAGGCTTCATATCCACTTGCAGGACCGCTGCCAACTCCGTGGCTGTACCGCTCCAGGACGGCCTCTCCGCCGTAATAAAAGCGGCTACGGCCTCCAGCACCGGGTCGGGGGGGTTCTACCCACAACTCCGTTTCCATCCGCTCCAGTGTCCATGTTAGGTGTTCCTTGTCCTTGGTGAGATAGAGCCGCTGGTCTTGCTGGTCACGTCCTACCACATCCAGGGTGGCGGTGTCGTCTGTCCGCTTCTCCTTCTGAAGAAGAAAGGCCCCATCCGCCGCCCCCGACAGGCCGTTGGTGCCAGAGATCATATCAAACTTGTCGTCGGCCTGCTGTTTGCGAGTGTGATGTACCAGCAGGAGACAGACGCCGCAAGCGTCAGCGAGGCGTTTCAGCTTTCCCACCACCTCATAATCGTTGGCGTAGCTGTATTTATCCCCGCCAGCCTCCCGGATTTTCTGGAGGGTGTCAATGATAATCAGCTTGGTGTCGGGGTGTTCCTGCACGAACCGCTTTAGCTGTTCCTCCAGCCCAGCGCCAACCTGTTTGGCACAGATGGAAAAGAGGAGGTCGTTGGTGCCGTCCATGCCGAACATCCGGTAAAGCCGCTCCTGCAAGCGGCGGTGATCGTCCTCCAGCGCCAGATAGAGGACAGTCCCCTTGTGAACGGGATAGTCCCACAGGGGGAGGCCCATGCTGACGTGGTAGGCAAGCTGGGCCATCAGGAACGACTTGCCCACCTTGGGTGCTCCCGCAAAGAGGTACGTCCCCGGATAGAGCAGACCGTCAATGACGGGCGGTCTGCTCTGATAGACGTTCTCGTACAACTCGTTCATGGAAATCGTGGGGAGATACGCCGGGTCATTCATGCGCTGCATTTTCCGCAGCAGTTCCGCATAATTTTTTTCAGGGGGATTGTTTTCTGTCGTTTCCTCTGTTATACTTGCGGTGGGTGTTTGTGAAATGGGCTGTTCCCCGTCTGCGCCAACAGACGGAACCGGGACAGTCCCTTTCGTTTCCTTGGAATCCATCAATCTATCAAACCTCCTTCATGCCGCCCATGATAGCGGCGATCATCTGAATGGTGTCCAGCAGTTCATCGTCCACGCCAGCCCCGTCCTCGGCCCGCCGCAGTTCGTCCAGAACGGCGGCAAGCTGGTCACGCAGGGCCTTGTAGACCTTGGGATTACCCTGTACCACTACTTCCCGGCACAGGAGGCGTCTTGTGATGTAGTCCTGCTTTGTCAGGCCGGAGAGCCGCACAGCGGCCTCGATCTGTTCATCTTCCTCCGGGGACACCCGGAAGGCCACGGTCTTGTTCCTCCAGCGATTTTTGTTGTCTCGGTTTTTCAGTGACATGGTTACGTTCCCATCCTTTCAAAGTCCAGCTTGTCCGCCATCTCCGTCTGCCTTGTAGGAAACAGATGGGCGTAGCGGTAGGTGATGTCGATACTCTCATGCCCCACCCGGTCAGCGATTGCCAGGGCGGTGAAGCCCATATCAATCAGCAGGGAAATGTGTGAATGTCGGAGGTCGTGAATCCTGATCCGCTTCACTCCCGCCGCTTTCGCACCTCTGTCCATTTCATGGTGGAGATAGTGCTTGCTGACAGAGAAAATCCGTTCATTTGCCCCGGTGCTGTAAAACATCTTTAAGTAGTCCTCCATCTCTCCACAGAGGAATTTGGGCATCTTAATGACACGGTTGCTCTTTTTCGTCTTGGGGGTGGTAATCACGTCCTTGCCCTTGAGCCGCTGATAGGATTTGCTGATGGACACTGTACCCGCCTCAAAGTCGAAGTCTGTTGGGGTGAGGGCCAGCAGTTCCCCCTCCCGGATACCGCACCAGTAGAGCATTTCAAAGGCGTAGTAGGAGAGGGGCTTGTCCATCATGGCGTCGGCAAACTTCAAATACTCGTCCTTCGTCCAGAACAGCATTTCACGCCGTTCCTCCACACCCATGTTCCCGGCCTTGGCCGCAGGATTGACCTGGAGGCCGTAGTAGCGGACAGCATGGTTAAAGAGGGCGCTCAACTGATTGTGGACGGTTTTGAGATAGGTGGGGGAATAGGGCTTTCCTTTGGCGTCTGTCAACTCCCGGATCGCGTTCTGCCAATCCATCACATCCTTGGCGGTGATTTCCGACAGTTTCCGCTTTCCAAAATACGGCAGGATTTTCTTCTGGATAATGCTCTCTTTTGTCAGCCAGGTGTTCAGCTTCAGCTTGGGCTTCATGTCCTTTTCATAGAGCTGGGCGAAGCTCTCAAAGGTCATGTTCACATCGGCCTGCTTCTGCATCAGGAACTCCCGCTCCCACGTCTGGGCCTCCTTTTTGGTGGCAAAGCCACGCTTCAACTTCTGTTGGCGCTCTCCCTTCCAGTCCGTATAGCGGAACTGGACGTACCAAGTGCCGTTGGCCTTGTTCTTAAACGCCGCCATAGGTTAATCACTCCTTTCACTCTGACCCCTTGTGCCATAAAATTTTTCGTGGAAGAATTTGCGGTCGATCCGGCCTGAAATGGTAATACAGCCCGTCTTTTTCAACTCCGCATTCATGGAACGAATCAGCTTATAGGCATAGGGGACAGAAACCCCTAATTCCTCCGCTACCTCGTCCACCCGCATGAACATGGTGCTTGCCATTGTGAGCTCACCTCCTTTCATGGCTCGAAAACTAAGCCTTTATGCTTAATATATTATAACTAAGCAAATTTGCTTTGTCAAGTGGCTTGCGGAATAATTTTTAACTTTTTTGTTTAAGATACTCTTGACTGTTACTAAGCGAATATGTTATACTACTTTCGACAGAAACCACCAGATAGGAGTTGGCATTTATGGCAATAGGAGAGCGCATCCATTTTTTCCGCACCCTCCGGGGTATGACACAGAAGTATCTTGGTATGGCGGTGGGCTTTCCAGAGCGTTCCGCCGATGTTCGTCTGGCACAGTACGAAACAGGCACCCGGACGCCGAAGGCCGACTTGACCGCTGCCCTGGCGCATACATTAGATGTATCGCCCCAGGCGTTGAGCGTCCCGGACATAGACAACTACATAGGTTTGGCCCATACGCTGTTCGCCTTGGAGGATGTTTACAGTCTGAAAGTGGTAGAGGCGGATGGACGTGCCTGCCTGCAAGCAGATATTTTTCAGGGAGGCCGTCAAGCCAGTGAGCTGAACAAAATCTTGATTGCGTGGCGGGAACAGGCGGCGAAGCTGGAGGCCGGGGAGATCACCAAGGAGGACTATGACCGCTGGCGCTACAACTACCCGAAGTACGACACCACCCAGCGGTGGGCCAAAGTCCCCTCGAAGGAATTAAGCGATGCTCTGATAAAAGGATTGAAGAAACAGAGAAAAGACAAATAACAAAAAAGGTCTTGCCGACTGGTGAAAGTCAGCAAGACCTTTTTCTTAGGATATGGAGGATTTACCCGCAAACCACCCGTTATACGGGAGTGAACAAAGTAAATCCGGTTTTGGTATCTGCTATCAATTTGCTATCAAATGCCCCGTTTCCGCTTTAAGACCCCAGTGTTTTCAAGGCTTTCCGGGTTTTGTGCTGTTACTCCCATTCCACCGTTGCGGGGGGTTTGCTGGTGATGTCGTAGACAATACGGTTGATATGGGGCACTTCGTTGACGATGCGGTTGGAGACCTTCTCCAGCACATCATAGGGGATGCGGGCCCAGTCGGCGGTCATAAAGTCCGAGGTGACCACTCCTCTCAGGGCCAGGGTATAATCATAGGTGCGCTCGTCGCCCATGACGCCCACCGACCGCATATTGGTCAGAACGGCAAAATACTGGTTGATGTCCCGGTCCAGCTTGGCATTTGCGATCTCCTCCCGGAAGATGGCATCGGCCTCCCGCAAAATGGCCAGCTTGTCCGCTGTGATCTCGCCGATGACCCGCACAGCCAGACCCGGTCCCGGGAAGGGCTGACGCCATACCAGCTCTTCCGGCAGACCCAACTCCAGACCCAAAGCACGCACTTCGTCTTTGAACAAAAGCCGCAGCGGCTCGATGATCTCCTTGAAATCCACATGGTCGGGCAGACCGCCTACATTGTGATGGCTCTTGATGACGGCGCTTTTGCCCAGGCCGCTTTCCACCACATCGGGATAAATGGTGCCCTGGGCCAAGAAGTCCACGGCGCCGATCTTGCGGCTCTCTTCCTCAAAGACCCGGATGAACTCCTCGCCGATGATCTTCCGCTTCTGCTCCGGATCGGTGACGCCCTGGAGCTTTGTGAGGAAACGATCCTGCACATTGGCCCGGATGATGTTCATATCGAACTTTTCACCCATGATCTTTTCCACCATGTCCCCTTCGTCCTTGCGGAGAAGGCCATGGTCCACAAACACGCAGGTGAGCTGATTGCCCACGGCCTGGCTGATCAGCGCGGCGGCCACCGAAGAGTCTACGCCGCCGGAAAGGGCCAGAAGCACCCGGCCATTGCCGACCTTCTGGCGGATCTCTTCAATGGCCTGCTTGGAATAGGCTGCCATGGTCCATTCGCTGGAAAGGCCGCAGATCTTATACAGGAAGTTCTCCAGGATCAAAGTCCCTTCCTCGGTGTGCATCACTTCGGGATGGAACTGGACGCCATAGAGCTTTCTCTCCGGGTTTTCGATGGCGGCGGTGGGGCAATCCTTGGTTTTGGCGCTGGTGACAAAGCCCTCCGGCAGCTGATCCACCGAAATGGTATGGCTCATCCAGCACACCGACTGCTGGCGCACGCCCTCAAAAAGCAGGCTGCTGGAATTGTGCCAAAGCTCGGCTTTGCCATATTCCCGCACCTGACCGGCCTTGCAGGTGCCTCCCAGCATCAGGGTCATCAGCTGCTGGCCGTAGCAAATGCCCAGAACAGGCACGCCCATCTCAAAAACGGCGGGATCGCATTTGGGCGCTCCCTCTTCATAGACGGTGGAAGGGCCGCCGGTGAAGATGATGCCCGAAGGGGCAAACTGACGGATCTCCTCCATCGTGGTGTTATAGGGTTTGATCTCGCAATAGACTCCCCTTTCCCGCACACGGCGGGCGATGAGCAGATTATACTGCCCGCCGAAATCCAGGATCAAAACGCGGCTGCGTTCACTCATTGTGCATCCTCCTGTTGGCTTAAATCGATTACTTTTATCATCTCACAAATGGTCGATAATTTCAACCTTTTTCTGGCTTCCTGGCAATATTTATCACCCTTTGCAAGGGAATATTCCCCCTTTCCAGGGGGACATTATCTCCAAAGGGACCGAGGGACGCTTTTGCCCCTCCCTTCTATTTTTGCATGACTGGAGGAAACACCTTATGGATAAACGCACATGGAAAATACGGTGCGCGGCCTTTTGCAGCAGTCTAGCGGCCTGCGCTCTTCTGCCCGCCGCTTTTGCTCTTTTGGAAAAGGAAGACCCCGCTCCGGCGGTGACCACCTTCTCCAAAGTGGAGGACGCCGGAAAAACCGTCACCTTCTCCCAGGAGGACTTCACCACCCGCCTGACAGGGGAAGACACCCTGGAGGGCATCGTGGTTTCGGCTTTGCCCGACACCGCCGCAGGCACCCTGCTTCTGGGCGGCCAGCCCCTTTCCCAGGGGGAAAGCGTCTCTCTGGATGGCCTTTCCACCCTCTCTTTTGAGCCGGCGGGAGAAAGTGACACCCAGGCCAGCTTCTCTTTTCTGCCGGTGTTTGCCGGTTATGGCGCCGGGGAAGAAGGCGTGCAGGTCAATATCAACCTGAGCGACACCCCCAACAGCGCCCCCATCGCCACTTCCCTTTCCTTTGAGACCTATGTGGACCTGCCCCTCACCGGACAGCTGGAGGCCAGCGATGCCGAAGGGGATGCTCTGTCCTTTGCCATCATGGAAAAACCCAAAAAAGGCACCGCGGAAGTGACCGAAAGCGGCGCGTTCCGTTACACCCCCAAAGAGGGCAAAAGTTACGAAGAATCCTTCACTTATTATGTCACCGATGCCCAGGGAAACTCCTCCAACCCGGCCCAGGTGAAGGTGACCGTGAAAAAACAGGAGGAAAAAGAGACGATCCGCTACGCCGACCTGGAAGATGACCCGGCCCATTACGCCGCCATCAAGCTCACCGAAGCCGGGGTGTTTTCCGGGGAGCAGATCGGGACGGATCACTTCCTGGATCCGGAGGAAACGGTGACAAGGGCTCAGTTCATCGCCATGGCTATGGCGGCCAGTGACATTCCCCTGCCCTCCATGGCAGTGCCCAGCGGCCTGGCCGACGATGCCCAGACCCCGGATTGGGCCAAAGCGGCCTCGGCGGCAGCCTTGGTATCCGGCGTGGTGGAAGGCAGTCCCGACGGCAGCGGCAGTAAGGTGCTGCGTCCCAACGAACCCATCACCCGGGCCGAAGCGGCGGCCATTGTGGACCGGGCCCTGGATGTGCCCGCCGGGGTGAATCTGCCCATGGATCTGAAAGATGCCGCCCAGGTGCCCCAGTGGGCTGCTCAGGCGGTGCAGAATGCCTTGCAGGCCGGTATTTTGCAGACCACCGACGGCGCTGTGCGCCCCAATGACAGCCTGACCCGCTCGGAAGCAGTGCAGATGGTCTACAAGGCCATGGAGCTTGGTGATGAGGAAGAAAAGGGCTTCTGGGACTTCCTGAAATAGCACGGTCCCGTGTCGGGACGGCCAAGCAGCGTGACGCTGCACCCAAACTGCGCTGCCGCGCTAGGCAATAGAACCAAACCGAACACAAAAGGCCTTCCTTTGGGAAGGCCTTTTGTCATGCACCCTGCCAGGATTGCACTCTGGCCCCTTCCGGGGCTCACCGCCAGCCCCGGAATACCCAGGCACAGCAGCCCATACAGCCTGGGAGAGTATGGCCGCCCAGGCACTGGGCCTGGGGCGCGAAAAAGGTCGGGGAAGTCCCGTGTCGGGACGGCCAGACTTTCTTTGCCCAGGTGGACACAACCGGCAAAAGCAAAGACAGGAACGGGTCCAGCGTCACGCTGGTCCGGTGGCCGGACGGCCATATTATCTTTGCTTTTCTTGATACAACCTGCCCAGCGCGGGAGCGCAGTATGGGAGCGGAGGCACTCCGCCGCAATATGGCAGCGGCGCCACGCCGCCGCAGTATGGGTCCAGCGTCACGCTGGCCGCTAGTCTTCCAGCGGACGGACAAACAGGGTCTTATAATCGGTGTAAATCACCATACCCGGCTTGGCCCCGGCGGGCTTTTTCACATGACGGGCCAGGGCGTAATCGATAGGGGCCAGGCTTTGCTTGGCCAGCCTGGAATGTCCCGCGGCGATCCGGGCGGCGTACTCCAGATCCTCCCCCGTGGGGGTCTGGCCCTGGGTGAAGAGGATCACATGGGAGCCGGGGGCCTTCTGGGAATGGAACCACAGGTCATTTTTCCCGGCGGTGCGCAGGGTGAGCTGATCGTTTTCCCGGTTGTTCCGGCCGCAGAGAATGCGCAGGCCCGAAGGCGAGGTGTATTCTCTTGGCTGGAAGACGGCGGGCTTTTTCTTTTTGGGGTGCTTCTCCTTGGAGCGGAGATAGCCGCTTTCCAGCAGCTCTTCCCGGATGGCGTTGACTTCCTTGATGTCCCGGGCCTGCTGCAAGGCCAGCTGGACGCTTTGCACATACTCCAGCTCCTGCTCCCCCTGGACGATCTGCTCCTCTAGGGCCTGCTGGGCGTTTTTCATCCGGGTGTATTCCTTAAATAAGGCCTGGGCGTTCTGCTGCGGGGTCTTGTCCCCATCCAGCTCCAGCTCCACCTGGGGCAGATCGGGGGAAAAATAGTCGGTGACGGTGACTTTCTCCGCCCCCTGAGGGATCATATGGATGTTGGCCATGATCAGATCGGCCCGGCGTTTCAGATCCTCCCGCTTTTCGGCCCGGAGCAAGTCGTTGCGCTGGTTGGCCAGCTTGCGCACAAGGCGGCTTTCCTGGTTGGCCATCCGCTTTTCCAGGGCCGAGGACACCGATTTCCGCCGCTCTTCCGACGCCCGCTCCCCATAAAATCTTTCGATCATCTGGGAAAAGCCCTCCTGGGGCAGGTTCTGGGTGTCCTCGCCCAGATGGCTCATGGGCATGAAGGAAAAGTCCACATATTCCTCCCCCCGGCGCAGCAAGGTGGGCTGGTAGTCCCCTTCCTGCACCCGGCGGGAAAGGTCCATGATCTCTGCGGCCAGGGCTTCTTCCCTGCCCCCGCCCCGGTGCCACAGCTCCCGGGCGATGAGGGGGGACACCAGATCCAGCTCCCCGGTGAGGGCTTTGGCCCCCTCTTCCTGGGAAAGGGCTTTTTTCGCCAGGGCCCGGGCTTCCTCCTCTGTCAGGGCCAGCAGGCTGCGGCGCACAGGCCGGGGAGGCATCCGGTAGTGCAGCCCAGGCAGGATGGGCCGCTGGGGGGACATTTCGCTGTCCACCTTTTTCAGGCAGCCCAGAATGGTGCCGTCTCCCGAAAGCAGAATCAGGTTGTTCCGCCGGCCTGTCAACTCCACCGCCAGGGATTTTTCCGACAGCTCTCCAAAATCGTCATAGGCGGAAAACCGGAAGAGCAGCATCCGCTCATGCTCCGGCTGGCTCACTTCCAGAAGCCGGGCGGCGGTGAGGTGCTTGCGCAGCAGCATGCAGAACATGGGGGGCGCATCGGGGTTTTCGGTCTTTTTCCCGGTGAGATACACCCGGCCCCCGGCACCGGAGCAGGAAATCACCAGTTTCCAGGCCCCCCGGCGGCTGCGCAGAGACAAAATGACCTCCTCCCGCCGAGGCATGAAGATCTTATCCACCCGGCTGTCCGAAAGCTCCTGCTGCAGCTGGCGGCACAGGCCGTCGATGGTGATGGCGTCCATGGACATATTCTTCTCATCCTTCCCGAAAAGATCAAATCAAAGGCTCAAAGGTTTTGGAGCAGCCGGAAAATGCGCTGCTCCGGCGTGTCCGAAAGCCCGGCCTGCTCCTGGCCACGGGCGCTGGCGCCGTACTTCGTCAGCAGCTTTTCCTTGTAAAGAGGCCACAGCGGGTCCTGCAAAAGGGCCGTTCCGAATAAATATGCATACTCCCGGGCACCGCTTTCATCAGCGCCTTTTTGAATATTCATGGCTGTATAAACCTTGCGCCCTTCCTTTATGACCCGCTCTTTCTTTACATGATAGCCGTTCTCCGCCAGCCACTGGCGCAGCTTGGGGATGTTGGTCATGGGCTGCAAAATTACCTGTCCCCCGTTGTCCCCGGCCCAGGGGGCCCGGGAGAGAATAAGGGTCATCTCCTCCCCGCCCATACCGGCGATGATCACCGCATCTCCGTCCCCGGGGCCGAAGGCGTCCAGGCCGTCGGAGAGCACCGGGGTGATCCTGCTTTCAAGCCCCAGCTCCGCTATGGTGCGCCGGGCATTTTCCAGAGGGCCCGGGCGGATGTCCGAGGCAAAAGCGTGCTCCACGCCGTACTCCGTCACCAGCAGAGCGCATAGCTGGGCATGGTCGCACCCCACATCGATCACCCGCCGGGCGCCCTGGCATAAATCGGCCAACGCCTCCATTCGCTTGGAAAACACCATGGCCCTTTCTCCCCTTTCTCAAACGCAAAGCAAAAGAAAACGGCAGGCCTTTGTCCCGACCTGCCGCCTTTGTCCGTTTTCTTATTTGGACTGGAAATACTCGTTCAGCTTGCTCACCAGCTCGTCCTCGTTGGTGCCGTGCACCACGCAGGCCTCGGCGATGGATTCGCCGCTGGAAGAGGGGCAGCCCACACAGTGCATGCCGATCTCGAAGAAGAAACGGGCGGCGCCCATGTCCTCGGCCAGCACCTCACCGATGGTGGTATCTCTTGTTACGACCATTGTTTACACCTCCCATCCCACTGACATGGAATCTTTTCTTATTATATTATACACGAATTTTCTCCCCATTTCAACCCCAGGCGGGCCAGAGCCTTCACTGCGGTGAAGGCTGCCGGAAATCCTTTTTAGGGATTTCCGGCATTGGCGGCGTGTTATTTCGGGCCCAGTGCCTGGGCAGTCGTATTGTGCTCCCGCACCTGGCAGATTGTATGAAGAAAGACAAAGAGAGTCTGGCCGTCCCGACACGGGACCAGCGTGACGCTGCACCTCAATCCCTCAGTCGGCGCTGGCCGACAGCTCCCTTTGCACAAGGGAGCCTTCTTTGCCGGATTGCACCCAACCAGCCTGAGAAAAGATAGGAACGCCAGCGGAAAAATTCCGCTGGCGTTGATTGTCTGATCGAAACAGAAGCAGCATTGGTTCTGCTGCCTGGCGCGGCAGCGGGCCCAGTGCCTGGGCTGTCGTTCCTCTCTTTGCCTGAGAAAAAACAACTGGCCTTGGTTCTGCTGCCTGGCGCAGCAGCGGTCCCGTGGCGGGACGGCCGTTTCTCTCTTTGCCGGAGAGAAAACAACCAACTTTCGTTCTGTTGCCTAGCGCGGCAGCGCAGGAACGGGTGCAGCGTCACGCTGCTTAGGCCTGCCGCTCCTCCTTCATCTTGGCGAAGCATTCGCTGCAATAAACGGGTTTGTCGCTCTTGGGCTCGAAGGGCACTCTGGCCTCTTTGCCGCAAGCGGCGCAAGTGGCAGTGAAATACTCTCTGGGGCCACGGGCGGCAGACTTTCTGGCGTCGCGGCAGGCCTTGCAGCGCTGGGGCTCGTTCTGGAAGCCACGCTCGGCGTAGAATTCCTGCTCACCGGCGGTGAAAACGAATTCATTGCCGCATTCTTTGCAAACGAGTGTTTTGTCCTGGAACATGATGCGTTACCTCTCTTTTTTCTCCCATTCGGATGGGATTGGATGATTTTATTGCGAACAGGAGTCAATCCTGCTGTCGCCCTTGTTGCAGATATTTGGCCAGCTTGCGCCGGATACGGCCGATGGCGTTTTCCACCGCCTTGGGCGTGCGATGGAGCGCTTCGGCAATTTCCGAAGAAGTGTAGCCTTCCAGATAGGATCGCAGCACAGCCGTTTCAAAGGCAGACAACAGCCCGGATAACGCTTTCTGGATCTCCCATGCCGACTCTTTTGCCAGAAACTGTGCTTCCGGGTCCTGGGAGGCCGAACCGCGAGGCAAACCCTCCCCATCCCCTTCCGCCCGCTCCACATACTCGATGTGAAGATGGCCGTCCTTCCGCTTGCTGCGGCGGAGGGCGTCATAAACCTGACGGCGGATGCACAAAGCGGCGAAGGCTTCAAAATTCTGAGAGCGGGCGGGATCATATTCCCGGATGGCCTTGAGCAGGCCGATCATTCCTTCCTGCACCAAATCGTCATAATCGCCGCCGGTGAGAAAATACGGCCGCACACAGGACTGCACCAGACGGGCATACCGCCGGGCCAGCTCCTCTTCTTCCCCCTGGGAGAGAGCTTTGTGAAAAAACTGGTTTTCCTGTGGCATAAAAGGGGCCCTCGCTGTGCAAAAGTGTCTAACACGATGCCAGTATACTCCACCTTTTCGGCCTTTGTCAAGAAGAATTATCCAAGTCTTCCCGGGAGGGTCTCCCCTATTTCAATATTTCCTCCGGGTCCACCGAATATTCGTTTTTCACCGTGGAAAGGATGACGATGGTTTTGGTCATCTTCACTCCATTGACGCTTTTGATCTGGTTGAGCACCCGCTCCAGGGTCTGGGTGGAGTTGGTGACCACTTTGAGCATAAAGTCAAAGTCCCCGGTGATGTAATGGCACTCCAGGATCTCCTTGTTGTCCTTGACGAAATTGGTGAAACATTCGATATACTTGGGGTGCTCCAGGCTGATGGAAATGAAGCTGGTCACATCTTTCCCGGCCTTGACCTGATCGATGATGGTGGTGTGCTGCCGGATCATCCCCGAGTTTTCCAGCTTGCGAATGCGCTCGATGACGGCGGACACCGACATGCTCACCTTCTCGCTGATCACCGAGGCGTTTTCTCTGGCGTTGTTCTTCAGGCAGCGCAGTATTTTGACATCGATCTCATCCATGAATTGATTCCTCCTCCCGGAAGGCTCCGGGCCGTCCGGTCAATAGTGTTGTCGATGGTGTTACAGAAATATTATACGGAATTTTGCCTGTGATGCAAGATTTATTTCCCATTTCCTTTATTATTTTCGGCGGCGGAGTGCCTCCGCAGGCAAGCTGCGGCAGCGTGACGCTGCACCCATACTGCGCTGCCGCGCTAAGCAACAGAACGAAGCCAAACAAAAAAGGCTCCCCGAGGGGGAGCCTTTTTGATTCACTTGTCTAGGACTGCACCCAGGCCTTTTCCGGGTGATGGTTTATCACACCCGGAGCAATAAGGCCCATAGCGCATTCCCACCGGAGACAGGAACGGGGGCCCAGGCACTGGGCTATTCGACGGTGACGGATTTGGCCAGGTTGCGGGGTTTATCAATATCGCAGCCCCGATACACGCCCATATAATAAGAGAACAGCTGCATGGGGATGATGGACAGGGACGCCGACAGGGCCGGGTCACAATCGGGGATCTTCACCACAAAGTCGCAGATCTCCGGATCGGGTTCCACTTCCTCATTGGTCACCATGATCACGCTGGCGCCGCGGGCCTTCACCGACTTCACATTGGACAGAGTCTTTTCATACAGCGCCTTGTCGTTGGCCATGGCCACCACCAGGGTACCGTCCTCGATGAGGGAAATGGTGCCGTGCTTCAGCTCACCGGCGGCATAGGCCTCGCTGTGGATGTAGGAAATCTCCTTCAGCTTCAGGGATGCCTCCTGAGCGGCGGCATAATCCACCCCGCGGCCGATGAAAAAGACGCTCTGACGGTTGCTGTACAGAGAAGCCAGATACTGGATCTGGGGCCGGGTGCGCAGAGCCTCGCCGATCAGATCAGGCAGCTCATTGATCTTCCGGCAATACTCCTTGCCCTCTTCCTCGGTGAGAGTGCCCCGGGCCAGGCCGGCCTTGACGGCCACCAGGTACAGCGCCGCCAGCTGGGCGGAATAGGCCTTGGTGGTGGCAACGGCGATCTCGGGACCAGCCCAGGTGTACAGCACGCTGTCGGCTTCCCGGGCCGCCGAAGAGGACACCACATTGACAATGGCAATGGTGCGGGCGCCCCGCTTCTTGGCCTCACGCATGGCGGCCAGGGTGTCTGCCGTCTCGCCGGACTGGCTGATGACGATGCACAGATCCTCTTTGCCGATGATGGGGTTGCGATACCGGAACTCCGAAGCCACCGATGCCGAAACCGGCACACGGGCAAACCGCTCGATGACCTCTCTGCCCACCAGACCGGCATGGAGAGCCGAGCCGCAGGCCACAATGTGGATGTTCCGCAGATTGTGGAAGATCTCGTCGGTGAGGCCGCACTCCTCCAGCCGGGGCAGGTCGCCCTCGATCCGGGGGGAGATGGTGTCCCGCAGGGCCTTGGGCTGCTCCATGATCTCCTTGATCATAAAGTGCTCATAGCCGCCCTTTTCCGCCGAGGAAATGTCCCAGTTCACCGTCTGCACTTCGGGTTCCAGCTTCTGGCCGAAGGCGTTGAACACCTCCACCGAATCCGGCGTGATGCGGGCGATCTGGTTGTCTTCCAGCACGATATAGTGCTTGGTTTTCTGGATGATGGCGGGGATGTCGGAGGCGATCAGGTTCTCCCCTTCGCCCACGCCGATGATCAGCGGGTTGTCCCGCTTGGTGCAATAGATCTCGCCGGGGTCGTCGGCAGACAGAATGCCCAGAGCATAGCTGCCCCGC
This sequence comes from Intestinimonas sp. MSJ-38, assembly GCF_018917925.1. Lineage (NCBI taxonomy): Bacteria > Bacillati > Bacillota > Clostridia > Eubacteriales > Intestinimonas > Intestinimonas sp. MSJ-38. The sequence goes on along the minus strand of NZ_JAHLPO010000005.1, from coordinate 118,140 downwards.
AGATCCTTCACGGTGTCCATCAGGGCCTGCATCATATCCCCCTTGAAGTGATACTCAAACAGATGGGCCACCACTTCGGTGTCGGTCTGGGACTGCATCTCATAGCCCTCTTTGGTGAGCATTTCCCGCAGTTCCAGATAGTTTTCGATGATGCCGTTGTGGACGATGGCGATCCGTCCATTGCGGCTGATGTGGGGATGGGCATTCACATCGGAAGGCTCGCCATGGGTGGCCCACCGGGTGTGACCAATGCCGCAGGTGGATTCCATGCCGCCCACCTGCTGCACCTTGTCCTCCAGGTTCTTGATACGGCCCTTGGTCTTGACCACCTTCAGCCCCTCGGGGCGCAGCACCGCCACACCGGCGGAGTCATACCCACGGTACTCCAGCTTATACAGTCCTTGCAGCAAAACGGGCACGGCCTCTTCCCGGCCCACATATCCTACGATTCCGCACATAAGAATTTTTCCTCCAAATTAAAATTAACGCCTGCAGGGATGTTGTCACGGCGGTCACCCGCCCTTTTTCTCTCCTCCGCTTCATGGCCAGGCGTCAATGCGCAGGGGGCATCCGCCGAATGGTTCGATCCTCCCCCACCTCGTCAACTGCCCGCAGGCAGTCCCGGCGCTTTTTCTTTGCTTCTGCTCTTGCGCGGCCTCACCGCCTTTCCATTGCTTGGGCCTTTTCTTCCCCATATCCCCGGCAAAAACCGGGGATATGGGTGTAAAGGCTTACCCCTTTCCTGTCCTTCAAAAGACAGGGTTTTTATTTGGAATACAGCTCCTCGATGACCTTGGCGGCCTTCTGAGCCATTTCATTCACCAGCTTTTCGTCCTGGCCTTCCACCATCACCCGCACCAGGGCCTCGGTGCCCGAAGGACGGATGAGGATGCGGCCATTTTCACCAAAGACCTCCCCAATCTCCTGGCTGATGGCCTGCACTTCCGGCTGCTCGGCTACCGTCTTCTTTTTGTCGTTGGGCACCGGCACATTGATCATCTTCTGGGGGTAATGGGCGATCTCACCGGCCAGAACGGATGCCTTCTTGCCGCTTTCCTTCAGCACCTTGAGGAAGGTGACGGCGGTCAGCTCGCCGTCGCCGGTGGTGGCGTGGTCGGTGAGGATCACATGGCCCGACTGCTCGCCGCCCAGGTTCCAGCCGTCCTTCTGCATCTGCTCCAGCACGAACCGGTCCCCTACCTTGGTGGCGGCCATGGGGATGCCCTTGTCCTTGAGGAAGTTTTTCAGACCCAGGTTGGACATGACGGTGGCCACAACGCCGCCTTTCAGCTTGTTCTGCTTCTTGAGCGCCGCGGCCAACACGCCCATGATCTGGTCGCCGTCGATGACTTCGCCCTTTTCGTCCACCAGCAGGCACCGGTCGGCGTCACCGTCAAAGGCCACGCCCAGGTCATAAGACCCTTCCCGCACCTTTTTGCACAGGGCCTCCATATGGGTGGAGCCGCAGCCGGTGTTGATGTTGATGCCGTCGGGCTGGCAGAAGATCAGGTCGGTTTCGCACTCCAGCCGCTGGAACAGGCTGGGCGCCGTGCGGGAAGATGCGCCGTTGGCGCAGTCCACGACGATGTGCAGACCCTTGAGAGACCCGGCGGCCCCGGCCACATGGGCCACATATTCATCGCAGGCGGCATGGGCCATGGGCTGCACCCGGCCGATCTTGCCGCCGGTGACCGGAGAGGCCCCGGAAGGATCGTCGATCAGCGCTTCCACCGCCGCTTCCAGCTCGTCGGACAGCTTGCAGCCGTTGGAGCCGAAGATCTTGATGCCGTTGTGCTCAAAAGGATTGTGGGACGCCGAAATGACGATGCCCGCATCGGCCTTGTGCTCCACGGTGAGGTAGGCCACAGCCGGTGTGGGGATGACCCCCAGCAGCACGGCGTCGGCCCCGGCGGCGCAGATGCCTGCGGCCAGAGCACATTCCAGCATATCCCCGGAGATCCGGGTGTCCCGGCCGATATAGATCTTGGCTTTGTGGGAAAGCTCCTTTGTCAGCACACTGGCGGCGGCAAACCCGGCCTTAAAGGCCAGAGTGCAGGTCAGTTCCTGATTGGCCACCCCACGGATGCCGTCTGTTCCAAAATATTTACCCATTTTCTTTCTTACCCCTTCTTGCCCGTTTACAGCGTCAGCTCCTGCTGGCCGAGAAACGGGATATTCAAATGATCGTAGGCTTTTTTGGTGACGCAGCGCCCTCGGGGCGTGCGGGTGAGAAAGCCGATCTGCATGAGATACGGCTCCTGCACATCTTCCAATGTCACGGCCTCTTCCCCGATGGTGGCCGCCAGGGTCTCCAGCCCCACCGGGCCGCCCCGGAAATTATAGATGATGCTCTCCAGCATCCGCCGGTCGGTCATGTCCAGCCCCAGTTTGTCGATCTCCAGGGCGCTGAGGGCCAGGTCGGCCATCTCTCGTGTGATGGAGCCGCCCCCCTTCACCTGGGCAAAGTCCCGCACCCGTTTCAGGATCCGGTTTGCGATACGGGGGGTGCCCCGGCTGCGCATGGCCACTTCCAGGGCCCCTTCCGGCTCGATGTCGATGCCCAATATCCCGGCGCTGCGGGTGACGATCTTCTGCAGTTCCCCGGCGGAATACATTTCCAGCCGGAGCATCACCCCGAACCGGTCCCGCAAGGGCGAAGTCAGCTGTCCCGCCCGGGTGGTGGCCCCGATGAGGGTGAACTTGGGCAGATCCAGCCGGATGGACCGGGCAGCAGGGCCTTTGCCGATGATGATATCCAGGGCATAGTCCTCCATGGCGGGATAGAGCACCTCTTCCACGCTGCGGTTCAGGCGATGGATCTCATCGATAAAAAGCACATCGTTTTCATTGAGGTTGGTCAAAAGAGCCGCCAGATCCCCTGCCTTCTCGATGGCCGGGCCGGAGGTGATGCGGATATTGACCCCCATTTCGTTTGCAATGATGCCGGCCAGGGTGGTTTTGCCCAGGCCCGGCGGGCCATAGAGCAGCACATGGTCCAAAGGCTCCCCCCGCTGCCGGGCGGCTTCGATGAACACCGACAGATTGTCCTTGGCCTTGCTCTGGCCGATGTATTCATTCAGCTTCCGAGGGCGCAGGGAGTTTTCCCCTTCGTCCTCTTTTGTCAAGCTGCTGGTGACGATCCGTTCTTCTTCCAGATCCTTTTCAAATTCGATTGCCACTGTGATCCCCCATTACCGCATGAGCTTTTTCAGGCACTGGCGCACCAGCTCCTCCACCGGCAGGCTTTCGTCCAGGCCTCCCAGGGCCTCGGCGGCTTCGGCCCGGCCATAGCCCAGCACGGTGAGGGCGGCCAGAGCCTCCCCGGCAGAGCCCATATTGACTTGCGGCGAAGGCAGCTCCACCCCGGATGTGCCGGAGACCGACAGCTGGCTTTTGGCCAGTTTGTCTTTCAGCTCCAGAATGATCCGCTGGGCCAGCTTTTTCCCCACGCCGGGGGCTTTGGTCAGGGCCTTTTCGTCCTCGGAAATGACGCACAGGGCCAGTTTTTCCGGGGTGACCACCGACAAAATGGCCAGGGCCGCCTTGGGCCCCACCCCGGAGATGGAAGTGAGCATCTTATAACAGGAAAGCTCCTCCTCGGCGGCAAAGCCATAAAGCTCCATGGCGTCCTCCCGCACATGGAGATAGGTGTAAAACAGGGCTTCCTCCCCCTTTTTCACCGCCGAGGCCGAGAAAAAGGAGGTGTTGATGCCATACCCCACCCCGCCGTTGTCCAGCACCACCCGGTTTGGGTCCACATGAAAAACCGTTCCTTTGATATGATGAAACATCCTTATGTACTCCTGTTTTCAAACATTCGGGAGGAGGCGCTGTGGGCATGACACACCGCCAGGGCCAGGGCATCGGCGGCGTCATCGGGCCGGGGGATCTTTCGGAGGCCCAGGATGTTCCGGGTCAGCTCCATCACCTGGCGTTTTTCCGCCTTGCCATAGCCCACCACCGCCTGCTTCACCTGGCCGGGGGTGTACTCATAAAAAGGCAGGCCCTTCTGGGCAATGCTGAGCAGGATCACCCCTCTGGCATGGCCTACGGCGATGCCGGTGGTCACATTGGTGTTGAAAAACAGCTCCTCCACGCTCACCGCATCGGGTTTGAAATGATCCAGCAGGGTGAGCATATCCTGATAAATCTCCAGCAGCCGGTTTTGCAGAGGCACCCCGGCGGGGGTGGTGATGGCCCCATAGCCCAGGGCACGCATCCGGCCTTTGTCAACTTCCACGGCGCCATAGCCCACAATGGCATACCCCGGGTCGATCCCCAGTATCACCATGCACTTTGCCGCCTTTCCATTTGCAGATATACAAATCTATTATACTACGGTTTACCTGATAGCACAACGACAAATTTGCAGTCCCGTGTCGGGACGGCCATACTCTCCCCGGCTGTATGCGTTGCTATTCCTCGGTGCTCCGATGCTGGCGAGCCAGCGCCGGGAGGGGTTTTGGTGCAATCCTAACAAAGTGCCGCAGAAAAGGCTGGTTTTTGTTGCCGGGCGCGGGAGCGCAGTATGACAGCCCAGGCACTGGGCCGGGAGTGGCGGCAGCGTGACGCTGCACCCAAAACTCTCCCCGGCTGTATGCGTTGCTATTCCTCGGTGCTCCGGTGCTGGCGAGCCAACACCGGTAGGGGCCTTGGTGCAATCCTAACAGAGTGCCGCAGAAAAGGCTGGTTTTTGTTGCCGGGCGCGGCAGCGCAGTATGACAGCCCAGGCACTGGGCCGGGAGCGCAGTATGACAGCCCAGGCACTGGGCCGGGAGTGGCGGCTCGCCGCCAGCGTCACGCTGGAAGCATCAAAAAAGCGGCTTCTGCCGCTTTTTTGATGCTTTTTGATTCTTTTTATTTTTCCATTTCCAGAATGTACTTGGCGCCGGCCATGACCCCCAGCCGTCCGGCTTCATAGGTCAGGCCGCCCTGCAGAAAGGCGGTATAGGGCTCACGCATGGGCGCATCGCAGGAAAGCTCGATGGACGAGCCCTGGATAAAGGCCCCCGCCGCCATGACCACCGGGCAATCATAGCCCGGCATATCCCAGGGCTCCGGCGCGGCGAAGGAATCCACCGGCGCTCCCGCCTGGATGCCCCGGCAGAAAGCCAGCAGCGGCTCCGGCTTGCCGAAGTCCACCGTCTGGATGATGTCATGGCGCTCCTCCCCGCTTCCGGGAGACACCGAAAAGCCCATCTCCTCCAGCAGGGCCGCGGCGAATACCGCCGTTTTCAGCGCCTGGCACACGGTGTGGGGCGCCATGAACAATCCCTGATACAAAGACCGGTTGACCCCCAGAGTGGCGCCGCACTCTCCGCCGATGCCCGGCACCGTCAGGCGGAAGGCCGCCCGCTCCACAAGGTCAGCCCGTCCGGCGATGTAGCCGCCGGTGGGAGCCAGGCCGCCGCCGGGGTTCTTGATGAGAGATCCGGCCGTGAGATCGGCTCCGTGCTGGGTGGGCTCGGTTTCCTCCACAAACTCGCCGTAGCAGTTGTCCACCACAATGGCGGCATCCGGGTTGACCTTCCGCACCACCTTGCAGATCTCCCCGATTTCCTCGCAGGACAGGGTCTGCCGCTGGGCATAACCCCGGCTGCGCTGAATGAATACTCCCTTTACCTGAGACCCGGCGGCGGCCTGCTCGATGGCGGGCAGGTCGGGCCGTCCCTCTTTCAAAGGCACTTCCCGGTAGCCGATGCCGTAATCGGCAAAGGTGCCCCCCACCTTGCCCCGCAGGCCTACCACCGTCTGCAAAGTGTCATAGACACTGCCGGTTACAGACAAGAACACATCCCCGGCGCCGACGCAGGAGAACATGGCGGCGGCAATGGTGTGGGTGCCGTTGACAAAGCCGGTGCGCACCAGGGCCTTCTCCGCCCCGAATACCTGGGCGTAGATCTGGTCCAGCTTGTCCCGGCCCATGTCGTCATAGCCATAGCCGGTGGTGCCGCCGAAGCAGGCGTCACTCACCCGATGCTCCGAAAAGGCCGACAGAATTTTTGCGGTGTTGCAGCTGGCCCGCTGCTCCAAAAGCGCAAACCGGCCCCGGGCCTTGGCCTCTGCCTTGCGGCAGAGGTCCCAAAGGGCCGGTGAAAAATCAAATGTGCTCATAGCTCCTTCTCGCAGGCCCGGGCCAGAAGGACGGCGGCCTGTTCTCCGTCTTTCACAGAAATGGTTTCGGCAGTGGAATGGATATACCGGCCGGGGATGCTCACGCAGCCCGAGGGCACGCCATCCCGGCTGACCAGAATGGAGGCGGTATCGGTGCCGCCTCGCAGCAGCACTTCGTCCTGATAGGAAATGCCGTTTTCCTCGGCGGATCTCCGCAGATGCTCCACCGCTTCCGGGGTGCAGATCAAGGAAGCGTCCTTGACCTTGATGGCGGGGCCTTTCCCCAGCTTCACTTCCCCATCGGCGGCCCCCGGGCAGTCCCCGGCGTGGGTCAGGTCGATGGCGATACCCAGGTCGGGCTCGATGGCGTGGGCCGAGGTCTTGGAGCCTTTCAGCCCCTGCTCTTCCTGGACGGTAAAGACGAAATACAGGTCATTTTCCGTCTTCTTCACCTGGCTCATGGCGCAGAGCATGGCGGCGCAGGAGGCCAGGTTGTCGCAATAGGGGGACATCAAAAGTCCGTCGCCGATCTCCTTGGCTTCGTAATCAAACACGGCCACATCCCCTACCCGCACCATCTTGCGGGCTTCTTCCTCGGAAGCGGCCCCGATGTCCAGGAACAGATCGGTCATGGCGGCTTTGTCTCCGGTTTTGGTTTTCAGCTCGGCATCGCTCCGCTCAAAGAGCACGCCCTGCACGCCGCTCAAAAACCGCACTTTTTTGCCCGACAGACGGCTGGCCCGATGGCCGCCGATGTTGGTCACCTGCAAAAAGCCGTCCTTTTCAAAGCGATTCACCATAAAACCGATCACATCCATGTGGGCGGCCACCATGATGCGCTTGCCCGAGCCCTTCTTCCGGCAGATCACATTGCCCAAAGCGTCGATCTTCACCTTGTCGCAATAGGGGGCGGCCAGGTCGGCAATGGTCTTTGCCCCATGGGCTTCAAAGCCCGAGGGGGAGGCATTTTCCAGAAGAGTGCGGAAAGTTTTCACAAAATTCATCTTGTTCTCCCCTCCTTTTACAGTGTGCGCTGGGCGCAAAGGGCCATGAGACGGGCGCTTTGCTCCACATCCTTCAGGCTGACCATTTCGTTCTGGGAATGGATATACCGGCAGGGAATGGAAATGCAGCCGGACAGCACCCCGCCCCGGGTCTTCTGGATGGCGGCGCTGTCTGTGCCGCCGGCGGTGAGCACTTCGTCCTGATAGGGCACATCCCCCTCTTTGGCCGCCTCACGAAGGTGGGCGATCACCTGGGGATTGCACAGAAGGGATGCATCCTTGATCTTGATGGTGGGACCGACCCCCAGCTTGACCACCATTTTGGCCTTTTCCGAGGGGTTGTCTCCGGTGCGGGTCACATCCATGCACACGCCGAAATCCGGGTCGATGGCATAGGCCGCTGTGGCAGCGCCCCGCAGACCCACTTCCTCCTGGACGGTAAAGACGAAATACAGGTCGTTTTCGCTCTTTTCCACCTGGCTCATGGCCGAAAGCAGCGCGGCGCAGGCGATCAGATCGTCGCAATACGGAGACAGAAGCATCTGGCCCACCTGCTGGGGCTCCCCTTCGTAGACCGCCACATCCCCCACCTGCACCATTTTTCCGGCGCTTTCTTCGCTTTCAGCGCCGATGTCCAGATACAGGTCGCCCAGAGTGATATCCTCCAGCTTCTTTTCCTCCATGGCCTTTTCGTCACACCAGACGCTGCCGCCCATGCCGTTTTCCAGCTTCATCCGGGCGCCGATGAGACGGTAGGGCACAAAGCCGCCCAAGGCCCCAAAACGGAGGAAGCCCTTTTTGTCGATGTGGGTGATGATCAGGCCGATCACATCCATGTGGGCCGCCATCATCAGGCGCTTCCCCGGCCCCTTTTTGCGGCAGATCACATTGCCCAGGGTGTCGATCTTCACTTCGTCACAATAGGGCCCTGCAAGCTCTGCAATGGCCTGGGCGCAGGGGCTTTCAAAGCCCGAGGGCCGGGCCATACTTTGCAGATGGGTAAATGTTTTCAAGATATCAATCATCGCATTCTGCCTCCTTTACCACCAGCCGGGCCATTTTCAGCACTTCCTCTGCATCGGGCCAATGGAGCACATTGCTGGCCGAATGGATATACCGCACAGGAGCGGCCAGGCCGAACACCTGAGCGCCCTCTCCGGCCTGGTGCATGACTCCGGCGTCGGTGGAGCCGTTCATGCTGGCCCGGTACTGCCAGCGGATGCCCGCTTCGTCGGCCTTGCCGGTCAGGCGGCGGACAAATTCCCGGTTGTATACCGAGCCGCGGTCGGCCAGGGACACAACGGCCCCGCCACCCTGGAAGCAGGATCTTTCATGCTCCCGTACGCCGGGGATGTCGGCGGCGGTGGTGCCTTCGATGACCAGGCCCCAGCGGGGTTTGATCCGGCTGGCGGCGGCCTGAGCGCCACGGCTGCCGATCTCCTCGCCCACCACAAAGGCAAACCAGGTATCTTTCTCCACGCCTTCGCGGATCAGCTGCACCATGACGGCGCAGCCGATCCGGTCGTCGATGGCCTTGGAGCGGATCCGGTCCTCACCGAACTCCACCCAGCGGCTGTCAAAGGCGGCATAATCCCCCACCCGGGCGTATTGTTCCGCTTCCTTCTGGGAGGAAGCGCCGATGTCGATATAAAGGGTGTCAAAGCCGGGGGCCACCTTCCGCTCTTCGGGAGTGGTCAGGTGGATGGCCTTGAGGGAAATGACGCCGGGAACCTTCTGGGGACCCACTTCCATCCGCCGGCCCACCAGGACCCGGGGGTCGATGCCGCCGGAGGGAACGATCTTGAACATCCCGTCCGAGGTGATGCGGCTGATGAGGAAGCCCACTTCGTCCATATGGGCGCACACCATCATGGGCGCTTTCCGGGGCTGCTTGCCTTTTTTCAGCACCAGGAGATTTCCCAGGTGGTCTTCGATGATCTCATCGGCGTAAGGCTCCACCATGTCCCGGATGCACTGACGCACTTCATCTTCATAGCCGGGTACGCCGTTTTTGGCGCACAGCTGTTTGAGTATTTCTTTCATCTTGCTCCCCCCTTTTACAGATTGCCGTCAAAGCCCAGGGTGAACTCTGCCAGGAGATGCCCCACATGCTTCATGTCTTTCAGCTTCAGCACTTCCACCGGGGAGTGCATATACCGCAGAGGCAGGGAGAGCACCGCTGTGCACACGCCGCCCTCGATGGGCTGGATGGACCAGGCGTTGGTGCCGGAATGAGAGGGCACCGCTTCCGGCTGATAGGGGATCTCCTTGGCCCGGGCCACTTCGCACAGCCGGCGGGCAAACTTGGGCATGCTGTTGGAGCCGAAGCCGATGACAGGGCCGCCGCCCAGGTCAAAGACCCGGTCCTCGGGCTTGTTGTCCCCGGTGCGGGCGTGGCACACATCGATGGCAATGGCGTAATCGGGCGCATCCAGATAGGCTCTGGCCCGGGCGCCATGGCCGCCCACTTCTTCCTTGGTGCTGCCCAGGACGATGAGGTCCACATCCAGCTCCTTGTCTTTCAGCTCTTCCAGAGCCAGCAGGATGCACACAAAGCAGGCCCGGTCGTCCATGGACTTGCCGCACAGCAGGTCGTTTTTCAGCCGGAAGGCCTCTCCGGCGAAGGCGGCGTAATCCCCCACCCGGACGGTCTCCTTGGCCTTTTCCCCGCTCATGCCCAGGTCCAGCACCATCTCTTCAATGGGCAGGGCCTTCTTGTTGTCCCCGGCCTTTTGCAGGTGGGGCGGGATGCAGCTGACCACCGCCGGGATGGGGCCGTCCTTGGTGAGCACGGTCAGCTCGCTGCCCAGCAGCATCCGGGGGTCCACCCCCATGCCGATGAAGCGGCAGAAGCCCTCCTCCAGCACTTCGGTGATGACAAAGCCGATCTGATCCAGATGGGCGTCCAGCAGCAGCTTTTTGGCCCCTTCCCTGCCGCAGGAGCGGCAGCCGATCACATTGCCCAGCTTATCCACTTCCACCCGGTCCATATAGGGGCGCAGCAGTTCCGCCGCCTGGGCGGAAACGCCGAATTCATCCCCCGATACGCCGTAGCGGTCAGTGAGACTTTTCATGGTGTTTACCAGTTCCAATCCATTGCACCTCTTTCGTCTTTATTCCGAAAGCCGGGAAACCATTTCCTTATAGGCCCGGCCTTTCGTCATGAAGTTGGGGTATGCGTCAAAGGATGCGCACACCGGAGAAAGGGTCACGATATCCCCTTCCTGTGCCTGCTCATAGGCAAACTGCACCGCTTCTTCCAGAGTGGCTTTTTCGGCGATCTTTATGCCGCAGCCAGGATAAGAAGGGGCATTTTCCACGGCCTGCCGCAGCTTCTGCGCGGTGGCCCCATTGAGAATCAGCAGCTTCACATGGCGGCAGGCTTCTTCGCCGTAGGCATCGAAGGGGATCTTCTTGTCATAGCCCCCGGCGATGACGATGAGCTTCTGGTCAAAGGAATGCAGCCCGGCGATGGCCCGGGCAGGGCTGGTGGCGATGGCGTCGTTATAATACTTGACCCCGTGCACTTCCCGCACAAACTCGATCCGGTGCTCCACCCCGGCAAACTCCCGGGCCACCTGCAAGGCGGTCTCGGGGCGGATGTAGTCGGCCGCGGCGCAGATGGCCGCCATGTAATTTTCCACATTGTGCAGCCCTGGGATGCGGATGTCCTCCCTTGTGATCCAGGGCGTGCCATTATAATAAATGGTGTCGTTTTCGAACCAGGCCCCGCTTTCCACCTTTTCCCGCCGGGAGAAGGTGCGCACCTTGCCGGGGGCTTTTGGGGCCATGGCGGCGCTCAGGTCGTTGTCCAGGTTACATACCAGCAGATCGCCCTTTCCCTGGCCGAGGAAGATATTCTCCTTGGCGGAAACATATTCTTCCATTCCCTTGTGCACATCCAGATGGTTGGGGGTCACATTGGTGACCACCGCCACATGGGGGGCCTTGCTCATGGTCATCAGCTGGAAGGAGGAAAGCTCCACCACGGCGAAGTCCTCCGCCTTCATTTCCCCGGCCATGGACAGCAGGGGCTGGCCGATGTTGCCCCCCAGCCACACCCGCTTCCCTTCGGCCTTGAGCATTTCGGCGATGAGGGTGGTCGTGGTGGTTTTGCCATCGGAACCGGTGACGGCCAGGATGGGACAGGGGCAGACTTCAAAGAACACTTCCATTTCGGAAGTAAGGCGGCTGCCCTGGGCCTTGGCCTGCTCCAGGGAGGGCAGGTCGGGCCGGATGCCCGGAGAGCGGAAGATCACTTCCTGGGTCAGGTTCTCAAGGTACCCCTCCCCCAGCTGGAGCCTGACGCCCATTTCTTCCAGCTGGCGGGCGGTATCTCCCAGCTGCTCTCTGGTTTTTTTATCGCAGGCGGTGACACACGCCCCGGCCTTGCACAAAAGCCCGATGAGGGGGCGGTTGGAAACGCCGATGCCCAGCACCGCCGCTTCCTTCCCGTTCATCGAGCGGAGAAATTCTTCCATTTTGCTCACTTGATCATCCCTTTCAGCAGGCACGCCTGCCTGTGATTTTCTGAGAAAAACATGACACCCTCTATTGTAACCGATCTGCCGCCAATGTCAATGCCCAGTGCCCGGGCCGTCGTTCCTGTCTCCGGCATCATGCGTTGTTTGCTTTTTTGCTCCGGTGCTGGCGAGCCAACACCGGTAGGGGCCTGGGTGCAATCCTGGCAGAGCGCCACAGAAAAATCAGCGGACGCAGCCGGCTTTCGCTTTGTTGCCCGGTGCGGCAGCACCGCTTGGCCGTCCCGACACGGGACCGCCGCTTGGCCGTCCCGACACGGGACCGCCGCTTGACAGGGACGGGACGGAGTGTGTATAATAGGAATCCGAGTAAGCCGAGCAGCCGCGTGCACAGTGCCGAAAGGCCGTGTATGAGGAAAGTCCGGGCTTTATAGGGCAGGATAACGGATAACATCCGCCGAAGGCGACTTCAGGACAAGTGCAACAGAGATATACCGCCATGCCTTGCATGGTAAGGGTGGAAAGGCGGGGTAAGAGCCCACCGGCCCCCCAGGCAACTGGGGGATCCTGTAAACTCTATCCAAAGCAACACCGGAAGGAAAACAGCGCCCCAGGGCGCAGGGCTGGCCCGGTCCGTTTTCGGGAGGTGGCTCGAGGCGTCTGGCAACAGGCGTCCCAGATAGATGGCTGCATAGACAGAACCCGGCTTATAGGCTTGCTCGAAAAAAGAAGGCATCCTTTGTGAATGCCTTCTTTTTCAGTTCTTGCAGATAGATACAGGGCTGCACGCAGCGGCCCAGGTGATCCCATCACTCCGCCCGGATGCCTTGATCGGGCGGGACAGCACCACCTGATCGCTCCGGCGCCGGTTCTGCTGCCCAGCGCGGCAGCGCAATATGACTGCCCAGGCACTGGGCTTGTGCTCGGGGCCTTTGCCATGTATAATAAAATAATAAGGAAAAAACGCACCCTTTGACGAAAGGATGTTGCAATGTGAAAAAATTCAATGAATCCCTGGGGGGCAATCCCCTGCGCAAGCATGTATACAAAGAGATCGAAAAGGCCATTCTGGACGGGGTCTTTGAGCCGGGCTATTCCCTCACCGAGGGCAAGCTGTCCGCTGAGCTGGGCGTGAGCCGCACCCCGGTGCGGGAGGCCCTGATGCAGCTGGAGCTGGAGGGCCTTGTGAAGAACATCCCCAACAAGGGTGCCGTGGTGGTGGGCGTCACCAGCCAGGATATCGACGATATCTACACCATCCGCACCCGCATCGAGGGCCTGGCCGCCCGCCGCTGCGCTCAGAATATCGGCGATGATGAGCTGGAAGAGCTGCGCCAGGTGGTGGAGCTTCAGGAGTATTTTGTCACAAAACAGGATTTCCTCCAGGTGTGGCACCTGGACAGCCGCTTCCACGAGATGATCTACGATACCTGCCGTTCCCGGCCCCTCAAGCAGATCCTCTCTCTGTTCCATAACTACATCCAGAAAGCCAGAGAGTATTCGGTGAAGTCCGGCCGGGCTCAGGCCTCCGCCCAGGAGCACCGGGCCATTCTGAACGCCATCGAAAATCACGACCTGGACGGCGCCGAAAAGGCCATGGCCCTTCATGTGAACAACGCCCGGGACGCCTTCTTCGAATACATGTAGGCAGCGTGACGCTGCACCCATACTGCGCTGCCGCGCTGGCGGCGAGCCGCCGCTCCCATACTGCGCTCCCGCGCCGGGCCGGTTGTACGCAGAAAAGCAAAGAAAGTATGGCCGTCCGGCCACCGGACCTCCCTTGTGCAAAGGGAGCTGTCGGCGAACGCCGACTGAGGGATTGACGGCGAGCCGCCGCACCCAAGCGGTGCTCCCGGTCCGGTGTCCGGACGGCCAAGCGGTGCTCCCGCACCCGACAATAGAAAACCAGCTGAATCATTCCCCCGGCTTTGCAATCCCCCCTGCATGGCGTTGCCATGCTGTCCCCCCTTTGCACAAGGGGGGCTTTTCTTTGCCCTGCGGCAAATGCAGCCAGCCTTCGTTCGATTACCCAGCGCGGCAGCGCAGTATGGCAGCGGCGGCACGCCGCCGCAAGGGGGGATTTTTATGCACCCTGCCAGGATTGCACTTTGGCCTCTATCGGCGGAGCCGAAGCATCGAGGATCGCGACGCATAAAACCGGGGAGAGTATGCCCGCGGAGGCACTCCGCGCATAGAATGGCGTGAAAGACTTTTTCAGGAGGGAAATACGCCATGAATCACAAACCTTACCGTTTCTTTTTGGGAGCAAACTCCAGCCAGGGCTTTGTCTCCTTTTTCGAAAACGCCCTGGAAGACGATGCCATCCGCCAGAACTTCATCTTCAAAGGCGGCCCCGGCTGCGGCAAATCCACCGCCATGAAGCAGGCCGCCCAGGAAGGCCTCCGCCGTCAGCAGCCCATGGAGATCATCCACTGTTCCTCCGACCCCTCTTCCCTGGACGGCGTGCTCTTCCCGGAGCAGGGCAAGGCCCTCTACGACGGCACCGCCCCGCATACCATCGACCTGCCCTTCCCCGGCGCCCAGGGCGGATACATCCTGCCGCCCCCCTTCCTTTCGGAAGAGGAGCTGGTGCAAAAGGCCGATGCTCTCCAGCAGGTGCAGCAGAAGCTGTCGGCCTGCTATCGCCAGGTGTTCACCCTCACCGCCGCCGCAGGCCAGGTGGAAAACCGGCTGCATCTGCTGCTTTCGGGCATCACCGATGCGGCACGGCTGCGCCGCCGGGCCGTGGGCATCATCGCCCGGGAGATCCCCCGGGGAAAAACCCCAGGCCGGGAGAAAAAACGCTTCCTGTCCGGCATCACCCCAGAGGGGCTGCTTCGCTTTGACGAGACCATCGGGAAACAGCGTCGGGTCTATTGCCTGGAGGACCCCCACGGCTTTGCTCCGGTGCTGCTGGAAGAGATCCGCCGGGCGGCTCTGGAGCGGGGCCAGGTCTTTTACGGCTGCTACTGCCCTCTTTGCCCCGAAAAGCTGGAGCATCTGATCTTCCCGGAACTGTCTCTGGCCTTTGTGTCCTCCACTCCCCTGCATCCCTACGAAGGCCCCTGTTTCCGCCGGCTGGATCTGGGACGGCTCACCGACCGGGAATCCCTGCGGCCCATCCGCACCCAGGTGCGTCTGCTGCGGAAAATCCAGCTTGCCCTGCTGGAGGATGCCGTTGCCGCATTGCGGCAGGCCAAGGGCTGCCACGACCAGCTGGAAGCACTCTACCGCCCCCATCTGGACATCCCCGCCTTGCAGCAAACGGCAGAGGAAGTCGTAGGGAAGATCTTTGTACTTTGAGCGTGTCGAAAAAGTGGCTTAGGCCACTTTTTCGAGTTTTTGCAAGGGGCTGTATGCACGCCTTTGGCGCACACTTGCCCCTTGAGAAGTGCAAAAAGCCGCGCACAGGTCGCGGCTTTTTGCGGATTGATAGGGGTAGGGCAGACGACCCTTTTCGTTGTATAGGTTTTTCGACAGACTGAAAAAACCTCCCATCAGGGAGGTTTTTTTCTGTGTTCGGGAAGCTAAGCCAGAACGCTTTCCAGGTTTTCCAGAGGGATCTTCACCAGCTGGCCGCCGGCGCTCTGGGCGCTGATGGCGCTTTCCCCCATGCACAGATACAGAGTATCCTGGCTGATGGCAAAGGAACCATCCTGCTTTTCAAAGGTGAAGGGGGTGAGCTGGCTGTACTCCAGGCCATTCTCCCCGCACCACTTTTCGATCTGCTCTGTAACGGCCTGCTGGGCCTTTTCCTTGTCCTCGATGAACAGATCCTGGAGCTTTTCCGGCCAGCCGGTCTGGCAATCAAAGGTCTCGGCGGTATAGATCACCTTGTCCTTTACATTGGTGTCCACATACCGATAAGTGCGCACCACGCTGATCCGGCCGCCGCTTTGCTGCACCAGCTCGTAGGAAAAATCCACATGGTAATCGGCCACCGGCTGTACCGCCGTCTGCCACGCATCCCCATAGGAGGCCTGGATCCGGCTGAAATAGCTGTCGCAGTCCTGCTGGAGCGCGGCGAGCTCGGTTTCGTAATATTCGTTGATTTTCCGCAGGATCAGCCCCTGGTTTCCCTCCTCCTTGAACTGAGGCAGGGCGGCCCGATAGGTGGCGGCCACTCCGCCGGAAGGCAGGTCCAGCTGCTTTTCATACAAAAGCTCGTCGGCTTCGTAAACGGTCTCTTCGTCTGTGGGCTGCGTGTCCTGGGGTGCGGGCTTCACCGTTTCTTCCTTCTCTTCCTCGGGCTGGCGGAAACGGCTGACGCTGCATCCTCCCGACATCAAAAAGACGGGCAAAAGCAGCAGCGCAGTCAGGGCCTGGATGTTTCGTTTCATATCTCTATCCTCTCTCTATCCTCCGGGTCTCGGCGGCCGCAGGGGCGCCTTTTTCTTTTGCTTTTCCGGGTTTTCACCGGTATATTCAAACGATATACAGAGTTATTATATCGTTTTCCCTTCTTTTCGTCAACCAGCGTGCCGCTGGACCCGTTCCTGTCTCCGGTGGGGATGCGTTGCTGGGCCCCCGTGCTCCGGGTGTGATAAACCATCACCCGGAAAGGGCCTGGGTGCAGTCCTGGCAGGGTGCAAACAAAAAGCTCTCCTTTTCAGGAGAGCTTTTGTCTTGGTTCTGTCGCTCAGCGCGGCAGCGCAGTATGGGAGTAGCGGCACGCTACTGAGTTTTGACCTTTTCCAGGAAATAAGTAAAGAGGGGCGCCATATCGGGAGTGCGTTCGTCCCGCATGATGTTGGTCAGGCGCTCCGGATGCCACTGAACACCGAAAATGGGCAGGCTCTCGTGCTCATAGGCCTCGATGACGCCGTCGGCCTCCGAACGGGCCGCCAGCTTGAGTCCGGGAGCCAGGCTGCGCACCGCCTGATGATGGGTGCTGTTGACCATGAACTCGCTGCCCAGCAGCTTCTCAATAAAGGAACCGGGCTCGGCCTTCACCTTGTGGCGCAGCTCATAGCTAGAGTGGAACACGCCCTTCTGATGGGCCAGATCCTGGTACATATCGCCGCCCAGGTATACATTGATCAGCTGCTCGCCGCGGCAGATGCCCATCACGGCCTTGCCCTTTTCCAGGAAAGCCTTGAGCAGTGCATATTCGTACTTTGTCCGGGGGGTGTCCATATGGACGGTATCATTATAAATGGTCTCGCCGAACAGCTCCGGCTCGATGTCCGGGCCGCCGGACAGCAGCAGGCCATCGCACAGATCGGCCAGCTCTTCGGGGCACTGTTCCCCGCCGATCACCGGCACGGCTCCAGCTTCTGCAATGGCCCGTGTATAGGCCGCAGGACTGCGCAGCTCACGGGCTCCGCTTTGCAGTACGCCCGAATCCGAAGAAACCAAGATCACCAGTTTACCATTGATCATTTTTATCACCTGCTTTATTTTACTGAGGTGGTCTTCCCACCTGTTCCCCTCTACTATACCAGATTCTCCCCGCCCTGTCCACCTAAGAGCCAGAGCCTTCACTGCGGTGTCCCAGCGCCTGGGCGCCCATGCTGCGCTGCCGCGGCGGCGTGTCGCCGCTGCCATACTGCGCTGCCGCGCTGGGTAATCGAACGAAGGCTGGTTGCATTTGCCGCAAGGCAAAGAAAAGCCCCCCTTGCGGCGGCGTGTCGCCGCTGCCATAAGGGGGGATTGTGAATCTGATTGTGTCATTTTGCTTGGATACATGACCGGGTGCGGCAGCACCGCCTGCCAGTGGCGGCTCGCCACCGGCAGCGCAGGTTGGCTGCGGCGGCTCGCCGTGTAAATTTCCTTTTACAGAACGGATTTTTCATTGACGAACACTTTTCCCATTGGTATCATAAGCCTGTATGAATTTACAAAAGGTTTACACCCCCATGACAGAAAAGACAAGAAAGAAGGATCTCTCACAAAGAGGGGAAGTGGAGGAAATCACATGGACATTTTTTCACTGCTGAAGCTATTGGGCGGCCTGGGACTTTTCATCTACGGCATGCTCACCATGGGCAATGCCCTGGAGAAAATGGCCGGCGAAAAACTGGAAAAAACCCTGGAAACCGTCACCGGCAACATCTTTAAGGCCATCGGCATCGGCGCTCTGGTCACCGGCATCATCCAGAGCTCTTCGGCTACCACCGTTATGGTGGTGGGCTTCGTCAACGCCGGGATCATGAACCTGCGTCAGGCCGCGGGCGTTATCATGGGCGCCAACATCGGTACCACCGTCACCGCTCAGCTGCTGCGTCTGGATTCCTCCGGCACCCTGGAGAACAGCGTCATCATGCAGCTGCTCAAGCCCTCTATGCTGGCCTATGTGGCCGTGGGCATCGGCGCCGCCATCTTTATGTTCGCCAAAAAGCGGAAGTTCCATGACTTCGGCGAGATCCTGCTGGGCTTCGGCGTGCTGTTCATCGGTATGTCCATCATGGAAGGCTCGGTCACTTCCCTGAAAGACCTGCCCTGGTTCCAGAATATGTTCACCCTGTTCACAAACCCGGTGCTGGGCATTCTGGTGGGTATGGTGGTCACCGCTGTCATCCAGAGTTCCTCCGCTTCGGTGGGTATTCTCCAGGCCGTGGCCTCTACCGGCGCCATCTCCTATGCCGCCGCCATCCCCATCATCATGGGCCAGAACATCGGCACCTGCGTCACCGCCCTGCTGTCGGCCCTGGGCGCCAACAAAAACGCCAAGCGGGCCGCTATGATCCATTTCTATTTCAACCTGATCGGTTCGGTGTTCTTCATCGTGGTGGTCTATACCCTCAACGCCATCATCGGCTTTGACTTCTGGAACGATCCCATCGGCAAGGCGGGCATCGCCAACTTCCATACATTATTTAATATAGTGGTCACCGTTCTGTTCATCCCCTTCCGGGGTGTGCTCATCACCCTGGCGGAAAAGACCGTCAAGATCAAGCAGGCGGAAAACGAAATTTCTCACGACCTGAGCCGTCTGGACGAGCGTTTCTACTCCTCCCCGGCCGTTGCTCTGGAACAGTGCAACAAGATCATCATCTCCATGGGCCAGAGCGCTCAGTCCAACCTGAAGATGGTCAACGCCGCCATTGTGGAGCAGACCCCGCCCCGGCTGGAGACCTTCAAGGACACCGAGAGCTTCCTGGACCGGGCCGAAGCACGGCTCAACTCCTATATGCTGGGCATCAAGGAGGACGAGCTGTCGGAAAACAGCCGGAAGGCCTATTCCGAAATGCTCCATTCCATCGGCGACTTCGAGCGGGTGGGCGACTATGCGGAAAACCTGCTGGAGTTCTATGAGGATATGCAGGAGCGGGGCACCGTCTTTTCCCAGGAAGCCATTTCCGAGCTGCGGGTGATGAGCCAGGCGGTGGAAGAGATCGTCTCCCTCACCGTCCAGGCCTATGAGCAGAACGACGCCACCCTGGCCCGCCAGGTGGAGCCGCTGGAGGATGTCATCGACTCCATCAAGGAGGCCCTCAAGAGCCGCCATATCTCCCGTCTGCAAAGCGGTATCTGCACCGTGAACACCGGTATCCCCTTCCTGGATATCATCCACGACTACGAAAAGATCTCCGACCACTGCTCCAATGTGGCGGTGTATGTGATGATGCTGGCCGATACCGCAAACCAGTTCGATGTGCATGAGTACCGGAAGATCCTGAAAGACCTGCGCACCGATGAGTTCCAGGCTTTCACTTCCCTCTATGAGAACAAGTACCTGAACAAAGTAATATAAGAGCCAGAGCCTTCGCTGCGGCGAAGGCTGCTGCAAAAATCCCCCTGAAGTTTCCGGGGGATTTTTGCAGCTCTGGCGGCGTGTTATTTCGGCGTAAAGCCGAAATAACTTGCAAGTCGTTAGGTGACGCCGCCACTGGCTCTCGGGGAAAAACTAGTTTTTCCCCGACCTTTTTCCAGCCTCCCGGCGGGGTCCGATAGAGGCCAAGAGCATCACAAAAAGCCCTCCTGCAAAGGAGGGCTTTTTCCGCTTTTCACTTGGTTCTATTTCCCAGCGCGGCAGCGCAGTATGGCCGTCCGGACTACCGGACTTTACGGAGATTTTACAGGATGCACTGGAAAATTCCCCTTTTTTCCGCTATGATAGAGATAATACCATGGAGAGATGGGGAAAAACGCAGAAATGGGAAAAACCATTGTCCCTGCTGCTCTTTTCCAAACTTGAAACAGGGGGTTTTGTTATGCTGTACTCGATCATAGATGTAGGCTCCAACTCCATCCGCATGACGGTTTTCCGTCACGAAAATGACACGCTGGATATGCTGATGAACAAAAAGAGCATGGCCGGTCTGGCCGGGTATGTGGAAAAAGGCGCTCTGAATGAGGCGGGCATCAAAAAATGCTGCGAAGAGATCCGCAGCTTTGTGAACCTGGCCCAGAACCTGGAATGCAGCCATATTTCCATCATCGCCACCGCTTCCCTGCGGAACATCAACAACCTGGAAGAAGTGCAGACCGCCCTGGAAAGCGCCGTGGGCAGACGGGCCGAAGTGCTCACCGGCCAGGAGGAAGCCCGGCTGGATTTCGTGGGCGCTTCCCATTACCTGAATGTGCAGAGCGGCGTGATCATCGACATCGGCGGCGGCAGCACCGAGCTGGTCCAGTTCAAAGACGGCCAGATCCAGCACCTTACCAGCCTGCCCATCGGCTCCCTCAACCTGTATACCCAGTACTCTTCCTCCCTCTTCCCCACGGAAAAGGACCGGAAACAAATGCGCCAGCGGGTGAAAAAAGAGTTTTCCGCCATCGACTGGCTGCCTCTGCAAGGACCTGTCACTCTCTGCGGCATCGGCGGCACCGCCCGGGGCTTTTTCAAGCTGTGCCGTGAGCTTTACAATGTGCCCAAAAGCCAGACCGAAGTGGACGCCGGGTATGTACACGAGATCAACAAAAAGCTGAAAAGCCAGGATTTCCGCCAGCTGCAAAGCATCTACCGGGTGGTGCCCGACCGGGTGTTCACCATTCTGCCCGGCATGACCATCCTCAACCAGGCCGTGAAGAAATTCGGCGCAGAACACTTTGTCGTCAGCAAACCTGGTATCCGGGAAGGTTATCTCTTTGACCGGATCCTCCGCAGCTAACCACGGCAGGAAAAGGAGAAAACATCCATGACCCTCAAATCAAATTGCAGTTATATGCAAAACCGGGAGCTTTCCTGGCTCCGGTTCAATCACCGGGTGCTGGAAGAGGCCAGCTGCCCCACCATCCCGCTGCTGGAACGGCTGAACTTCGTCAATATCTTCACCACCAACTTAGACGAGTTCTTCATGGTGCGGGTGGGCAGCCTCACCGATTACATGACCTATGCTCCCGACTACCTGGACAACAAAACCGGCATGACCGCAGCGGATCAGCTGGAAGCCATCTTCCAGACCTGCGCTCCTCTTTATAAGGAGCGGGACCGGGCCTATGCCGCCGTTATGCACCAGCTGAAGAAAAACGGCCTGACTGCCCTCCGGGTGGAGGATCTGAACCGGGATGAGCAGAAGGAAGTGGAACGATACTTCAAATCCTCCATTCTGCCGGTGCTCTCCCCCCAGATCATCGACCCCCGCCACCCCTTCCCCCACCTGAACAACAAGCAGCTGACGGTGGCGGCCACCCTGGAGCAGAAGGACCACCGGCTGCTGGGGCTCATTCCCCTGCCCTCCATGATCCAGCGGCTCTTCTTCCTCTCCGGGGAGGAACGCCGGTTCCTGCTGGCCGAGGACATCATCCGCTTTTATGCGGAAAAGGTGTTCCAGATCTACAAGGTGAGCCATGCGGCGGTGATCTGCGTCACCCGCAACGCCGACCTGGACACCGACGCCGGGTTCGACGAGGATCTGGATTACCGGCAGTACATGAGCAATATGCTGAAAAAACGCCGCCGTCTCACTCCGGTGCGCCTGGAGGTGCAGGGTGCTCTGGCGGAGGAATCCATGAAGTTCCTTTGCCAAAAGCTGAAGCTGACCCCGCCCCAGGTATTCTGCAGCCAGACCCCCCTGGATCTCTCCTTCTGGAGCCAGCTCCCAAAGGTGCTCTCCCCGTCCCAGCGCCAGGAGCTGGTGCTGCCTCCCTTTGTGCCGCAGAGCAGCCCGGCCTTCTCCGGCCGGGGCTCCATCACCGAGCAGCTGCAAAACCAGGGGGATGTGCTGCTGTCTTTCCCCTTTGAAAGCATGCAGCCTTTCCTGCAGCTGATCCGGGAAAGTGCCTTTGACCCGGATGTGATCTCCATCAAGATCACCCTGTACCGCATTGCCCGGCAGTCCAAGCTGGCCGAGTCCCTGATCTCCGCCGCGGAAAACGGCAAGGAAGTCACCGTGCTCATGGAGCTGCGGGCCCGCTTCGACGAACAGAACAACATCGAATGGGCCAACCGGCTGGAAGAGGCCGGATGCCGGGTGATCTACGGCATGGACGGCTATAAGGTCCATTCCAAAATCTGCCTGATCACCCGCCGGGAACAGGGCCAGGTGCGTTACATCACCCAGATCGGCACCGGCAACTACAACGAAAAAACGGCTAAGCTCTACACCGACTATTCCTATATGACCCGCGATCCGGTGATCGGGGCCGATGCCGCCGCCTTTTTCGCCAACATGGGCCTGGGCAATCTGGAAGGGATCTACCAGAAGCTGTGGGTGGCGCCGGTGAGCTTCAAGAGCAACATTCTGGCGGGCATCGACGAGCAGATCCGCCTGTGCCGGCAGGGACTGCCCGGCCGCCTGACCTTCAAATGCAACAGCGTTACCGACAAGGACATCATCCAAAAATTGCGGGAGGCCTCCCAGGCCGGGGTGCAGATCCGGATGCTGGTGCGGGGCATTTGCTGTCTGCTGCCCGGCGTACCCGGGGAGACCGAGAACATCCATATCCGCAGTCTGGTGGGCCAGTTCCTGGAACACTCCCGGGTCTATTGCTTCGGGGAAGGGGAAAACTGCCGCCTGTACATTTCCTCCGGGGATATCATGACCCGGAACACCGAGCGCCGGGTGGAGATCGCCTGCCCCATCCTGCCGGAACATCTGCGCCGTCAGATCCTGTCCATGCTGGACACCATGTTCCGGGATGATGAGAAGGCCCGGATCTTGCAGCCCGACGGCACCTATGCCCTGCCCCCTCAGGGAGAGACCCCTCTGTGCGCCCAGGAGCATTTTATCTCCCATCTGCCAAGGTTCGCTCCACCCAGGAGCCAGAGTCTTCGCTGCGGCGAAGACGACCAAAAACCCCATAAAGGGATTTTTGGTCTTGGCAGCGTGTTATTTCGTCGTAAGACGAAATAGCGGCGAGCCGCCGCTCCCATACTGCGGCAGCGTGACGCTGCACCCATACTGCGCTCCCGCGCCCGGTTATGCAGCCAAGCTGGGTAGATTTGTTTGACTTCACAATCCCCCCTTGCATGGCTTTGCCATGCTGTCCCCCCTTTGCACAAGGGGGGCTTTTCTTTACCTAGGTGCACACAACGGGCCTTTTCCGCGGCACTAGGCACTGGTGGGGGCCCCGCCGGGAGGCTGGAAAAGGGTCGGGGAAAAACCTAGTTTTTCCCCGAGAGCCAGCGGCGGCGTTACCTACCGGCTTGCAAGTTATTTTGGCCTTGTGCCAAAATAACACGCCGCGGGCGGCCCAGGAGGGGCCCGGCGGCTTGCGCCGGGAAGAAGCCTGGGGCAGCCTTCACCGCAGTGAAGGCTCTGGCTCATGGTGGATTTCGCTATTTTTCCGTCCTTTTTTTGGGCAAATATCGTCGTGA
This sequence comes from Intestinimonas sp. MSJ-38, assembly GCF_018917925.1. Classification (NCBI taxonomy): domain Bacteria; kingdom Bacillati; phylum Bacillota; class Clostridia; order Eubacteriales; genus Intestinimonas; species Intestinimonas sp. MSJ-38. The sequence continues at coordinate 94,837 of NZ_JAHLPO010000005.1, read as the reverse complement.
TTTTTCTTTACAAATCAAATAAAACGGCTTATGATATATGGTAACATTCTGGTATTCTGCCCGGAGGGCCGAACAAGCCGGATCTTTATTTTGTAAGTCAGAGGTGAACACCTTGCAGATCGGTATCGACATCGGTTCCACCACCATCAAATGCGTGGTGCTGGACAAAACGGGCTCCATCCTCCTCAGCCGGTATGAGCGCCATTATTCCCAAATCACCGAAAAGACCACCGAAATGCTCCGCTCCATCCGGGAACTCTACCCGGCGGAACAAAGCATTTCCCTGGCCATCACCGGCTCGGCCGGCATGGGCATGGCCCAGGGCTGCGGCATCCCCTTCGTGCAGGAGGTCTATGCCACCCGTCTGGCCGCCAATACCTACCTGCCCGGCACCGATGTGATCATCGAACTGGGAGGTGAGGACGCCAAGATCCTCTTCCTCACCGGCGGCACCGAAGTGCGGATGAACGGCACCTGTGCCGGCGGCACCGGCGCCTTCATCGACCAGATGGCTACCCTGATGAAGCTGACCCCCGACGAGATGAACGAGCTGGCCGGGCAGGCCGCCGAGACCTATACCATCGCTTCCCGCTGCGGCGTCTTTGCCAAAACCGATATCCAGCCCCTGCTCAACCAGGGAGCCAAAAAGGCCGATATCTCCAAGAGCATCTTTTTCGCCGTGGTCAACCAGACCATCGCCGGCCTGGCCCAGGGCCGCCCCATCCAGGGGAATGTGGTCTATCTGGGCGGACCCCTCACCTTCCTCAGCCAGCTGCGCGCGGCCTTTGACGAAACCTTGCACCTCACCGGCATCTGCCCGGAAAATTCCCTCTATTATGCCGCCCTGGGCTCGGCCCTCTCCGCCCGGGAAGAGCTGAAATTGGATGAGATCATCCATCGTCTGGAATCTTCCGGCGTCACCGGCCACTACGCTTCCATCGCCCCCCTCTTCCAGGATCAGGAGGAATATGAGGCCTTCCGCCTGCGCCATGAAAAGGCCCAGGTGCCCACCTGCGACCCTGAAACCTACCAGGGGCCGGTGTACCTGGGGGTGGACTCCGGTTCCACCACCATCAAGGCGTTGGTCATCACTCCCGATGGCGCCATTCTCCGCTCCCTCTACCTGCCCAACAACGGCAACCCGGTGCAGGTGGTGCGGGAGTTTCTGCTGGAATTTTACAAGGACTTCCCCAACCTGCCCATCGGGGCCAGCGCCGTCACCGGCTATGGCGAGGAGATCGTGCAGAACGCCCTGCTGATGGATCACGGCGTGGTGGAAACCATGGCCCACTTCACCGCCGCCAAACGCTTCCTGCCGGAAGTGGAGTTCATCATCGACATCGGCGGCCAGGATATCAAGTGCTTCAAGATCAGGGGCGGCGCGATCGACAATATTTTCCTCAATGAAGCCTGTTCCTCGGGCTGCGGCTCTTTTTTGCAGACCTTCGCGGGTGCCCTGGGCTATTCGGCGGCCGATTTTGCCAAGCTGGGCCTTCTGGCCGACGCTCCCGTGGACCTGGGCAGCCGGTGCACCGTGTTTATGAATTCCTCGGTAAAGCAGGCCCAGAAGGACGGGGCCTCGGTGGAGAATATCTCCGCCGGACTGTCCATCAGCGTGGTGAAAAATGCCCTCTATAAAGTCATCCGTGCTTCCAGCCCTCAGGAGCTGGGCCAGCATATCGTGGTGCAGGGCGGCACCTTCCTCAACGACGCCGTGCTCCGGGCCTTTGAGCAGGAAATGGGGGTCCAGGTGGTGCGGCCCAGCGTGGCCGGGCTGATGGGCGCCTATGGCGCGGCCCTCTATGCCATGGAGCGGCAGAAAGGCCCCTCCACTCTGCTGGGGCCGGAGGAGCTGCAAAACCTGACCCACAAGGTCCAGGCGGTGGAATGCGGCCTGTGCCAGAACCACTGCAAGCTCACCGTCAACCAGTTCGGCTCGGACCGCCGCTTCATCAGCGGCAACCGGTGCCAGCGGCCTGTGACCCGTCGGGCCGCCGGAGATCTGCCGGACATTTACGAATACAAGCTCCAGCTGCTCCATTCCTATCACCCCATCCGGGGCAAACGGGGTCAGCTGGGCCTGCCCATGGGTCTGAATTTCTATGAACTGCTCCCCTTCTGGCACGCCTTCTTCACCAAGCTGGGCTTTGAGGTCATCACCTCTCCCCCCTCCAACCGGGCCCTCTATCTCCGGGGCCAGGGGAGCATCCCCTCGGATACCGTGTGCTTCCCCGCCAAACTGATGCACGGCCATGTGCAATCCCTCATCGATCAGGGCGTGGGGCGCATATTCTATCCCTGCATGACCTATAACTTAAATGAACACAAAGGGGATGGCCACTATAACTGCCCGGTGGTGGCCTATTACCCGGAAGTGATCTCCGGCAATATGCCCCTGCCTTCCGATGTGGTGCTCATCACCGATTACATCGGCCTGCACCGTCCAAAGGATTTCACTCACAAAATGACCGCGATCTTGCAGAAGTACTTCCCCGACATCACCCGGAAAGAGGTGCAGGAAGCACTGAAAGCCGGGCAGCAGGAATACGACAACTACTTCGCCCAGGTGCGGGCCCGTGGGGCCGAGATCATCCGTCAGGCCCGGCAGGAACATAAGCCCATCATGGTGCTGGCTGGGCGGCCCTACCATGTGGACCCGGAGATCAACCACGGCATCGACAAGCTGATTTGCTCCTGCGGCGCGGCGGTGATCAGCGAGGACTGCATCAGCCAGGAGGAAGCTCCCTTCCGCACCGGCGTGCTCAACCAGTGGACCTACCACGCCCGGCTCTATGCCGCCGCCCGGCACATCCGGGATCAGCAGGACATGAACCTGGTGCAGCTGGTGTCCTTCGGCTGCGGCCTGGACGCCATCACCACCGATGAAGTCCGCTCCATTCTGGAGAGCGAAAACAAAATATACACCCAGATCAAAATCGACGAGATCACAAACCTGGGCGCTGTGAAGATCCGGCTGCGCAGTTTGCTGGCCGCTCTGGAAGCGCCGGAAAGAGCAGGAGGAAAGTAACTACCATGGCCAAATTGCAGTACGATAAACAAGGGCGGCTGATGTTCACCCAGGAAATGCGCCGGGAATATACCATCCTGGTGCCCAACATGGCCCCCATCCATTTCCGCATTCTGGAAAGCGTGCTCCGCAGCCACGGCTATCGGGCAGTGCTTCTCCATAACTGCGGCCCCTCTGTCACAGAGAACGGGCTGAAATATGTGCACAACGACACCTGTTACCCGGCCCTCCTGGTCATCGGCCAGATGATCGACGCCCTGAAAAGCGGCAATTATGACCCCGACCGCACCGCCCTGCTTCTGTCCCAGACCGGCGGCGGCTGCCGGGCTTCCAACTACATCCATCTTCTGCGGAAAGCCCTCCACCGGGCCGGTTTCGACCAGGTGCCGGTGATCTCCCTGAATGTTTCCGGCCTGGAGAAAAACAAGGGCTTCCGGCTCACCCTGCCCCTGCTGCGTCAGGCCATGGCCGCTCTGGTCTATGGCGACCTTTTGATGCTCCTTTCCAACCAGGTGAAGCCCTATGAGACCGAAAAGGGCCAGGCCATGGCCATGGTGGAGACCTGGAGCCAGCGGCTGGTGCAGCAATTTGAACAGAAGAGCGGCTACGGCAAAAAGGAGATCGCCCAGAACATGGGTGAGATCGTCCGGGATTTTGCCCGCATTCCGGTGCATATGACCCCCAAAGTGAAGGTTGGGGTCGTGGGCGAGATCTATGTGAAGTATTCCAAGCTGGGCAACAACGATCTGGAAGGACTGCTGCGCCGGGAGGATTGCGAAGTGATGATCCCCGGGGTGCTGAATTTCGTGATGTACTGCATTGAAAACAACATCACCGATGTGGAGCTCTATGGCGGCAGTCCCATCAAGGCCATGGTGGCGAAGAAGATCATGGACTACCTTTGCGGCATTGAAAAGGCCATGATCGACGCCGTATCCCAGGAGCCCCGGTTTCAGGCCCCCTCCCCCTTTTACCACACCAAGGAGCTGTCCCGCGGGCTGATCGGCTCGGGCTGCAAGATGGGCGAAGGCTGGCTGCTCACCGCCGAGATGGCCGAGCTGATCGACGCAGGGTTCCAGAACATCATCTGCACCCAGCCCTTCGGCTGCCTGCCCAATCACATCGTGGGCAAGGGCATGATCCGCAAGCTGAAGGAGATCTATCCCGATTCCAACATTGTGCCCATTGACTATGACCCCAGCGCCACCAGCGTCAACCAGGAAAACCGGATCAAGCTGATGCTGGCCATCGCCCGGGAAAATCTGGAGAAAAAGACCACTCCCCTGGCCTATCCTCAGAAAAAGCAGGAGCCGGTGTCCCACGCGGCTTCCTCCTCGGCCACCTGCTAAGTCCCACCAGCGTGACGCTGGACCCAAACTGCGCTCCCGCGCCCGGCAGCAGAATTTAGCTGGTTGGCTTGTTTCGCTTCACGATCCCCCCTGCATGGCTGCGCCATGCTGTCCCCCCTTTGCACAAGGGGGGTCCGGTGGCCGGACGGCCAAACTGCGCTGCCGCGCCCGGCAAGTCCGATGCAGAAAGGCAAAGACGGCTCCCTTGTGCAAAGGGAGCTGTCGGCGAACGCCGACTGAGGGATTGACGGCGAGCTCCCGCACCCGACAATAGAAAACCAGCTGAATCATTCCCCCGGCTTCACAATCCCCCCTGCATGGCTGCGCCATGCTGTCCCCCCTTTGCACAAGGGGGGCTTCTCTTTGCCCGGGTCAACACAACCGACCAAGACAAAGAATCACGCTGGCCCAGTGCCTGGGCTCTCGTTCCTCTCTTTGCCCAGGCAAACACAACCGGCCAAAGCAAAGAAAATATGGCCGTCCGGCCACCGGACCCAGGATCGCAGGTTGGCCCTTACCGGTGTTGGCTCGCCAGCACCGGAGCATGGAGGCGCAGCAGCGCATCCCCACCGGAGACAGGAACGGGTGCGGGGCCACCCCGCCTCAAATGCGGTATGACAATGTCATCAGGCTTTCGCTGAAATGAACATTCTCCACCGGCACATGGATGCCGTCCAGATGAAGATCCGCACCGGTGAAATTCCAGATGCCCCGGATGCCCCAGCTGCACAGCTTGTCGGCCACATCCCGGGCCGCCTGACGGGGCAGGGTCAGAATGGCAATATCCGGCTGGTGCCGCTCCACATAGCTTTCCAGTTCCTGCATATCCAGCACCGGCACCCCGGCCACATGACCGCCGAACAGCTCCGGCCGCACATCAAAGGCCGCGGTGAGCTGGAACCCGCTTTGATCAAACTTGAAGTTGGTCATCAGCGCCCGGCCCAGATTACCTGCGCCGATGAGCACCGCTGTATGGTTGTTGTCCAGCTTGAGGATCTCCCGGATGGAAGCCCGGAGATTCTCCACATTATAACCATAGCCCTGCTGGCCAAAGCCGCCAAAGCAGTTGAAATCCTGCCGCACCTGGGAGGCCTTCAGGCCCATCTTGGCCGCCAAGACCCCGGATGAAATGCGGGCCACGCCGTTCTGGTGCAGCTCATTCACATACCGATAGTACCGGGGCATCCGGCGGATCACCGCCATTGAAATCTTTTTTTCTTCCATTTTGCCTATTTCTTCCTTCCACGGGACTGTTTCCGGGCGATGGTCCACCTGTTCCCGTTTTCTTACTACAATGAGTTATCAACATTGTCCACAGAGTTATCCACAACCGGAAATCCCTGCTTTTTCAATGGGTCCCGGCCTTTTTCGACCTTTTGTTCTGGTTTAACAAGGTGTTATGCTCTGTTTTGACAATGGGGATCTTGCGCTTTTCTCGTCTCTTTTTTGGTGCGATCTGTGATTTTTCACAGCATCACAGCGCCGCGCTCACATCCTCCGAAAGAGGCATGGTGGCATAGCAGTTCTGCTCTAAGGTGCCGGTGTGCCCGGCCAGAAATTCATAGTAGGCCTGGCAGGCGATCATAGAGCCGTTGTCCCCGCAAAGACGCAGGGGCGGCAGGAAAAGCCGCAGTCCGGCCTTCCCTGCTTCCTCTTCCAAAAGACCGCGCAGTACCGAGTTGGCCGCCACGCCCCCGGCGATCACCAGGGTATCCCGCTTTCTTTCCCGGGCCGCTTCCAGCATCCGGGGCACGATGGCCTGGGCCACGGCATGGCATACCCCCGCCGCCAGATGGTGTTTTTCCACCTGCTGCCCCTTCTGGCCTAAGTTGTGCACCAGGTTGATGGCGGCGGTTTTCAGCCCGGAAAAAGAGAAATCCAGAGCGCTGCCCGCCACATGGGCCTGGGGCAGATCGTAAAAATGGGGGTCTCCCTGCTGGGCCAGTTCATCCATGGCCTTGCCGCCGGGATAAGGCAGGCCCAGGGTGCGGGCGATCTTGTCGAAGGCCTCCCCTGCCGCATCGTCCCGGGTGGTGCCCAGCACTTCCATGCGGGTGTGATCCTGCACATCGGCCAGGACGGTGTGGCCGCCCGAGGCTACCAGCGCCAGAAAAGGCGGCTCCAGATCCGGGAAGGCCACGAAATTGGCGGCGATATGGCCCCGGATATGGTGCACCGGCACAAAGGGCACGCCCCAGGCCTGGGCGCAGGCCTTGGCGAAGTTGGCCCCCACCAGAAGGGCCCCGATCAGCCCGGGGGCGCAGGTGGCGGCCACGGCGTCGATCTCCTCCGGCCCCACCCCGGCCTGCTCCAGGGCCTGCTGGGCCACCAGGCTGATTTTCTCGATGTGCTTGCGGGAGGCGATCTCCGGCACCACGCCCCCATACAGGGCGTGCATATCGGCCTGGGAATAGATCACATCGGACAGAATGGTCCGGCCATCCTGACTGACGGCCGCCGCCGTCTCGTCACAAGAGGTTTCTATGGCTAAAATCTTCATATTGTTCTCATTCCTTTTCTGCGGGGTGTCCCCGCTGCCAAAACTCTCCCAGGCTGTATGCGTTGCCAGGCCCAGGTGCTCCGGGTGTGATAAACCATCACCCGGTAGGGGCCATCTTGCAATCCTGGCCCAGTGCATCAGAAAAGGCCAGTTGTGCCCACCCAGGCAAAGAAAGTTATGGGTCCAGCGTCACGCTGGCCCGGCGATTTTATCGCCGGGAAGAAGCCTGGGGCAACACCCGCCGCAGCGGGTGTTCTGGCTCTATGCTGGCTTCAGTGCCATCAAAAGCGCATCTTCCGGAGGGGATCGGTAATAGCCGGGGCGGATACCGGTTTTCTGAAAGCCGAACTTTTCATAAAGGGCCTGGGCGGCGCTGTTTGACACCCGCACTTCCAGGGTCACAAGGTTCATGCCCTCCCGGCGGCAGAAACCCAGCATGGCCTCCATCAGAAAGGAAGCCACTCCCTCCCGGCGGCACGCCGGAGATACCGCCACATTGGCCACCTGGCATTCATCCAGCACCATCCGGGTGCCGATGTACCCCAGCACCTCCCCGTTTTCGGTGCACACAAAGTACCGGGCCAGAGGACTGTTCAGCTCATCCCGCAAGGCGCTTTCGCTCCAGGGGTCTGTGAAACAGGCCCGCTCGATGGCGGCGATCGGAGGAATGTGTTCCTCCCGCAGCTCCTCCACCTGCCACAGCGTCTTATTTCTTTGCTTCATACCAGTTCTCTCCCTGGCTCACATCGGCAGTCAGGCGCACCGACAAGGGGAAGGCCCCTTCCATCTCCTCTTTGAGAAGGGCGCTGACCTGCGCCGCTTCCTCCCGGGGCGCTTCGATGATCAGCTCGTCGTGGACCTGGAGCAGCAGCCGGGCCTGAAGGCCTTCCTTTTCAAGCCTGCGGGCAACCGCCACCATGGCCGCCTTGATGATGTCGGCAGCCGTTCCCTGGATGGGAGTGTTCAGCGCCAGACGCTCTCCGAAGGAGCGGATATTGAAGTTCTTGCTGCGGAGCTCGGGCAGGTACCGGCGGCGGCCCCACAAGGTGGTGACGAACCCTTCCTGCCGGGCCTTTTCCTTGATCTCTTCCATATACCGGCGCACGCCGCTGTATTTTTCCAGGTAGCTGTCAATATAGCCCTGGGCCTCCTTCTGGGACACATGAATGTCCTCGGAGAGAGAAAAGGCGGAAATGCCGTAGACAATGCCGAAATTCACCGCCTTGGCATGACTGCGCATCTGGGGCGTGACAAACTCCACCGGTACGCCGAACACCTGGGAGGCGGTGACGGTGTGGATGTCCTCCCCTTCCAGGAAGGCCCGCTTCATAATGGGGTCATCGGCGATATGGGCCAGCACCCGCAGCTCGATCTGGGAATAGTCGGCGTCGATGAGCACCCAGCCGGGCCTTGCCACAAAACACCGGCGGATCTCGGCGCCGATCTGCTGACGCACCGGGATGTTCTGCAGGTTGGGCTCGGTGCTGCTGAGACGCCCTGTGGCGGTGATCATCTGCTGGAAGGTGGTGTGCACCCGTCCATCGGCTCCCGCCAGCCGGCTCAGGCCGTCCACATAGGTGCTTTTCAGCTTGGTCAGCTTCCGGTATTCAATAATGAGGGGCACAATGGCATGGCTGTTTTTCAGTTTTTCCAGCACTTCAATGTCGGTGGAATAGCCCTTCTTGGTCTTTTTGACGGCTTTGAGTCCCAGACTTTCAAACAGGATATGCCCCAGCTGCTGGGTGGAGTTGATGTTGAACTGCTCCCCGGCCAGGCGGTAGATCTCCTGTGTCAGCTCCTCGATCTGGCTGCCGAGAGAGGCCCCGAAACAGAGAAGCCTTCCGGTGTCCAGCAAAAAGCCCTCCCGCTCCATCTGGCACAAAACGGGAACCAGGGGCAGCTCCACTTCACAAAGGAGTTTTTCCATTCCCTCTTCCCGGATGCGCTCTCCCAGGGTTTCATGGAGCCGTCCCACGGCCCGACAGTGCTGGGCCAGGGCGGACAGGGCCATGCTCTCCGGGTTCAGGGGAGAAAAGGCGTCCTCCCCGGTGTAGTGGCTCTCCGGAAGCAGGTGCGCCCCCAGATAGGCCGCAGCGGTTTTCTCCAGGGTGTAGCCGCCGGCGGTGGGGTCCAGCAGGTAGCAGCTGAGGGCGGTGTCCCCTTTTAACCCCTGGGGACAGATGCCCCCTTCCAGCAGGGCTTTCCAGGTGGGCTTGGCGTCGCAGAGCACCTTGCCCCCTGTTCCCTGGAAAAAGTCCCGGAGGAAGCCCATGAAGGCTTCTTCCCCCAGATGCTCCCGGGTGAAGAGCAGCACTTCCCCCTCTTTCTCCAGGGCCAGGGCGTGGAACCCCGGGTCCAGGCGGCAGGGGGTGTCCTTCCCGGAAAAGGCTTGCAGCAGGTCTTGCAGTTCCTCCGGCTGGGCCAGGCGGTAGTCTGCGGAGATCTCCCGGGCCTCCGGCGTATCCAGGCTTTCCCCTTCGCCTTCCAGCCCCAGACGCTTGGTGAGGGCGGAAAACTCCAGCATGGAAAAGAGCCGGAACAGTCCCGGTTTGTCCATCTCGCCCCGGCTCAGGCTGGGGAGAGCGGCGGTGATGGGGGCGTCCACCACGCCCAGGGCCAGCTCAAAGCTCAAACGGGCGCTGTCCTGCCCGGCTTGCAGCTTCTTTTTCTGGGAGGGGGTGAGGGACGGGTCCTCCAGGTGCTCATAGACCCCATCCAAAGAGCCGAACCGGGTGAGCAGGCTCATGGCGGTTTTTTCCCCGATGCCCGGCACGCCGGGGATGTTGTCGGAAGCATCCCCCATGAGGGCTTTCAGATCGACGATCTTATCGGGCGACAGGCCCTGGTAGCTTTCCCGGAAGGCCTGCTCGTCATAGTCCTTATAAATGGTCTGGCCCATTTTGGTGGTCACCAGCTTGACGGTGGCCCCTTGGGCGATGAACTGGAGACTGTCCCGGTCACCGGTGACGATGACGCAGTCCTCCCCTTTTTCCCGGCAGAGCCGGGCCAGGGTGCCCAGAAGGTCATCGGCTTCAAAGCCCTCCAGCTCCATGCGGGCAATGCCCATCTTGTCCAGCACTTCTTTAATAATAGGCATCTGCTGGGCCAGCTCATCGGGCATGCCCTTCCGCTGGGCCTTATAGCCTTCGTATTTCAGATGGCGGAAGGTTTTCGCCCGCATATCAAAGCAGACGCATACCTGCTCCGGCTGCTCTTCCTCCAGCAGCTTGAGTAAGATATTCACAAAGCCATATACTGCATTGGTATAAAGCCCCTGCCGGTTGGTCAGCAGGCGCACGGCATAAAAAGCCCGGTTCACCAGGCTGTTGCCATCAATGGCCATCAATTTCATGGTGTTTCTCCTCCCAGCGGTCCCGTGTCGGGACGGCCAAACGGTGCTGCCGCACCCGATCACACGGGACCGGCCCTGGTTCTGTTGCCCAGCGCGGCAGCGCAGTATGGGTGCAGGGCCTCCCTGTTATATTATCTTCGTTTTCGGGGAGAATTGCAAGAGACCTTGGAAAACTTCCTCCAAAGTTTTTTAAAAGTTTTTCAGATTTTTTTAAAAAAGGTGTTGACATTCTGAAAAATATAGCTATAATAAATTATGCGCTCAGGGCCACGGCCCAAAGCGAAAAACAAAATAGCGGGATTGTGTAAGGGTAGCACGACAGACTCTGACTCTGTTTGTGAGGGTTCGAATCCTTCTCCCGCTGCCAAACTGAAAGGCCCCGGAAACCTTGAAAATCAAGGCTTCCGGGGTTTTTTCGTGCTGTTTGGAAAATTTGCTGCATCCGGTTTTCCCGGGATTTTGGCGGTATTGGTGGTGGAGAAGTGGTGGAGAAAACAATGGAAATATATTGAATCTTTTCTCCTTGAATCCACTCCTCCTTTTTTCTTCTCTTAAATTTGCTTCTGTCTCCTTTCTTTTATCCGGCCTGCGAGCCAGGGGCGGGTGCGATGCCGGACAGCAGCATCGCCCGGGCGGCGTTCTGCTTTTCCTCGTGGAGCCTGTGACGGCGGCTCTGGCCGCCCATCTGGATGGTCACCGTCATTTCCCGGATGCGGTCATAGATCCGCCTGTCCCCTTCCTCCCTGGGATTCTGGAACTGCTCCCAAGTCAAGTTGGTGGTGACCAAAATCGGCTTGCCGCTGGCATAGCGGCTGTCGATGATCTGATACACCGCCTCTTTCATGGCGTCGCTGCCCCGCTGGGCTCCCAGATCGTCCATCACCAGCAGGTCATAGGCGTTCAGGCTGCGGAGAAACACGGCCCGCTCCTCCCCCCAGCCCAGGGCGTTGGCCATGCGCACCAGGCTGGCCATGAGCACCGGCACTCCCTGCCGGGTCAGCTCATTGGCCACGCAGGCGGCGGCAAAGGTCTTGCCGGTGCCCACGCCCCCGTAGAGATACAGCCCCAGATTCTGTTTTTTCATCTCCGGCCACTTCTGGCAGTAGCGGCGCAAGGCCTCCATCACCCGTGGATTGGCTCCGTCGTCCCCCTCAAAGGTCCATTTCCGGTAGGCCGGGTCCTGGACAGCGGCGGCCCGCTTCCGCTCCAGGGCCTCTATCCGCTGCCGCGCCTCCATTTCCTCCAGCTGCCGCCGCACTTTCTCGCTTTGGCACCGGCACAGGCAGGCCACCTTCCGCTGCATCCCAAACAGTTCCACCCTGGTTTCCTTCCGGCTATGGCAGGCGCCGCAATGGAGCAGGCCGTCCTGGATATAATCCCCCGGAAGGTGCTCTGCCCGGCGCTGGGCCAGGGCTTCGATGGTGGGGTCTGTCATAGGGTCTCACCCCCGTACAGCTCCTCTTCCGCCGGTTCCAAAGGCTCGTCCTCCCACCGGCCCTGGTTCAGCCAGGTGGCCGGGTGTGGAATGAAGCGGCCCCCTTCCTCCTGCCACTGAAGAGACCCCTTCTCCCGCCGGATGGTCTCCAGCATCTGTTCCAGCAGCTCTTCCCCGGGGTTCAGCTTCTGAAATGCTTTCAAGGCCGCCCCTTTCCCCGCTTTTCGGGGATACGCCGACCAAAAGCGGTCGAATCTTCCCCCAAGGGGGGATGGAAGGGGGATATTTTCTCCTTTGTCTTTTCTTTCTCCTTTGCCTTTTCCTTGGCTTTTTTCGTTTTCGAAAAAACCCACTGGGTTTTTTGGCTTTTTGGGTCTGCCACCGCTTTTTCCATTGATGGCGTTCTTCTCACACTGTCTGGTATATTTTGCGTTGTCCCGGTCGATCTGGCTTTTGATGATGGGGAACACAAACCGCTCGTTGCCGCTGAGGTGCCCGGCGTCGCCCGTCAATGCGTAGTTCAGCATTGCCGTCAGCAGCCGGCCCCGCTCGGCGTCGCTCAGGGCCTGTATGGCATCCAGGTAGGAATGGTACAGGCAGATATATTCTCGCGCCATTGTGTTTCTTCCTTTCTCTGCTTTTCTTGCCTCTATCCTACCACCACTCTTACCGTCTTTTTCGTCCGGCGGCAGCGTGACGCTGCACCCAAAACTCGCTGAAGGCTGTATGCGTTGTTTGCTCCTGTGCTCCGGTGCTGGCGAGCCAACACCGGCAGGAGACAAGGTGCAGTCCCAGGCAGAGTGCAGAACAATGGCGAATAAAAAGGCTCCCCACAGGGAGCCTTTTTATTTGAACGCTGCCAGGATTGCACAATCCCCCCTGCATGGCTGCGCCATGCTGTCCCCCCTTTGCACAAGGGGGGTCCGGTGTCCGGACGGCCATACTATCTTTGCCTGGGTGGACACAACCGGCCTTTTCTGCGACACTCTGCCAGGACTGCACAATAGCCCCTACCGGCGGAGCCGGAGCATCGAGGCCAACAGCGCATACAGCCGGGGAGAGTTTGGCGGCGGGGACACCCCGCCGGCGTCACGCTGCTTGTGATTTTTTTATCGATTTTTAGGAAAAATCGGCGTTTTCGGCCTTTTTATTTCGTTTTGAAAGAAAAAACGGGGGAAAAGCGTTTTTCCGTCATTGACTTCATTTACCAGCTCCTGTATGATGTATACAACAGATCCCCGGTACCATTTTGGGGGAGAAATTCCATGAGGAAAGAGGTCGCGCACCATGGCAAACATCGATCTGAGCAAGTATGGCATCACCGGCATTTCCCAGATCCTCCGCAACCCCTCCTATGAGACTTTGTTCGAAGAAGAGACCCGGCCCGGGCTGGAAGGCTTTGAAAAAGGCCGGCTGACGGAGCTGGGGGCCGTCAATGTGATGACCGGCGTCTACACCGGCCGCTCCCCCAAGGACAAATTCATCGTCATGGACGAAAACTCCCGGGACACCGTGTGGTGGACCTCCCCGGAGTTCCCCAACGACAACAAGCCCGCTTCCCGGAAGGCCTGGGAGGAATGTAAGAAACTGGCGGTGCAGTCCCTTTCGGGGAAAAAGCTCTATGTGATGGATGTGTTCTGCGGGGCCAACCCCCAAACCCGCATGGCCGTGCGCTTCATCATGGAAGTGGCCTGGCAGGCCCATTTTGTGAAGAATATGTTCATCCAGCCCACCGAAGAAGAACTGGAGCACTTCGAGCCGGACTTCGTCTGCTATAACGCCTCCCATACCCCGGTGGAAAATTATCAGGAGCTGGGGCTGCATTCCCCCACCGCCGTGCTGTTCAACATCACCTCCCGGGAACAGGTCATCCTCAACACCTGGTACGGCGGAGAGATGAAAAAGGGCATCTTCTCCATGATGAACTACTACCTGCCCCTGCAGGGCATTGCCTCCATGCACTGCTCGGCCAACACCGATCTCAGCGGCCAGAACACCGCTCTGTTCTTCGGCCTGTCGGGCACCGGCAAGACCACCCTGTCCACCGATCCTCACCGGCTGCTCATCGGCGACGACGAGCACGGCTGGGATGAGCACGGCATCTTCAACCTGGAGGGCGGCTGCTATGCCAAGGTCGTGGGCCTGGACAAGGAATCCGAGCCGGACATTTACCACGCCATCCGCCGGAATGCCCTTCTGGAGAATGTGACGGTGCAGGAGGACGGCCAATGCGATTTTGCCGACAGCTCGGTCACCGAAAACACCCGGGTGTCCTACCCCATCGCCCACATTGAAAAGAGAGTGCAGCCCCGGTCGGTGGGCCCCCACGCCAAGCATGTGATCTTCCTGTCGGCCGATGCCTTCGGGGTGCTGCCGCCGGTGTCCATCCTCACCCCGGAGCAGACCCGGTATTACTTCCTCTCCGGCTTCACCTCCAAGCTGGCCGGCACCGAGCGGGGCATCACCCAGCCCACCCCCACCTTCTCCGCCTGCTTCGGCCAGGCCTTCCTGGAGCTGCATCCCAGCAAATACGCCCAGGAGCTTTTGCGGAAGATGGAGCAGAGCGGCGCCCGGGCCTACCTGGTGAACACCGGCTGGAACGGCACCGGCAAGCGCATCTCCATCCACGACACCCGGGCCATTATCGATGCCATTCTGGACGGTTCCATTCTGAAGGCCCCCACCAAGCGCATCCCTTATTTTGATCTGGAAGTGCCCACCGCCCTGCACGGGGTGGACGGCGGCATCCTGGACCCCCGGGATACCTATGCGGACAGCGCCCAGTGGGAGGAAAAGGCCCGGAACCTTTCCGCCCAGTTCGAAGAGAATTACAAAAAATACCGTTAATCCCAGCGGTGGCGGAGTGCCTCCGCTCCCGTTCCTGTCTCCGGTGGGGATGCGCTGTTTGCCATATTGCTCCGGGTGTGATAAACCATCACCCGGAAGGGGCCGGGGTGCAATCCTGGCCAAGTGCCACAGAAGGGGCCGGTTGTATGCTGAGCAGCAAAGACGCCCCCCTTGTGCAAAGGGGGGTGGCGGCTTGCGCCGCCGGGGGGATTGGCGGCGAGCCGCCGCGGCCAAGCGGTGCTGCCGCACCCGGCAGGTTGTGTGAGGAAAAGCAAAGAAAGTATGGCTGTCCCGACACGGGACCGCCCTTGTGCAAAGGGAGCTGTCGGCGAACGCCGACTGAGGGATTGACCCGGTGTCTTCGCTTCCAAGTGATGCTGCTGCACCGGGCTGAATCATTTACCCGGCTTCACAATCCCCCCTGCATGGCTGCCCATGCTGTCCCCCCTTTGCACAAGGGGGGCTGCGGAGTGCCTCCGCTGGTCCGGTGGCCGGACGGCCATACTGCGCTCCCGCGCTGGGCAAGCAGCGTGACGCTGCACCCATACTCTCCCCGGCTGTATGGGCCCGGGGCCTCGATGCTCCGGCTCTGCCGGAAGGGGCCTGGGTGCAGTCCTGGCAGAGTGCTACAGAAAAGGCCCGTTGTGTGCACCTAGGCAAAGAAAAGCCCCCCTTGTGCAAAGGGGGGGACAGCATGGCGCAGCCATGCAGGGGGGATTGTGAAGCGGATTGCATCATTTTGCTTGGCTGTGTTGCCCAGCGCGGGAGCGCAATATGCCAGCGGCGGAGTGCCGTAAGGAGACTGTTTTTATGGATATGGACAAACTGACAAGCACCCTGGCCCGGGAGATCGGCCGGGATGCAAAGCAGGTGGCAAATGTCATCACCCTGCTGGAGGGCGGGGCCACCATCCCCTTCATCGCCCGCTACCGGAAGGAGCTGCACGGCTCCATGGACGACCAGCTTCTGCGGCAGCTCTGTGACCGGCTCCAGTATCTGCGGAACCTGGAAGGACGGAAAGAAGAGATCCGCACGGCCATCGAAAACCAGGGCAAGCTCACCGATGAACTTTCCCAGGCCATCGAAAACGCCGCCACCCTGGCCGAAGCCGAGGACCTGTACCGCCCCTATAAGCAGAAGCGGCGCACCCGGGCCACCATCGCCCGGGAAAAGGGCCTGGAGCCTTTGGCCCAGCTGCTCTTTGAGCAAAAGCGCAGCGGCCCTGTCCCGGAGGAGGCCGCCCGGGATTACTCAGGGCCGGAAAAAGGAGTGGAGACGGTGGAGGACGCCCTCCAGGGGGCGAGCGACATCATTGCCGAATGGCTCTCCGACGACGCCGCCATCCGCAAGACCCTGCGGGAACTGGTGCTGCGGCAAGGCTCCCTGCACTCCGCGGCCGCCACCCAGGAGGACAGCGTCTATCGGCTGTATTATGACTTCTCCTTCCCTCTCCGCAGGCTCCAGGGCTATCAGGTGCTGGCCATCAACCGGGGCGAGCGGGAGAATATGCTGAAAGTCAGCGTTCAGCTGGACCGGCCAAATGCCCTGATACCCCTGTGCCGGGCGGTGGTGCGCCCCGGCACTCCGGCCATGGCCTTTGTGAAGGCTGCCGCCGAGGACGCCTATGACCGGCTGATCTTCCCCTCCCTGGAGCGGGAGGTGCGCGCCCTGCTCACCCAGCAGGCCGATGAAGGGGCCATCCATACCTTTGCCCTCAACCTGCGGCCCTTGCTGATGCAGCCGCCGGTGAAGGGCAAGGTGACCATGGGCTTGGACCCGGGCTACCGCATGGGCTGCAAGGTGGCGGTGGTGGATGCCACCGGCAAGGTGCTGGACACCACGGTGGTCTATCCCACCCATGGAGCCCGGCAGAAGGAGGAGTGCATCCGCACTTTGTCCCAGATGATCGCCCGGCACCAGGTGGAGTGCATCGCCATCGGCAACGGCACCGCCAGCCGGGAGACCGAGCAGATGACCGCCCAGCTGATCCGGCGCATCGGGGGCGGGGTCAGCTATATGGTGGTCAGCGAGGCGGGGGCCTCGGTGTATTCCGCCTCCCCTCTGGCGGCGGAGGAATTCCCCCAGTTTGATGTAAACCTCCGCTCGGCGATATCCATCGCCCGCAGGCTCCAGGACCCTCTGGCCGAGCTGGTGAAGATCGACCCCAAGGCCATCGGCGTGGGCCAGTATCAGCACGATATGCCCCAGGCCCGGCTGGGTCAGGCCCTGGATGGGGTGGTGGAGGACTGCGTCAATGCCGTGGGCGTGGATGCCAACACCGCCTCTCCTTCCCTTTTGCAGCGGGTCAGCGGGCTTACTGCCGCCACCGCCAAGAATGTGGTCCACTACCGGGAGGAAAAGGGCGCCTTCCAGAGCCGGAAGGAGCTACTCAAGGTGCGCGGCCTGGGGCCCAAGGCCTATGAGCAGTGCGCCGGGTTTATCCGCGTGCCCGAAAGCCGCCAGGTGCTGGACCGCACGGGAGTGCATCCGGAAAGCTATGCCGCGGCCCAGGCACTGTTAGAGGAATGCGGCTTCACCCTTTCTGATGTGGAAAAGGGAGCTTTGGGACATCTGCCGGAAAAGGCGGAGGCCATCGGGCTGGAAGAGCTGGAAGAGCGGATCGGGGCCGGGGTGCCCACCCTGCGGGACATTCTCCGGGAGCTGTGCAAGCCGGGCCGGGACCCTCGGGAGGAGCTGCCCCCGCCTCTGCTGCGCACCGATGTGATGGAGATGAAGGATCTGAAGCCGGGCATGGAGCTAAAGGGCACGGTGCGCAATGTGGTGGATTTCGGGGTGTTTGTGGACATCGGGGTCCATCAGGACGGCCTGGTGCATATCAGCAAGCTGCCCCAGCGGGTACGGCATCCCTCCCAGCTGCTTCAGGTGGGGGATGTGGTCACCGTATGGGTGGAAAAGGTGGACGAAGGAAAAAAACGCATCAGCCTGACCATGTGTCCCGTGTCGGGACGGCCATAACTCGCTGAAGGCCCTCTGCTTGCTCCGTATTCATCGTCTTCCCTCCTTTGCGGGACGGAAGTGCTTCCCGCCCCTTCCCCCATCTATGCTGCTCCGTGATAGCGCAGTCAGATGCAGTATAGACAACCGCAGTCAGATGCAGTATAATAAAGCCAAAATTTCAGTCTGGTGATACCCTATGAAACGCTGCATCATACGCCTGGCCCTTGTTTTCCTCGTTCTGTTCCTGATCAGCCTATTTTTCCGCTTCACCGTAGGCGGAGAGCTTTGGGAGACCTTGTGCATCACCTTCGCCGTGACGGCCTACCATTTCTGGATGCGTCTGGGGGTGGGACAGCTTTTGGATCACACATTGCAGAACAATGTGGATTTCACCAAGCCATGGTTCCGGCCACGACGGTTTGAACCCTTTCTATACCGGACGATCCGGGTGAAAAAATGGAAAAAACATATGCCCACCTATGATGCGGCGTATTTCGATATCAGAACGCACAGCATCACCGAGATCATAAAGGCTGGCTGCCAGGCCGAGATCGTGCACGAGATCATTATTGTTCTGAGTTTTTTGCCGGTGGGCCTTGCTTTCTGGTTTCGCCCGGCCGGTGTGTTCCTGGCCACTTCTTTTCTGTCCGCTCTGGTGGACAGCTTGTTTGTCATCATGCAGCGATACAACCGGCCCCGCTTATTGAAATTGATCAGCCGGTGACCCCGGGGCAGCGTGCCTCCGCTGTCATACTGCGCTGCCGCGCTGGGCAAGCCCAGTGCCTGGGCTGTCATACTCTCTTTGCCCAGGCAAGCACAACGAGCCAAGGCAAAGACAGTATGGCCGTCCGGACACCGGACCAAAGACAGTATGGCCGTCCGGCCACCGGACCTCCCTTGTGCAAAGGGAGCTGTCGGCGAACGCCGACTGAGGGATTGAGGGCACATGGCTGACGACACTCACACCCGGTGGCTGGTATCATCCAGACAGCTGAGTGCCGTCAATCCCCCCTGCATGGCTTTGCCATGCTGTCCCCCCTTTGCACAAGGGGGGCTTTTCTTTGCCCTGCGGCACTGGGCCAGGACTGCACCTTGTCTCCTGCCGGTGTTGGCTCGCCAGCACCGGAGCACAGGAGCAAACAGCGCATAAAGCCTTCAGCGAGTTTTGGCTGTCCGGACACCGGACCTTCACTTGTCGTAGGTTTTGAAGTGGGTACCAAAGACCTCGCTCACTTCCGAGATGAGCATAAAGCACTCCGGGTCCACCTGATGCACCAGCTTTTTCAGGGCCGAGATCTCGTGGCGGCGCACCACCACCATCAGCACGGTCTTTTCCTCGCCGGTATACATTCCCTTGCCGCCGAAACCGGTGCAGCCACGCTGGAGGTTCTCCAGAATGGCCCGGGCCAGCTCCTCCGGCTTGTTTGTGATGATCAGCCCTTCCTTCTGCCGGTCGGAGCCGTCCACCATGGTGTTGATGATCACGCCGGTGAGATACTGCACAATAATGGCATACAGGGCGCTTTCCACGCTCTTATAGATCAAGGAACAGGCGATGATGACCAGGCCGTTCATCACCAGGTTTGCATTGCCGATGCTGATATCGAACTTCACATTCAGGTACTTGGCCAGGATATCGGTGCCGCCGGAGGTACCGCCCCATTTGAACACCATACCGATGCCGCCCCCCAGGATGATGCCGCCATACAAAGCCGCCAGCAGCCGGTCCCCTTCGAACAGGGGCAGGAAGGGCCCCACCACATCGATGAACACCGAATAGGACACCGAGGACACAATGGTTTTGAAGAAAAATTCCCGGCCCAGCAGTTTGTAGCCGAAGATGAACAGGGGCACATTGAGCACAATGCTGGCCACGCCCAAAGGCAGGCCGGTGATGTAGTTGCCGATCAGGGCAATACCGGCCACGCCCCCCATGGAGATCATCGCCGGTTTGATGAAAATGGCGATGCCCGAGGCAAAAATGCAGGAGCCCAGCACAATGAGCAGATAATCCAGTATCAGATCGGCTTTGGGATTTTCCAGAGTCTTTCGCATGATTTTTATTTCTCCTTTTTCCAGGGCTTCATGGCAAGGATCTGCTCAAACAGCAGGCAGACCCGCTCTTTTTGCCCGGTAAGATAGAGCCAGCCGAACAGGGCCTCCAGGCCGGTGGCATGGGCATAATCCTCCGGCGAGGCGCTTTTGGGGGCGGCGTGGGAATGGCAGTTGCGGCCCCGGAGAAAAACTTGCTTTTCTTCCTCGGTGAGCGCTTCCTCCCGCAAAAGCCCCCGGATGGCCCGGGCCTGGGTCTGGGCCCGCACCAGTTCCACCGTCCGCTGGTGCATCTGCCGTGCCAGGCCCCCCTTCTGCCCCACCACATAGGTGCGGGCCATCAGCTCATAGACCCCGTCGCCCACATGGGCCAGAGCCAGACTGCTCAGGCGCAGCAGTTCTTCTTTTGACAGTTCAGGGAAAAATAGTTCCGTAACAGTTCCTCCTTAACAGTTCCTCCTTGGGGTCTCCCCCACCGTTTTCCTCCTGCTTCCCAGGAAGGTTACCGCTATTGTATCATAAATCCGCTCCGGCCCCAAGGAAAATTTTTCACCCTTTTCCGGGGAAACTATTGACAAAGGGGCTAACTGGTAGTATGATTGTTACAGTAGAAATGTAGATGAATTTTGTGAACTTTAAAATCAACAGCCCCGAACAAAAAAAGGAGGATATTCATTATGGCAGTCAAGCACATTACTCAGGATCAGTTTGATGAAGTGACCAATCAGCAGGGCAAGAAGGTGCTGGTGGACTTTTTCGCCACCTGGTGCGGCCCCTGCAAGATGCTGGCCCCCATGCTGGAAGAGCTTTCGGAGAAGCTGCCGGAAAACTGTGAGATCGTGAAGATCGATGTGGATCAGAACCCGGAAGCCGCCCGGAAGTTCCGGGTGATGAGCATCCCCACTCTGATCCTTTTTGAAAACGGCCAGCCTGCCGAGCGTATGGTGGGCGTCCATTCCCTGGACGAAATCAGCCGCCTGTTCTAGGAGCCAGAGCCTTCGCTGCGGCGAAGGCCAGCAAAGAAACAGGCCCCATGAGAACTTGGTTCTCTGGGGCCTGTTTCTTTTGCTATTGGCGGCGTGTTATTTCGGCGTAAAGCCGAAATAACCATCATTCCGGTAGGTAACGCCGCCGCTGGCTCTCGGGGAAAAACTAAGTTTTTCCCCGACCTTTTTCGCGCCCCAGGCGGGGTCCGGTGTCCGGACGGCCATACTGCGCTGCCGCGCTGGGCAAGCTCGATGCAGAAAGGCAAAGACGGCTCCCTTGTGCAAAGGGAGCTGTCGGCGAACGCCGACTGAGGGATTGACGGCGGCGAGCCGCCGCGGCCATACTGCGCTCCCGCGCTGGGCAAGCCCGATGCAGAAAAGCAAAGACGGCTCCCTTGTGCAAAGGGAGCTGTCGGCGAACGCCGACTGAGGGATTGAGGGCACATGGCTGACGACACTCACACCCGGTGGCTGGTATCATCCAGACAGCTGAGTGCCGTCAATCCCCCCTGCATGGCTTTGCCATGCTGTCCCCCCTTTGCACAAGGGGGGCTTTTCTTTGCCCTGCGGCACTGGGCCAGGACTTCACCCAGGCCCCTTCCGGGGTTGGCCCGCCAGCACCGGAGCACTCCGGCCCGCAGCGCATACAGCCGGGGAGAGTATGACCGCCCAGGCACTGGGCCGCATGGACGGATTGACTTTAGAACGGCAGCGTGATATAATAACGCAAAGCTTTCCATATTTTTCTGAGCGAGAAAAGGAGTGAATCATATGAAACGGATCACGGCCATCATCCTTTGCTTCCTTTTTATCAGCCCCATGGCCCTTGGCGTGGGCGATCCCACCGAAGAATTGTGGACACGCACCGAACCGGGCGGCCACTATGTGACCGTCCGTGTCCCCTGCCCTCAAGGCTCCGGCCTGTCCTGGGGAGAAGCGGGCCAGCTGAGCCTGCGGTATGCCGATACCAAAACCCCGGTCCCCCTCACCAGCGACTACCTGGCCGGCTACCTGTTCGCCACCCTTCCGGTGTCGGAAAAGGACCGTCCCCTGGAGGTTTTCCAGGGTGAGGAACACCGCTTCCCCGACTGCTTCGTCCAGTGGGGAGATGAGCAGGGCTATGATTCTCCCGCCGGCACCAGCGATCTTCAGCTGCGAGGCATCATCCAGGGCGATGCCCAGGGCAGCCTGAACCCGAAGGCCAGCCTGACCCGGGCCGAGGCCTTTGCCCTGGCCTGCCGTCTGCTCAGTCTGGAAGCGCCGGAGGACTCCGTTCTTCCCTTCCGGGATGTGGACCGGAGCGACTGGTACTACGCCACCGCAGCCGCCGCCTATGCACACGGCCTGGCTTCGGCGGACGATAATTTCTACCCCCATCGCCCGGTGACCCGCGGCGAATTCACCACCATATTGGCCCGGGCCATGGAGCACATCGGCTGGCTCTCCATCCCGGAAAACGGCCAGGCTCAGGATCTGTCCCTGGCGGATGCCGCTTCCATCCCCTCCTGGGCTCTGGGCGCCTACCTGGCTTTTGACGGGGGGGACATCGGCATTTTCACCCAAAGAGAAACCGGTGAAGCGGACAAAGACGGCTCCACGAAAATGGAACTTCTGGCCCAGTGGAACAAGATCGCCACCCGGGGCGAAGCCATCACCTTCCTCCATTTCGCTCGGATCCAGCTGCCCTGGTACCCCTCCCAGTATGCCATCGACTGGGGCCTTTCGCAGCAGATGCCGGTGCTGGACGGCTCCACCTCCACCTATCCCTACACCCAGGCGGTGTATGGCGTGCTGTTCCATAACAGCAACCATCATCCCCAGTATGTGGAAAAGCACTCCACCTCCCACGATTCCTATGTGCGGCTCATCCAGGGCGAGGCTGACATTCTCTTTGCCGCCACTCTGCCCTCGGAGGATCTGAAGGCTCAGGCCGCCGCTGCCGGTGTGGAGCTGGAGTTCATTCCCATCGCCTATGACGCCATGGTCTTTTTCACCAACAAGATAAATTCCCTGGACAGCCTGACCCAAAAGCAGATCCAGGAGATCTATGTGGACGGAAAATACCAGAACTGGAACCAGCTGGGCGGCCCGGATGCAGAGCTTCTCCCCTACCGGCGCAATGCGGACAGCGGCTCCCACGCTTTGATGGAGCAATATTTCCTGGAAGGCGGCAAGCTGTCCCTCAGCCCGGATGTGAACAATGTGCTCACTTCCTATGCCATGTCCTCGGCCCTCACCGATGTGGCCGACGCTCTGCGCACCGATCCCCCCGCTTATGCCATTGGTTACAGCGTCTATTACTATTACACACGCAGCTACCGGCTGGTGGACGAGGTCTCCGCCGGCGGACTCAAGCTGCTGGCCATCGACGGCGTGGTGCCTTCCGATGCCACCATTGCCGACGGCAGCTATCCCCTGGCCGGATACAACTATGCCGTTGTCCGGGCCGATGAACCCAAGGATTCCCTGGCCCGGCGCATGGTGGAGTTCATGACGGGCGATGTGGGACAAAACTGCGTCGGCAACGCCGGATTCGGACCTTTGTCCTCCGGCCCCAAGGCCGATTTCCAGCGGGATCTCCCCCACCGGGAACTGGAGACCATTTTCCCCGCCGGTGTGGGGTATGTGGCTCTTTCCTGGGACAAGGACCACACCCAGCTGCAGGCCCACGGCCTGGAGCGGCGCAATAATGACGGACACTGGCATCCCCTTACGGAGAACCAGTGCTCGGCCCCGCCGGAAGGTGGGCTTTCCGCCGCCGTTTTGGGGCCTGCGGGGCACACGGTGGTCTTTGGCGCAGTAGGCGGACAGTGGGACAATATGCCCTCCCTTCGCCTTTCCTATGGGGATGGGCAGCAGGTGACCCAGTCGGTTTATGCAGGCCAGACTTTCTATTTCTCCCTGGAAGGCCAGCCCAAACTGGAAAAGCTGGAGCTGCTCTACCGTGGCGAAGTGGTGGCCACCCACACCTTCCCGGCAGCGTGACGGCGGAGTGACGGCAGCGTGACGCTGCACCCGTTCCTGTCTCCGGTGGGGATGCGCTGCGGGCCGGAGTGCTCCGGTGCTGGCGAGCCAACCCCGGAAGGGGCCAGGATGCAATCTTAGCAGGGTGCCATAGAAAAGGATGGTTGTGTGTAATCCGGCAAAGACAGTACGGCCGTCCGGCCACCGGACCAAAGAAAGTATGACCGCCCAGGCACTGGGCCGCTCCCGCGCTAAGCAATAGAACCAAGGTTGGTTATGTTCACCCAGGCAAAGAAAATAAGGAGAATTGCCCATGGATATTGGTCAGGCGGTACGGCTGCGGCTGCTGGAATTGTGCGAAGAGAAAAAACTGACGGTGAACCATCTGGCCCTGCGCAGCGGTGTCACCCAATCCACACTCAACAACATCGTCAGCGGACGCAACCGCAGCACCACGGTCTCCACCCTGAAAAAGCTGTGCGATGGCCTGGAGATCACCATGGTGGATTTTTTCCGCTCTCCCCTCTTCTCTCAACTGGAACAAGAACTCCGCTAGGCGGCGTGTCGGCGGAGTGCCTCCGCACCCATACTGCGCTCCCGCGCTGGGCAACAGAACGAAGTTGAAAGAAAAAGCCTCCTAAAAGGAGGCTTTTTTCTTTGTCCTGGTTCGTTGGTTTCGCCCCGGCCAAGACCAGCGTGACGCTGCATCCAAGCAGTGCTGCCGCACCCGACAATAGAAAACCAGCTGAATCATTCCCCCGGCTTCGCAATCCCCCCTGCATGGCGTTGCCATGCTGTCCCCCCTTTGCACAAGGGGGGCTTTTCTTTGCCCTGCGACACAGCACTGGGCCAGGACTTCACCCAGGCCCCTTCCGGGGTCGGCTCGCCAGCACCGGAGCACTCCGGCCCGCAGCGCATCCCCACCGGAGACAGGAACGGGTGCGGCGGCTCGCCGCTAGATCATTTCGAAGAGATCGATCTGATTGCTTTTGGGGATACCCTCCAAGGCCCCGGCGGCGGTGAGGGTCTCGATAACCCCCTTGGTCACCTTGCCGCAGCGGAGGATCATCTCCTCGGTGGACATGAACTTGCCGTTTTTCCGCTCCTCCACAATATCCCGGGCGGCGGCCTCGCCCAATCCAGGCAGAGAAGTCAGCGGCGGCACCAAGGTATTCCCGCGGATCAGGAACTTGTTCACATCGCTCTCATAGATATCCAGCTTCTGGAATGTAAAGCCCCGGCGGTAAAATTCGTGCACCACTTCCAGCGTGGTCAGCGTGTCTTCCTCGGCGGCGGTGCGCTTGTCCTTCCCCTGCAGTTCCCGGGTCTTTTCCATCACCAGCCCGTCGCCGCGGCACATGATAGAAGCGTCAAAGCCGCCGGCCCGAATGCCGAAATAGGCGCTGTAAAAGGCCATGGGCTGATGCACCTTGAACCAGGCAATGCGGTAGGCCATCATCACATAGGCCGCCGCATGGGCCCGGGGGAACATATACTGGATCTTCTTGCAGGACTCAATATACCAGTCGGCAATGCCGTGCTCCCGCATCAGATCCTCCCACTCCGGTTTTAAGCCCTTGCCCTTTCGCACGCTTTCCGAAATCTTGAAGGACTGCTGGGGCTCGATGCCCGTCTGGATCAGATAGGTCATGATGTCGTCACGCACCGAAATCACATCTTTCAGCGTGGCGTCGCCGCTTTCGATGTAGTCCTTGGCGTTGTTCAGCCACACATTGGTGCCGTGG
Source organism: Intestinimonas sp. MSJ-38 (assembly GCF_018917925.1). Taxonomy (NCBI): domain Bacteria; kingdom Bacillati; phylum Bacillota; class Clostridia; order Eubacteriales; genus Intestinimonas; species Intestinimonas sp. MSJ-38. The sequence continues at coordinate 69,621 of NZ_JAHLPO010000005.1, read as the reverse complement.
GACAGGCCGGAAATGCGCAGCAGTTCGTCAAAGGTGTGGGGCTGGGTGATCTCCAGCATGCCCCGGACGAACCGGGTGCCGAACTCGGGAATGGCCACGGCCCCGGTCTTTCCGAAGGAGCCGTCGTCATCGATCTTCAGGGCATCCAGGGAGGTGAAGATGGACATGGTGTCCGGGTCGTCCAGAGGGATCTCCCGGGCGTTGACCCTTGTCAGGTCCTCCAGGGCCTTTATCATGGTGGGATCTTCGTGTCCCAGCATATCGAACTTCAGAAGGTTCTGGTCGATGGAATGGTAATCAAAATGGGTGGTGATGATGTCGCTCTGGGGGTCGTCCGCCGGACGCTGCACCGGACAGAACTCATAAATGCTCCGGTCGTTGGGCACGATGATCAGCCCGCCAGGGTGCTGACCGGTGGTGCGCTTGATGCCGGTGCATCCCACCACCAGCCGGTTTTCCTCGGCCTTCCCCGGCATCAGGCCCCGTTCCTCGTTGTACTTCTTCACAAAACCATAGGCCGTCTTGCTCTTGACGGTGCCGATGGTTCCCGCCCGGAACACATGGTCCTCTCCGAACATGCGGATCAGCTCCCGGTGGGCCCGGGACTGGTATTCGCTGGAGAAGTTCAGGTCGATATCCGGGGCCTTTTCTCCGTTGAAGCCCAGGAAGGTGGCAAAGGGAATGTTGAACCCGTCTTTGATCAGGGGCGTGCCGCACTGAGGACAGAGTTTGTCCGGCAGGTCCACCCCGCAGCCGTAACCCGGATCACCCGGGAAAATGGAATGCTTGCAATGGGGGCAGCGGTAGTGGGCCGGCAGGGAATTTACCTCGGTGATGCCGGTCAAAAAGGCCACAAAGCTGGAGCCCACGCTGCCGCGGGAGCCCACCAGGTAGCCGTCCTCCAAAGACTTGGCCACCAGCTTCTGGGCGATCAGGTACATCACATCAAAGCCGTTGTTGATGATGGGGATCAGCTCGGCGTCCAGCCGGTCCTTCACCAGCTGGGGCAGCGGATCGCCATAAAGCTCGACGGCCTTCTGGTTTGCCATCTGGCTGATCTCGTCGGCCGAGCCGGGGATCACCGGCGGGCATTTGTCGTCGGGCACCGGCTTAATGTCCTCGCACAGTTCGGCGATCTTGTTGGGATTTTCCACCACCACTTCATAGGCCCGCTTCTGCCCCAGATAGGCAAATTCCTTTAGCATCTCGTCGGTGGTTTTGAAATAGAGGGGGGCCTGCTTGTCGGCGTCGGAAAAGCCCATGCCCGCCATGAGGATGGCCCGGTACTGGCTGTCCTCCGGCTCCAGGAAGTGCACATCCCCGGTGGCCGCCACCGGTTTGTGCAGGGCGTCCCCCAATTTCAGCACCGTGCGGTTGAAGTCCCGCAGCTGCTCTTCGTCCTTGGCCGTGCCGTTTTCCAGCATAAACCGGTTGTTGTCGATGGGCTGGATCTCCAGGAAATCATAGAAGGATGCGATCTCCTTCAGCTCATTCCAGGTTTTGCCCTGGACGATGGCGGAAAACAGCTCGCCGGCCTCGCAGGCCGAGCCTAAAATCAGCCCTTCCCGGTACTGCATCAGCAGGGTGGCCGGGATGATAGGATGGCGCTTAAAGTATTTCAGATGGGAGAAGGAAATGAGCTGATAGAGGTTTTTCAGCCCCACCAGGTTTTTCACCAGAATGATCATATGGTGGGACCTGCGGGACAGGGGGTCTGCTTCCCCGCCCCGGCACACATCCAGGGCGTGGTTGATCTGATCCACCCGCTCCACCGGGGCCTTCTCCTCGATCAAAGACAGCAGATGGTCATAGATCTTAGCCAGCACGCCGGTGTCGTCCAAGGCCCGGTGGTGGTTGAAGGAAAGCCCCAGGTCCTCGGCCACGATATTCAGCTTGTGCCGTTTCAGATGGGGCAGCAGCACCCGGCACATCTCCACGGTGTCGATACTGCAAAACTCCCTCTCAATGCCGAACTTTTCGCACCCGGCCCGGAGGAAGGACACATCAAACCCGGCATTGTGGGCGCAAAGGGGCCTGTCCCCGGCAAAATCCAGGAAGGCCCGGAGCGCTTCCTCCTGGGAAGGGGCCCCGTCCACCATCTCATCCCGGATACCGGTGAGCTTTGTGATCTCATAGGGCACCGGGGATGTGGGGCTGACATAAGTATGGAAGGTCTCCTTCTCTTCCCCGTCTTTCACGATGATGGCGGCGATCTCGATGATCTCGCAGTTGCGGGGGCTGAGGCCGGTGGTTTCCAGGTCGAAGACCACGGTTTCACCCCGCAGGGGGGTGTCGCACTGGCCCTGCACCGCCTGGCTCTTTGCCAGGTCGTTCACGAAATAGGCCTCCACGCCATAGATCACCTTGATGTCCTGGCCCTTGCCCCGCAGCTTTTCCTGGGCGTGCATGGCATCGGGGAAGGACTGGGCCACGCCGTGGTCGGTGATGGCGATGGCCTTGTGGCCCCAGCGGGCGGCGGTCTGGATGGCCTGGGCCGTGTCCGTCAGGCCGTCCATGGAGCTCATGCAGGTGTGGAGATGCAGCTCCACCCGTTTGTTTTCCGCCTTGTCCTGGCGCAGCTTCTTTTTGGCCTCCACCACGGCCTGGGGGGAAATGACCACTTCCCGCTCAAAGGTACTATAATTGGCCACGCCCTGGACCATCACATAGGAACCCACCTTCACCGCATCCATCAAAAGGGCGCATTCCTCGTCGGGCAGCACCTTGACGCACCGCACCGAGCCATGGCCGTCGGTCATATCGAAGGTATAGATGGTCTTGCCCCGACTCGTCAGCTTCTTTGCCTCGGCGAAAAAGACCTCCCCTTCCACCGCCACCTTGCCGCTGTCCACATTGACCTCGTCCATATGGATGATGGGCCGCTGGGCCGGTTTGCCGTAAAGCACCTTGGCATCGGAGTTTTTGGGCCGGAAGATCACGCCTTCCGGCTTTTTCCGCTCCATGTACCGTTTTTCCGGGGCGGGTTTCTTGGGGGCCGGGGGTTTCTGGGCAGCCGGTGCGCACCGGCTTTGCTCCAGGAGGGCCTTTTGCAAAAGGGCCTTCTGCTGTTTTTCGAAGTCCTGGCAATGGGCCGGGAAACTCTTGCCCTCCCGCACTTCCACCGGGGAGGAAAGGCCCAGTTCCCGCTGCAAAAACAGCTGCAGCGGCTCCCGCAGCTCCTGGGCCCGGGGAAGCCACTGCTGGGGGGCGTCGATGACCAAAGCCCCCTTCTCCTCCTGGAAGCGGAGGCAGTCCCCGGCGGCCGCCATGGAGGGATAGCGGGCCCGCAGCCGGCGGCGGCAGTAGTCCGCCGCCGCCTGATCCAGCGCATGGAGCTGATAGCGCACCTGGAGATGGGCTTTTTTCAGACCGTAAGCCCTTCGAATGCAAGTTTCCCCGGCCTGGAGGGAGCTTTCTTCCAGCAAGTGAGGGGCCAGCAGGGACACTTCCAGGGTGTTCTCCTTCCGGTTTGCCTCAATGCCCTGGACCTGGGCCTTTGCCAGGGGGCCGCCTTCAAAATCGCATTTGCCGAAGAGCTGCTGTAAGGTGGCGCTCATATCTGTTCACCGGTCAGGCGGCTGACTTCCTTGGCCAGAGCGTCGGCGATCTCCCGGGCCGGGACTTTGCAGAGGATCTCCCCTTTGGAAAAGAGCAGGCCCTCCCCATTGCCGCAGGCCACCCCCAGATCGGCCTGGCGGGCCTCCCCGGGGCCGTTGACGGCGCAGCCCATCACCGCCACGGTGATGCGGCTTTTCAGCCCGGACAGGCGCTGCTCCACCTCTTCGGCGATGGGGATCAGATCCACCTGGGTGCGGCCGCAGGTGGGGCAGGACACCAAGGTGGCCCCTTCCCGGTTCAGGCCCAGGGCTTTGAGAATGTCTTTGGCGGCATAGACCTCCCGCACCGGGTCGGCGGTGAGGGACACCCGCAGGGTGTCGCCGATGCCGTCCAGCAGCAGCGCCCCGAAGGCCGCCGCCGATTTCAGGGTGCCCATATATCGGGTGCCCGCCTCGGTGACCCCCAGATGGAGGGGATAATCGGTCTTTTCCGCCATCAGCCGGTAGGCCGCAATGTTTATTTTCACATCGGAGGATTTGAGGGAAATGCAGATGTCGTCAAAATCCCACCGGTGGAGCTTTTCCACATGGGACATGGCGCTCTCCACCAGAGCTTCCGCCGTGGGAGCGCCGTATTTCCGGAGAATGTCCTTTTCCAAAGAGCCGCCGTTGACGCCGATGCGGATGGGGATCCCCTGTTTGCGGCAGGCCCGCACCACTTCCCCCACCTTCTCATCGGAGCCGATGTTGCCCGGGTTGATGCGCACTTTGTCGGCCCCTTCCTCGGCGGCCCAGATGGCGGCCTTGTAGTCAAAGTGGATGTCGGCCACCAGGGGCAGCGGAGAATCCCGGCGGATATGCCCAAAGGCCCGGGCGGCCTTTTCATCGGGCACGGTGAGCCGGGCCACATGGCACCCGGCCTCTTTCAGCCGGTGAAGCTGGCAGAGGGTGGCTTCCGCATCGGTGGTTTTGGTGTTGGCCATGGATTGAATAGCCAAGGGGGCGCCGCCCCCAATGGCCACACCCCCCACCATGATCTGTTTTGTTTTTCTTTCCATAGTCTTTACCCCGCGATCAGACGCACGATGTCGTTATAGGTGACGAAAATGAACAGGCCGAAGATGAGGGCCAGCCCGGCCAGCTGCACGGCCCCTTCGAACTTGGGCGGCACCGGGCGGCGAATAACGGCCTCGATGAGCAGGAACAAAATCTTGCCGCCGTCCAGCCCGGGAATGGGCAGCAGGTTCATAATGGACAGGTTGATGGAGAGGAACGCCACGAAATACCACATATCCAGGGCCGAGGTCTTGGCCCGGCTGCTGATCTCGTTGGCAATGCCCACGGTGCCCATCACATCGTCCTTTTTCACCTGGCCCCGGAAGATCTGCCCCAGGCCTTCGGTCACCGACTGCATGAAGCTGCCGGCGTTATTCAGGCTGTAACGGAGCTTCGCGCCCACGGTGGCCTTTTCGGTGACGAAGTTCATGCCATAGCGCAGGCTGGTGCCCCCCTGTGAGTCGGAATACTCCTGCTTTACGAGCTCCACATCCTTGAGCTCGATCTTTTCGCCATCCCGCCGGACGGTGATGTCATAAGGCTCTCCGGCGCCATATTCCAAAGCAGTCATCACATCCCCATAGAGGAAGATGTGAAAGTCATTGATCTTGAGCAGCTCATCCCCCTCCTGGATGCCGTTTTCGCCCCCTGCGGGGAAGCTCTCTTCCAGGGAGGCCACCTGAGCGGTGGGCAGGGCCTGCGCCGGCCACAGGGTGATGATGATGAGCAGCAGGCCGGTGAGGAAGTTCATCACAGAGCCCGCCGCCGAAATGGCAAACCGGCGGGGCAGACTGGCCGCCTGGAAGGAGCCGGTCTGATCTTCCACTTCGTTGCCCTCTTCGTCAAACTCCCCTTTCATCACGACGCTTCCGCCCAGAGGCAGAAGGCGGATGGCATAAAGGGTGCCTTTCCACTCCTTTTTCACGATGGCCGGGCCGAAACCGATGGAAAACCGGTAAACGGTGACCCCGGAGAGCTTGGCGGCCACAAAGTGCCCCAGCTCATGGACAAACACGATCAAACCAAATACCAAAACCGCGATGAGAATGGACAAAAAATATCACCTGTTCTTTTCTTAATGAGCGGAGTACCTCCGCTGGCAAAACTCTCTGAAGACTGTATGCGTTGCTGCGCATTCCTGCTCCGGCGCTGGCGAGCGGCGGCTCGCCACCGTCACGCTGGCGGCACGCTGGCGGCGGCACGCCGACGAATTTGGGCGTCGATTTCCAGAATCTCCTGGATGGTGGGATCTTCCCGGAAGGGCTGATCCCGCAGGGCCTGGGCGCACATCTCGTAAATATCCAAAAACCCGATCGTGCCTTCCAGAAACAGCGCCACCGCCACTTCGTTGGCCGCATTGATGACCGCCCCCCGGTCTCCCCCCTGGCGAATGGCCTGCTCGCACAGATCGAGACAGGGGAAATTCTCCCGGTCGGGCTTCTGGAAGGTCAGAGAACCAATGGCTGTCAAGTCCAGGGGCTTTATCGCCCCCTCCTGCCGCCGGGGCCAGGTAAGGGCCAGCTGAATGGGCAGGCGCATATCGGGCTCCGACAGCTGGGCCATGACGCAGCCATCGACAAACTCCACCGCCGAATGGAGAATGCTCTCCCGGTGCACCAGCACCTCCACCTGCTCCGGCGCAAGGCCGAAGAGCCACACCGCTTCCATCACCTCAAAGCCCTTGTTCATCATGGTGGCCGAGTCCACGGTGATCTTCTTCCCCATGCTCCAGTTGGGATGGCGCAGGGCCTCCGCCGCCGTCATCCCCCGCAGCTCCTCCCGGCTTTTGCCGAAAAAGGGCCCGCCGGATGCGGTGAGCAGCACCCGCCGCACTTCCTCCAGGGGCCTATTTCCCATGGACTGGAAAATGGCCGAGTGCTCGCTGTCCACCGGCAGAATGGAAACGCCCTTCTTTTTGGCCAGCTCCATCACCCGGGCGCCGCCGCACACCAAAGACTCCTTGTTGGCCAGGGCCAGGGTGTGCCCTGCCTCCAGAGCCGCCACCGTGGGCCGCAGTCCGGCCACACCCACCAGGGCGTTGAGCACCATATCGCACTCTTCCATGGAAGCCGCTTCCAAAAGCCCTTCTTCCCCGTAAGCGACCCGCACATCGGTGTCGGCCAGGCGGCCTTTCAGCTCCCAGGCCGCCTTCTCCTCCCCCAGCACCGCCAGGCGAGGGCGAAACCGGCGCACCTGCTCTTCCAACAGCCGGGCGTTTTTCCCGGCGGTGAGGGCGGTGACGGCATACTGTTTTTCATCCCGGCTCACCACATCCAGGGCCTGGGTGCCGATGGAGCCGGTGGAACCCAACAGAGCAATGCGTTTCATAGCCGTTTTCTCCTTTTGTTAAATGGCGCTGGTGAAATGGAGCAGGATCTCAAACAAAGGCGCGGTGAAGATGACGCTGTCGAACCGATCCAGCACACCGCCATGGCCGGGCATGATGCGGCCATAGTCCTTGATGCCGGTCTTTCTCTTGACCAGGGACAGGGCCAGATCGCCCAGCATTCCGGCCAGACTGCCCACCACTCCGGCGGCACTGAGAAGCAGGTAGTTGGGCTCCACGCCCAGCTTGTTTCCGGCAAAATAGCCGAAGATGCAAAGCCCTGCCACGGCGCCGATGACGCCGCCCACGGCCCCTTCCACCGTCTTTTTGGGGCTGACCTGAGGGATCAGCTTGTGCTTGCCGAAGAGCATGCCGAACACCAGGGCCAGGCTGTCGCTGCACCAGGCGGCCAGGAAAGGCAGAAGCACATACACCTTGCCGTTTTCGTGCTGAAGCAGGATGCGCATGACGCCGCTGAGCAGGAAGGGAATGGTAATTGCCCCCAGATAGGCATGGGCGATCTGCTCTGCGGTGATGCGCTGGGGATGGAGAATGGCCCACAGGAACACCAGAAGGGTGAACACATAGAGCAGGGGCAGGATGTAGTACATATCGTAGTTGCTGGCGGCGGGCACCACGAAGGCGGCGATGCAGCAAATGGGCAGCAGCGGACTGCCTTTCAGCAGGCCGGTGTTGTGCAAAAACTCGTAGGCCGCCAGGGCGCAAAGCAGGCTGAAGGCCAGCAGCGTCACCCATTGCGGCGCCCAATAGACCACAGCAATAAACAGCAAAATGCCCACCAGAGCGGAAATGACCCGTACTTTCATCGGGAAAGACCCCCATATCTTCTGTTTCTCTTCTGAAATTCTGTAATGGCTTTGTAGATCTCCTCTCTGCCGAAATCGGGCCAGAGGGTATCGGTGAAGTAAAATTCGCTGTATGCGCACTCCCAAAGCAGGAAGTTGGAAATGCGCATTTCCCCACCGGGCCGCACCAGCAAATCGGGCGGCGGCACATTCTTACAGTACATCCGCCCTTCCAGCTCCCCTTCCCCGATGTTTTCGGGTTTGAGTTTGCCGTCCAGGCAGTCCTGGGCCAGGGCCCGGGCGGCCCGGAGGATCTCATCCCGGCCGCCGTAATTCAGGCACACATGGACCTGCATCCCGGTGCACTGTTTGGAAAGCTCGTCGGTCTGGTCGATGAGCTTTCGCAGCTTGGGCGACAGAGGGCTTAAGTCCCCCCAGAAATCCAGCTGGATATTGTTTTCCACCAGTTCCCGGATGGAGCGCCGGAGGTATTTTTCCAGAAGGCCCATGATGGCCGAGACCTCTTCCAGGGGCCGTTTCCAGTTTTCGGTGGAAAAGGCGTAGACCGTCATGTGCCGGACGCCCAGTTCGGCCAGGATCTCTGCGGCCTTGTGGAAACTTTCGCTTCCCGCCGAGTGTCCGGCGGTACGGGGCAGGCCCCGTTTCTTGGCCCACCGGCCGTTGCCGTCCATGACGAAGGCAATGTGCCGGGGTACCCGCTCTTTGTCAAAGGGCAATGGCCCCGTTTCCTTGTTCATCGTGTCCACCTATTGTCGTTTTCTGCGGAGTGCCTCCGCTGGCGTTCCTGTCTCCGGTGGGGATGCGTTGCGCCCCTTCCTGCTCCGGTGCTGGCAAGCCAACCCCGGTAGGAGCCGGACTGCAATCCTGGCCGGGCAGCGTGACGCTGCACCCGTTCCTGTCTTTGCCCTGCGGCATCCAACCAGCCTGTGTTCTGTTACTTCGTGCTGCAAAAATTCCCCGGAAACCGGGGAATTTTGTTTTGTATCGCAGCCTTTTCTATGGCGCTTGGCCCCTACCGGGCCCCGCCGGGAGGCGCGAAAAGGGTCGGGGAAGTCCGGTGGCCGGACGGCCAAGCGGTGCTGCCGCACCCGATCACACAACCGGCTTTCGTTCCACTGCCCAGCGCGGCAGCGCAGGTTGGGTCCAGCGTCACGCTGGCCCGGCGGCTTTCGCCGCCGGGAAGAAACCTGGGGCAGCCTTCCCCGCAGGGAAGGCTCTGCCCCTATATCTCCAGGAGTTCTTTTTCCTTTTTGGCGCTTTCGGCTTCCACTTCCTTGATGAACTTGTCGGTCAGGTTCTGGATGTCCTTCTCGGCGATCTTGTAATCGTCCTCGGTCATCTCGGAAGCCTTCTTCTGGGCCTTGAAGTCATCCATGGCATCCCGGCGCACATTGCGGACGGCCACCTTGGCCTCCTCGGCGTACTTGCTCACCTGGCGGGTCAGCTCTTTGCGGCGCTCCTCGGTGAGGGGCGGGAAAGACAGCCGGATGGCCTTGCCGTCGTTCTGAGGTGTGATGCCGATGTCGGAAGCCAGAATGGCCTTCTCAATGCCCTTGAGCACCGAGGAGTCATAGGGCTGGATCAGAAGGCTGTGGGGATCGGGGGACGAGATGTTCCCCACCTGCTGCACCGGAGTGGCAACGCCGTAATAATCCACGGTCACTTTGTCCAGCACAGCGGCGCTGGGCCGGCCTGTGCGGATGGTGGTGAATTCGTGCTTGAGCACATCCACTGTCTTCTGCATTTTGTCCTGATACGCTTGATACTGATTACTCATTTTTATTCCTCCCCTATCACCGAGCCAATATGCTCGCCTTTTAACACTTTCAGAATATTTTCAGGGTCCTTGATGGCAAAAACCAACACCGGGATGTTGTTGTCCATGGAAAGGGATGTGGCGGTGGAGTCCATCACCTGGAGCCGGTTTTTCAGCACATCGGTGTACTTGATGGATTCGATCTTCTTGGCCTGCGGATTCTTGGCCGGGTCAGAGTCATAGATGCCGTCGATGTTCTTGGCCAGCAATATGGCGTCGGCATTGATCTCGGCGGCCCGCAGCGCCGCTGCGGTATCGGTGGAGAAGAAGGGATTGCCTGTGCCGCAGGCAAAGATGACCACTCTTCCCTTTTCCAGATGCCGGATGGCTTTCAGCCGGATATAGGGCTCGGCGATCTTGTTCATATCGATGCCGGTCTGCACCCGCACCACGACGCCCTGCTTTTCCAGCACATCGGCAAAGGCCAGGGCATTGATGGTGGTGGCCAGCATACCCATATGATCGGCCCGGGTGCGTTCCATGTCGCCCCCGTCCTTGAGGCCCCGCCAGAAGTTGCCGCCGCCTACCACGATGCCGATCTGCACACCCATATCGACGCACTCCCGCACCACTTTGGCGATGGATTCCAGCACATCGAAGTTGATCCCCCGATGGCCTTCGGCATCCCCGGCCAGGGCTTCGCCGCTGACCTTGAGAAGCACGCGTTTGTATTTCAGTGTTTCCATATTATCCCCCGCTTTTGATTTTCTTCTATTTTAAACTATTTCCGTCATTTTGAAAAGCCGTTTTCCCGTTATTTTTGGTTTATTTACAATCGCCCCTTTTTTCCCCCGCTTCCATAGGTATGTTCCGTGCTGCCTGTCCCATGCCCCAGGCGGGGTGTCCGGACGGCCATACTTTCTTTGCCCGGGTCAACACAACCGGCCAAGGCAAAGAAAGGAACGGGTCCAGCGTCACGCTGGGCGGGGTGTCCCCGCCGCCATACTTTCTTTGCCCAGGTGGACACAACCGGCAAAGGCAAAGAAAGTTATGGGTCCAGCGTCACGCTGGCCGGACGGCCAAACTGCGCTGCCGCGCTAGGCAGTTGAATGAAAGCCGGTTGGAATTGCTTGGCTTCACAATCCCCCCTGCATGGCCCTGCCATGCTGTCCCCCCTTTGCACAAGGGGGGCTTTTTCTTTGCCCAGGCGAACACAACCGGCAAAGGCAAAGAAAGTTATGAGTCCAGCGTCACGCTGGCCCCGCCTGGGGCGCGAAAAAGGTCGGGGAAAAACCTAGTTTTTCCCCGAGATCCAGCGGCGGCGCCCGCTGATTACTTGCAAGTTATTTCGGCTTTATGCCGAAATAACACGCCGCCAAAGCTGCAAAAAATCCCCCGGAGGAAATGGCCGGGGGTCATAAGAAAGTAATATTGCTTTTTGCAGGAACGGCATGGCTTCGGTCATGCCGTTTCCTGTTTCATCAGTTCCTCCACGGGGATAAAGCCCACAAGGTCATAGGAGATGCGGATACCCTGTCTGCGCTTCCCACTGCTCTTGTCAGGCGCTTCGATGTAGATTCCCTTGACAAGCTCCCGCAAGGCGTAAGGGGTCATTTCCTGCAGATCCTCGTATTTGTGTACCCGCTGGATGAACTGCTCCAAATTTTCAATCTGTCGTTCCTGTACTTCGATTTCCTGCTGCAAGGTCTGGATTTCCACTTTAAGCTGCGCCTGCTCGTCCTCATAGGTCTTGCTCATCAGTGCAAACCGTTCATCAGAAAGTTTCCCGGCCACATTATCCTCATAGATACGGATAAACAGCCGGTCAAGTTCCCCAAGACGGCGTTCTGCCTGCGCCAGACGCTTCTTGTATCCCCGGACAGCTTCTTCACTGGACAGCCGGAGTCTATGCTCCATAACTGTCCGAAAATGGGATTCATGCCGGGTTACATAGGAGATTACTGTTTTCATGTGCATCCAGACCAATTCTTCCAGTACAACTGCCCGGATGAAATGGGCTGAACAGGTTCCCGTGTTGCTGCGGTAGCTGGCGCATACAAAATGGTCTTGCCGCTTCTCAAAGTAGTTGGTGGTGCAGTAGCGCATTTTTGCCCCGCAATCAGCACAGTAAACCACGCCGGAGAACAGGCTGCTTTTTCCTGTTTTTGTCCTTCGGTGGCGCTGCTTGCGGATTTCCTGCACCTTGTCAAAGACTTCCTGCTCAATGATAGCCGGATGGGTGTTGTAGAATACCGCCTGCTTCTCAATGGGTGTTTCCCGCTGCTTCTTGTCCCAGATGGAGTTGGTGTAGGTCTTGAAATTAACCGTACAGCCGGTGTATTCCCGTCGTTCCAGAATATGAACAACGGTATTGGGGTTCCAGTGGTACGGATCAGCGGTTTCAGGACTTGGGGTGTTAATGCCCTCTCTCCTCTTATAGGCGGTAGGGTTGAGCATCTGTTCTGCCTGCAAGAGTTTGGCAATCTGCATCGGCCCCCGGCCTTCCATACACAGTTTGAAGATGCGCTTGACCACAAGAGCGGCTGCCTCGTCCACGACCCACTTTGTTCGATCCTCCGGGTCTTTGCGGTAGCCAAAGGGGACATTGGTTGTCAGCGGGATGCCCTGCTCGCCCTTGGCCTTCTGTACCGCACGGATTTTGCGGCTGGTATCCTTGGCAAAAAACTCATTGAACCAGTTTTTGATTCCCGCAACATCGTTGTCGGTGCTGTTGGGATCAATTGTGTCAAAGTGGTCGTTGATGGCGATATAGCGCACACCATATTTAGGAAAAGTAAAATTGATGTACAAGCCAGTCAGCGAGGAATTTCGTCCCAGCCGAGAAAGGTCTTTCGACAGCACCACAGCCACTTTTCCTGCCTCGATTTCTGACAGCATCTGCTGAAATCCGGGGCGGTCATAGTTTGTACCGCTGTATCCGTCATCCACAAAAAATGTTGGATTCGGGAAACGGTGCTCTTTGGCATATCGGAGCAGGATGTCCTTTTGGTTGGTGATGGAATTGCTGTCGCCCTCGTTGGCATCCTCTTGGGAGAGGCGGCAATAGAGTGCGGTGATTTTATCAGTTGCCCGTAACATTTCTGTATCCTCCTTCAAAGGGGCAACTGTCAGTACAGGACTGGTTGCTTTTATTGTACCAAGATTCCCGGTATTTGTCATTCATCATCCTCCGTATTTTCTGTAAACTTTTCAGTCAGAATACGCTCCATCTTTCTATCCAGCGTTTCTGTCCCGTCATAGCTGCCCGTGATGGTGTAAATGGTGCCACCGATCTCACGCTGTAAGGTGAACTCCGGCAGCCAGAAAGCAGATGGATTTTTCACTCGGATATGTCCAGTTTCGTCAAACCAGAAATTGTGTCTGGGGCGGTCAGGCGACAGCGGTTCGAGTTTAAAATAGGGATTGGAGAAAACATATTCCGTTGGCTCGTCGTGGTCAGAATTTTCCCATTGACTGATTTCTTCCCAAAGTTCCAAATCATCTGCATCAAACACCGAAAGCAAATCATCAAGTAACTGTGGGTCAAGAGCATATTTTTCTTCCAGCTGCCTGATGACATCATCCACATCAATGCGGATGGAATCGCCGCTGCGTTGTGCGGCTGCAAATTCCGCATCATTCATATTTGCCCACCGCTGCAATTCAGCCCGTGAAGTATCATCAAGCAATATGATTGAACTTACAGGTTTACCATTGGGCAGCGTATCTCCAAGAAGTATTTTTGCAAGTTTCCTTATGAGGTTGCTATCCTCTTTCCAGTTGAGTTCCATTTTTGAAATCCTCCTTAATGGTCGATCTGGTGCTGTTTCCTGCGGCTCTGTTCGGGATTTTCCTGCGCACGAACAACCTGTTCTACCTTGTATTTGATCTGCCAGAGTTTTTTCACCTCCGCATAAATGGGCGAAAGTTCCGCTTGCCCCGTCTTGTATTCCTGTTCCAGACGGTCATGCTCCTTGCGCCATGCAGTGACCGGCAATTTCCCATCCTTAAAATGCGGCTTTAATTTGCGCTCTGCCATGTGATACAGGCGGAGTGCATTTTCATTTTCAGACATGAATTGCTCACGCCTACCTTTCCACTTGATGGCTGCCAGCTTGTCAGCAACAGGTTTTCCGTCAGCGTAAAACTGTACCATGCGGAGAAGCTCATCTAACTCCTTCCTGCGGTCAGATTTGCCAGACAAGGTACTTTTCAAAGTGTCAATGCGGTCACTCAACGCAGATACACGCTCCTGCAACTGTTCCGGCGTTGTCAAATTGTTCTGCATGAGATAATTACAAATCTCATTGAATTCTTTGAGATTTCCGATTTTCGCTTTCCGGCTCCATGCCCCTGTGCTGCGGTTGGTGTAATACTCGCTGAGCAGCTGCGCCAGATTGGGGGCTTGCGATTTGTTCAATTCCTCATGCGCTTCTTTCAGCCAATCAAGCAGCGCCGTAATTTTCTTTTTCAGTTTGCCGATCAACGCATTGGTCGCCTTGACCCAGCGGTTGAAATCGCCCTTATCAGTACGAATACCTCTGGCCTCCATCTGGCGGATCGCCGGTCCCTCATGGACAGTAGGCAGCTGCTCCACGCCCTGACGCTCGTAGCTGCGGTGGTCGATGCGGCAATTCAGCCCTTTTTCGGCAAATCGAGCATTGCACATTGCCGCCCACTGTTCCCGCCAATGTTCCAGCGTTTTCGGTTTACCCCAGTCCGTGGTGGGGACAGCGTTGAACACATAATTTCCTGCTTCATCCCGGATGCGCTCCCCGTTTTCATCCAAGAGATATTCCCGCCGCTGCTTGTTGCCCCATTTCCCATCCGTCAGCAGGGGACGGATAGGACACATGACATGAAAATGCGGGTTGGTAATGCCGCCATCTCCCTTGTCGGGGGCGTGAACGGAGAAATCCACCACCATACCCCGGCTCACAAACTGCTCCAATAAAAATTGCCTTGCAAGACTGATGTTCTCCTGCATGGAAAACTCGTTCTGCAAGGCAATGTCAAAACTGTATGCAAGCTGGGCTTTCTTGCCCCGTTCTGCCTTTTCCACCTCGTTCCACAGGGTCTGCCGGTCTGCGAAGGAAGGTGGAGCGTGGGGCGGCAGCAGGATTTCAGAACAGAGGACACCGCCTTTCTGGGTGTAGTCGCTGTCCTCTCCGTAATACTCGCTGTGCAGCTTTTCCCCGGATCGGTAAGCAGCGGACGCAACAGCGGATTGCCCTGCACTGCGTTTTATCTGGGTAACATGGAAGTGAAATAGTGCGATACTTATCCCTTTCCTTTCTGGCTTTCTTGATTGTGTGTATTGACTGCCCCCATCAACAAAGCCCTGACTTCCGGCAAGGTAAAAACCTTTTCCGTAAAAGCGTAGAACTCCGTTTCGCTCAAAGCCTTTACCAGCGGTGCAATGCTCTCCACGGCAGCCCCTCTGGTAATGAGGCGGTGCGCCCGTTTCTTCCTGTCTCCCTTCTCATAATAGGATTTTCGGTTTTCCAGCCGCTGGAGCCTGCTGCGCTCCTGCGCCAGCTTCTTTTCTGCGTCTGCGATCTCCTGTTTCAGTTTTTCGGTTGTTGGCATCGTAGATTCCTCCTTTATTTGCAGATAAAAAATACCGCCTGTCTTTCGGACAAGCGGTAAAATTTGCGTGTTGAGTTTTAGGCTTTGGATGGGAAACTGTCTGTGCAAACAGATTGTTTCCCATCCAAAGCGGGCAGGGATAGCCGCATAAGCGGTGCAAGGGGTGCAGCCCCTTGTACGGAACGCAGTGACGCAAAACAGCCCGGACTTCCATCGTCCGGGCTGTTTGCCTCGCAGAGCGCACGCATACAGGGTTTACCCTGTATAGAAGTGCGCCCTTAGTCCCTAAGGGCTTTTCGAGATTCCTAATAATCATTGCTTTTTCGAATTTCATCGCATAATCGGGATAGTCGTTCTTCGGCTGTACGCTTTTTCAATTCACATTCCCAGACTACAATCACCTTCCAACCGTCAGCCTCCAGTTTTTGTTGATTTTCTGCATCCCGCTGGATGTTTCGTTCAATTTTGGGCTTCCAGTATTCTTGATTGGAACGAGGAAGTCTGGAGCGGGAGCAACCATGCATATGCCAGAAGCATCCGTTGACAAAAATGATAGTGTGGTATTTTGGCAGGACAATATCGGGCTTTCCCGGATAGCGTTTGTCATTTTTGCGGTAACGGAAACCGTGGCTGAATAGATATTTCCTTACGATTTCCTCCGGCTTGGTGTTGGTGCTGCGGATTCGAGACATATTTTCGCTGCGTTCAGCGGGAGTTTTGGTATCAGCCATTGGAAATCACCTCCATCTATACTCAGATGGTTTCCCCAGTGTAATATGCACAGTCACCAGGCAATTTGATATTAGGAATCCAAAGTTGTGTTCCGTCCCACCCCTTGGCCTTATTGCCTGTAATTTTGTACATGGTAAGTACCAGATCATCGGGATAGGTATCGCCCAGATTGCGGTCGGTGGGAGAAAGCAAAGTGCCGGTTCCCTTACCAATATCTCTATTTCTGCGGACGATCAGCTTTCCTTGAGCTGTCGGGTCGGTAGCCAACAGCGTGTTGACAAAACCAATAAAGGCTTTTGCATTCCAATCGTCTGCTGTTTCAGAATCAAGCTGCTCCATGACCTTTTTAATTAGTTTCAAACTAACAGTATACAAGTCATCCCCAAACGACTGAAGCAACATATCAATGGATGCAACATCCTTATTCACAGGATAAAACGGGAAATAGTTGACTCCACCTGAATAGATTCCAACAGCTTTTTTGTCCAGCACATTTTTTCTGGTGGGCTTCAGGCCAGTAGGATAGAAAATCTTAATGTCACATCCGTTGCTGGAGTTTTCAATCTGCTTGATGATACTGTTGTTGGTTCTGTTAATATCAGAGAACAACTTGAACAGTTTCGGTGGCATGAATACACGGAGCAGGCAGGGATCACGGTCATAGCCAAACATTCTTGCATGTTGCCACATAGTATCAGCTTGCGGACTTTTTGCAACACGGCAATAGTAAATTGTTTGGAGCTGCGGGAAAGTCACTCCACGGCCTAAACTGTTGCCTCCAACAATAACATTGATGCCTTTTTCATACTGCGTATTTTCATCATAAGATACGATAGAGTTCAGCATTAGAATACCGATTTTATCCTCCTGAAGCTGCTCTGCTATAAAGCCATAAATCTGCTCAAACGGCAGAATGTCCGTTTTTGTTTCTCTCAATGACTCATAGGCGCGTTCAAATGCTTCTCTCGTTTCCGCCTCGTTATGGGAATGAGAAATTTCATTCAAATAGTTCCCGATTTTATTTGCAAAACAGGAATGCTGGCTGGTTTTCATGCTCGGATGAATTAGAAAATTACAGACCGTTCCACCGTTCAGCATAATATGACCGGAGGAAATCAAATGCATGATCAACGCAGTTTTTAGTCCATTTTCTGGAAATTCATCGTCATTCAAAAGTTCTTCGGCTTCATCATTGTCTGTAAGAATAACCTGTTTCGGTGGTTCCGGTGGAAAAAAGAAATCCCCTCCCATATAACCCTTGCCCGGCCTAAAATAATAGATAAAATAGGGTTTCCAACCGCTTTTGGCTGTTTGCAGAAGAATAGACTGCGGTGTACCGGTTACTTGCATATAAATACTACTGGAAGTTGTTTTCTTGATGGCTTCCAAATTTTTGTTGATGGTACTTTGCTTATTTCTATTCACCTGAGTGTTCAGACTGGCAGCATCGGCCTCATCATCTACAATAAACAGCGGATTACCGGCGCAGAAATTGGTTGAAGAGAAATTGTTTTTCCACTGCTTCAGCACAGAAGTATTCTTTTTCAAAACAATTACTGCGGGTTTGTGCAGATTGTTCTGAACAAATTTTAGGTAATCATTTTCATCGCAAACGCAGAAATCACAAAGATCCCGTTGCGCTCTTTGATAGGTCTGCTGTTGTAGCAGAATATTGTCTGTTGTCAGCAGAACAAAATTCATAAAACTTTCATCAGCAGCAGCACACATAAGTCCAAACATATGGCTCGTTTTACCGCTTTGAACATCACCCACTAACAGGCTTACAACATGATCAGTAAAAGAAAAATTGGAAATGTACTGCGGAACTATATCCTCAACTGTTTTATGGATTGCATCTGCAAGAGCAGGGTTTCCTTTGCCGCGGATTCTATCTAAATAAGATTGCAAGTAACTCATTGTCCCACCCCAAAATCAAGAAACCAGATTCCCGGTATGGTTGTCTTTGTAAGTGCAAATGAATTGCGCCCATAACGCCTCAGCGTATCTGCGGTAACCGGATTACCGACGGCCAGTACACCTGCGTTTTCCAAGCGCCCTTTCAGCCATTTCCCAAGAATTTTCAAATCGCCTTCTGAACGGAAATTTTTGCTGTAATCACCGCTGACCTTACACTTAAATGACCATCCATCATCGGTAATAACTGTGAAAACTGCATTATCGGTTTGGCTTTGCGGATATCCAGGCTGACTTGTCACATTTTTGGGTACAATCAGCTCAACTTCGTACCAATGTCGTGGTTTGACAAGACCGTTTTTGGATTCTCTGCCTTTTCCAAAAAATGCATTCAAGTTGCTTTGCGGAGACACTTCATATGGTTTAATGGGTATTTCAAAAGAAATGTCTGTTTTCGCATTTATTGCTTTTGCAAGATTCTGAGGAGCCACTTTCTCAACAAATTCGTGTCCATCCAGCAGTGCATTTTCATTATTGAATGTGTCAATTTCCAACTCGGCAATGTTTCTTGTAGAGGTTTGCATAAGCTGACGGATGAACGCGTTTATCTGTTTAGCAGATACCTCATCGTTCAATAAAACAGAACTCTCATACATACGAACGCCGCCATCTACAATGCTGCTTAGGTTGTTCGATCCTACAATTCCTGCAAACGGACCAGTAGCATTGCTATAAGAATACAGTTTTCCGTGATAGCGGAAAGCATTGACAAGCCGGACGCCACCCATCTGATTACCCGCCAAGAAATCATTTAGGTGCATTGCCGCATCGTACTGTACTTTGGTAAAATAGTCAAAATAATGCATCCCGATAATGAGGTTCAATGTGCGAATATTGCTGTTCAATTCGATAGTTTTTTGCAACTCAATCAATGAATCGGCAGACACATAACCTACGGCAATATCTAATTTTGAAGTTTTCGGGAGCAGGCTGTAGAACGCCTCCGCGAATGTTTTGTTTCCAGTCTTCATCGGAGGATAGTTGGAAAACAAAAAATCCATACTCTGTCCCCCTTAGTTCATTTGTAATGTTACATACTCGAGTCTTTGCTTAACCGTCATGGCTTTCATCTTCTCGTATTCCGGCAGCAAATCGACAGGGGTATATTCTCCTGTAAACAAGGGAAGTAAGCGCTTAGCAACAGCCCGCACACCCACAGGAGGAACAGCGTTGCCGATTTGTCTGCGTACTTCCGTGACACTGCCTTCAAAAATAAAATCGTCAGGGAAAGACTGCAGCCGTGCACGCTCTCTGTTAGTCAGAGGACGAGGTTCAGGATAGTGATATCCCCATGTCCCGCCGCCGCCAGCAGCAATAATTGTCTTAGCTGGCTCATCTCTCTTGATTCTGCGGTAAACATGGCTAATCATGCCCTTAACATACAGTGGATTATCCTTTGGAATATCCGTGAAGTTGCCGCCCTCGGGAATTAGTTCAAGAACCTTCCGTGTCTTTTCCTTGATGTTGATATGCTCGTTATTAGTAGGAACCTTTTCAACACCCTCCAGCGCTTCGCCTGCTGTCACATAAGGAAGTGTACCGTTCGGGCCATGAGAAGGCTTGGGATGAACAAAGTCAAATCCCGTATCAATTCTGACACCGACAAAGAGGACACGCTCTCTGAACTGTGGTACGCCGTATTCCGCAAAGTTATACAGATGGGGCTTTACCACATAGCCGGGAGCGATGCTTTCGAAGTCTTTGATAATGGTGTCAATGGCCCTCCCGTTATTGGCCGTAATTAGCCCCTTAACATTCTCAGCAACAAACGCTTTCGGTTTCTTTGCATCAACAAATTCTGCAAAATGTCTGAACAGACCGCCACGGGTGCCGTTCAGACCGGGCTGTTTCCAGATAATAGAGAAGTCCTGACACGGAAAACCACCCAGAACAATGTCACATTCCGGGATGGTGGTGTCGGTGTAAGGATCTATCTTGGTAATATCCTTATAGTGAATAACATCGCCGAAATTGGCGGCAAAGGATTTGCACGCCCATTCTGCAAAATCGTTAGCCCATATTGTTTCATATCCTTCCATGTGAAAGCCATAGTCAAGGCCTCCACAGCCGGAAAAGATAGAAACAATTCTCGGCTTTCTTAAAGTCTCATTGGTATTTCCCACTTTTAGTACCCTCCATTAGAATCCTTTACAGGAATGTGTACTTTCCTGTAAATAGATACACCTTTCCATAATATTTTTATTATACCTCTTTTAGCAGAAAAAGTCTATCAGTAAAATTCCTTTTTCGCTATTCGGCAAACAACTACAAGTTATCTAAATCTCCTACAAAAAAGTACACATTCCTGTAAAAACACCCCCTTTACAACAACTTGGCTTTTTCGTAAATCTCTGCCCGGTAACGAAAGGTAGCAAGGGGCATCCCACATTCCTTTGCTGCTGCCGTCCCGGTGATTTCCCCCATTTTCCAACGCTGGTAAACGGAGTGGAAATTCTCGGGCAACGGTTTGGGTGGCCGCCCAAACCGAATGCCCTTGGCTTTGGCCGCAGCAATACCCTCAGCCTGCCGCTGCCGGATGTTGGTGCGCTCGTTCTCTGCCACAAAAGACAGTACTTGCAGCACAATGTCACTGAGAAAGGTTCCCAGCAAATCCTTGCCTCTCCGTGTATCCAGAAGCGGCATATCCAGAACCACAATGTCAATGCCTTTTTCCTTTGTGAGAAAGCGCCATTGCTCCAATATTTCGGCGTAATTGCGTCCCAGACGGTCGATGCTCTTGATATAGAGCAGATCGTCTTTTTTCATTTTTCGCAGCAGCTTCTTATACTGCGGACGCTCGAAATCCTTGCCGGATTGCTTGTCGATATAAACATTTCTCTCAGGTACGCCCACTTCCCGGAGGGCAATGACTTGGCGATCTTCATTTTGCTCTCTGGTGGAAACACGGATGTACCCATAAATTTTCTGCTCGATCTTATTTCCTCCGTTTCTGCCACACAATGTCATACCCCAGCACATCTGCCAGCTCCACCGCTTCGCCATAGCGTAAAGAACCGCGCTTTAATTTCCCGGACAGGTTGGGGACACTGCTGCTCCATCCGTATTCGTCAGCCAAAACCTCCACCACCTCACTCATGGTCATGCCAGCCCTGACAATGTAGGCTTTGATCTCGTTCCTGTAATTCTCGTGATTGCTCATAAAAAAGTCCTCCTGTTTTGTTGGCTCTGCGGCGAACAGAATCTATTCCGTGATAAACTCTATTTGCTGCAAAGCATTGTTTTGGTAAAACTCATTTTCAAACTGGAATTTTTGCTTGTGATGCCCTGTTCACAGTACTCGCTTTCCCGTTTTGCTGGTTTGTATGAAATCAAGCCAAACAGCGAATATCCACATGAAACGATGTACTGTGTATGCTGTACGGTGCAACGCTCTTTGGTGTGGTTAGCAATACTAAAATTGCAGTTTGTTTGCTGATTTCACATGGATTGATTTTTGCCTGTGTTTTTAAGCGCCGTTTTTCCCGAATGCCGTTCCTGCCCGGGAATCTCACCCCGGCGTATCCCCGGCTTTGGCACGCTCGCAGCTTAGGGACAAATTGTCCCGAGGCTGGTTCTGGCGCTGCTTCGCCAACCGGCATATCCCATTCGGACGGTCATGTATTTTTCAAGCTACAATGTCTGGTGACAAGTACATTTTAGCGAAAAAACATGACCATTCCCGTATATCCAAAAGGATGGAAAAGCCCCTGAAAAAGCAGGAATTTCCATGCTTATGGACAAGCTGTGTTATAATAAAAGAAATGGAGCAGCGGGGAGGCTTGGCATGAATACGACCTTAACGATTCAGGAAAAATTGAAGGATTTGCGGGTGGAGCACGGACTTACCTTGGAACAGCTGGCCGACCAGACCGGGCTTTCCAAATCTGCGCTCGGCAAATACGAGAATGATGATTATAAGGACATAAGCCCTTTTGCCATCGTCACACTGGCAAAGTTTTATCATGTGACTACGGATTATCTGTTGGGGGTGTCAGAACAAAAAAATCACTCAGACTCAGAGCTGAGTGCCCTGCACCTGAGTGATGATGCGATTGATGTTCTGAAAGCCGGGAAATTCAACCCCCGGCTGCTGTCGGAAATTCTCTGTCACCATGATTTCCAGAAAATGATGCTGGATGCGGAGATTTATGTGGATCGGATCGCAGATATGCGGATTAGCGATATGAACGCCGTACTGCAAGCCGTCCGCCAAATGGTACTGATGCAGCAGGGAGAAACGGAAAATGATCTGTATCTGCGGACACTGGAACTTGCACAAATACAAGA
The DNA here is from genome assembly GCF_018917925.1 of Intestinimonas sp. MSJ-38. NCBI lineage: Bacteria > Bacillati > Bacillota > Clostridia > Eubacteriales > Intestinimonas > Intestinimonas sp. MSJ-38. The sequence goes on along the minus strand of NZ_JAHLPO010000005.1, from coordinate 47,517 downwards.
GGACGAGTATTTTTGCCATGTTATTTCTGACGATTTGAAACTGATCCTTCGGGATATTCGGGAAGCCCATCAAAATGATGCAACCACTGCGGACAGCCATTTTCCGGCGCTGGATGTGCAAAAGAGTTTGCAGGAAGCCACGAACTACAAAGGCAGCAATGCAGAAAAGCAGGCCCGCATTTTCCTCGCAACCTTTGGTATTGACTATGATGCGATCACGATGGAGCAGTTTGTAAATCTAATAGAGGTTTTGAAACTGTCCAAACACCTGAAACCCTCTATTAACCAACGAGGGAAAACCAATATGACCCACGGAAAAGGGAAAAGAAAACGCAAATAGGCAAAAAAATATGCTGGACACGGTTAAAATCAACCATGTCCAGCATATTTCATTTACCCAATCCCGTCTGACAGATGCCGTAAGTGTAATTTTGAGTGAATTACTTTCTTACGAGCACCCGTCTAAACCTCCGGGGGATTTTTTTGCAGCAGCATCCGCCGCAGCGGATGCTCTGGATCACCAGATTTCCGGTTTGGCGTCGGCGGGCAGGGCGTTGGGATAGGTTTCCCCGTCCAGATCCTCCAGCCAGGCTTTTTTGGCCTGCTCCACCAGATCCGGATCTGTGAGGAAGTCATAGGCCGCAGCCGCCATGACCTTTGCCGCAAAGAGCATCCCCTTGTGGGCCACGGGGCCCTTGCCCTGGGCCACGACCTGCCAGGCATGGCCGGGAGTACCGGCACACCAGGTAACGGCGCTGAACTGGCCGGTGGGCACCACCCAGCTCACATCACCCACATCGGTGGAGCCTTTGCCGCCGCCCAGGTTCTTTTCCACCAGGAAATCGAACAGGGGCTTTTCCAGAACCTTGCCGCTGTCCTTTCCACATAGCTTCTTGGCGGTGTCCTTCAGGTTTGCTTTGTCCAGATCGGTGATGACCTCCTGGAATTTCTTAGCATACTCCAGCTCCTCATCGGTGTAGCCGATGGGCAGCAGCTCCTTCATATGTTCGCCCAGTTTTTCGCTGATCACATCGTTTGCGTGATAATCGGAATAGGCGGCCACCTGGCGGATGTCCACGGTGGTGCCGGTGATGAGGGCGGCGCCGCGGGCGCAGTCGCTCACCCGCTCAAACAGCTCCTTCACCTGGGTGACCTTGGGGGCCCGGATGGCATAGAGCACCTGGGCCTCGGACTGCACCACATTGGGAGCGGTACCGCCGGTGTTGATGATGGCATAGTGAATGCGGGCCTCGTCGATCATATGCTCCCGCATATAGTTGACGCCCACATCCATGATCTCCACGCCGTCCAGAGCGGAGCGGCCCAGATGGGGCGCACCGGCGGCATGGGCCGATTTGCCGTGGAAGGTGTAGAATACCCGGAAGTTGGCCAGGGAGCCGGAGGGGGTCACCTGGTTCATCCAGCCGGGATGCCATGTGATGGCGATGTCGCAGTCGGCAAAGGCGCCATCCCGCACCAGGAATGCCTTGCCGCCGGCATTTTCTTCGGCGGGGCAGCCATAATAACGAATGGTACCGGGCAGATCCTTTTCCGCCATGTATTCCTTCAGGGCCACAGCAGCCGCCAGGGAGGCCGTGCCCAGGAGATTGTGGCCGCAGCCGTGGCCGTCGCCGCCCTCCTGCAAGGGACAGCGGCTGGGCTCGTCGGCCTTCTGGCTCAGGCCGGACAGAGCGTCGTATTCACCCAACAGGGCGATGACCGGTTTGCCGGAGCCGTATTCGGCGATAAAGGCGGTGTCCTCCCCGGCGATGCCCTTCTTCACCCGGAAGCCCTCCTGCTCCATGTAAGCGGCCTGGCGCTCAAAGGAACGGAACTCCTGGAACCGGGACTCGGCAAAGCCCCAGATATCATCGCTGATGGAGATGAATTCGTCACTCCGGTTCTGGATCAGCTGACTCAGGTCTTGTGTGTAGCTCATGGTATCTTCCCTCCTGCAAAGTTTTTGCACTCGATACTTCATACTATAAACCCTCCCTTCCCTTTCTTGCAAGGCGGGGAGAAGGAAAAAAACCAGCGCCAAAACTGTGTAATTTGCCCACCAGCGTGACGCCAGCGTGACGCTGGACCCAAAACTCTCCCAGGCTGTATGCGCTGCTACGCCTAATTGCTCCGGCGCTGGCAAGCCAACACCGGTAGAAGCCCGGGTGAAGTCCTGGCCCAATGTCGCAGAAAAGGATGGTTGTGTGCGATCCGGCAAAGACAGGAACGGCGGCGGAGGCTCGCCACAGCCCCCCTTGTGCAAAGGGGGGACAGCATGGCAAAGCCATGCAGGGGGGATTGTGAAGCAGATTGCATCATTTTGCTTGGTTGTTTGACTGGGTGCGGCAGCACCGCCTGACCGTCCGGACACCGGACCGGCAGCACCGCCTGACCGTCCGGACACCGGACCGGCAGCACCGCCTGACCGTCCGGACACCGGACCGGCAGCACAGGTGGCCAGCGGCGGTACTCCGCCAATCCCTCAGTCAGCGTTCGCCGACAGCTCCCTTTGCACAAGGGAGGTCCGGTGGCCGGACGGCCATACTGTCTTTGCCTTGGCTCGTTGTGCTTGCCTGGGCAAAGAGAGTATGACAGCCCAGGCACTGGGCTTGCCCAGCGCGGCAGCGCAGTATGGCCGCGGCGGCTCACCGCCGGCTCGCCACAGCCCCCCTTGTGCAAAGGGGGGACAGACCGCCGCAGGCGGACAGGGGGGATTGTGAAGCAGATTGCATCATTTTGCTTGGTTGCTTGACTGGGTGCGGCAGCACCGCCTGGCCGTCCGGACACCGGACCGGCAGCGCAGTATGGCCGCGGCGGCACGCCGCCGGCTCGCCGCTTGCAAAACAGATGTTCGTATGCTATAATAGCCATAACGCACAAACATTTGTTCGAACTTTCTCACACAAAGGAGGTCTGTTTTGTGGACAGGCTCCAGAAACTCCGCATCCTCACCGACGCCGCCAAATACGATGTGGCCTGCACCTCCAGCGGCACCCAGGGCCGGAACATCCCCGGCGGAACGGGCTCCTGCGCCGCCCAGGGCATCTGCCATTCCTTTTCCGCCGATGGCCGGTGCATCTCCCTGCTGAAAGTGCTTCTCAGCAATGACTGCGCCTACGACTGCCGCTACTGCACGAACCGCCGGTCGGCCCCCACGCCCCGGGCCTCCTTCACCCCCCGCGAGCTGGCCCAGCTCACCATGGACTTCTACCGCCGCAATTACATCGAAGGCCTGTTCCTCAGCTCGGCCGTCCACGGCTCCCCCGACGAGACCGCCGAACAAATGATCGAAACTCTCCGCATTCTCCGCCAGGAATACCGCTTCGCCGGGTATATCCATGCCAAAGCCATCCCCGGCTGCGACAGCCGCCTCATTGCCCGCCTGGGCCTTCTGTGCGACCGGATGAGCATCAACATCGAGCTGCCCTCCCAGGCCTCCCTCCAGCTGCTGGCCCCCCAGAAGAGCAAGGCGGGCATCCTGGGGCCCATGGGCCAGATCGCCGGGCGCATCCAGGAAAACCGGCGGGATCTCACGGTCTTCCGCCACGCCCCGGCCTTTGCCCCGGCGGGCCAAAGCACCCAGATGATGGTGGGGGCCACCGGGGAATCGGATCTGCAGATCCTCCGGCTCACCCAAAGCCTGTACCGGAAATACCAGCTGAAACGGGTGTTTTTTTCGGCCTATCTGCCCATGGTGGCCGACGAACGGCTGCCCGCCCTGGACACCCAGCCGCCCCTGCTCCGGGAGCACCGGCTCTACCAGGCCGACTGGCTGCTCCGCTTCTATGGCTTCACCGCCGGGGAAATTCTGGAGGAGGACGCCCCCAACTTAGACCCCCGCCTGGACCCCAAATGCACCTGGGCCCTGCGGCATCTGGACCAGTTCCCGGTGGAAGTGACCACCGCTCCCTATGAACTGCTGCTGCGGGTGCCCGGGCTGGGGGTGCGCTCGGCCCAACGCATCGTCAAGACCCGCCGCCACTGTCCCCTCACCTTTGAGGGCCTGAAAAAACTGGGAGTGGTGCTCAAACGGGCCCGGTACTTTATCACCTGCCGGGGCAAAGCCCTGGAAAGCCTGGTCTATGCCCGGGAGCCTTTGGAGCAGGCCCTGCTGCTCCAGCGCCTGCGGGAAGGCCCCAGCCCCTATCCGCAGCTCTCTTTGTTCGACACCCCCGCCCAACTGCCAAAGGAGGAAAATCTGTTATGTCTCGGTCCGATGTAGTCTATTATTATGACGGCAGCTTTTATGGCTTTCTCTCCGGCGTTTTCGACGCCTTTGCCCAAAAGGAGGAGCCCATGCTCTTTCTCTCCCAGGAGGAAGAGGAGCAGCCTTTGCTGTTTGACAGCCACTTCGTGGAAACAGACCCCCAGAAGGCCCGGCGGGTGCTGGCCGGAGTCCAGCGCACCCTGGGCAGCCGCGGGGTGGACATTGTGCGGGAAGGATTCCTCACCCGCCTGCCCCAGCGGGAGTATTTGCTGCTGAAATTCCTGCGCCAGGGCTTCCAGGAGGGGCCGCAGCTGCTGGCCCAGCTGACAAGGGAGCCTTTGTGCTCCCTGCTCTCCGCCATCCGGAAGGCCAAAAACGAAGCCCATCTGCTCACCGGCTTCATCCGGTTTTCCCGCTGTGAAACCGGGGTCTATGTCTCCCGCATCCGGCCCAAAAACCAGGTGCTTCCCCTGATCAGCGGCCATTTCTGCCGCCGGTTCTCCGATCAGCCCTTTCTGATCTGGGATATCACCCACCGCATGGCCCTTCTCCACCAGCCGGGGAAACGGCCCCAGGTGCTGCCTCTGGAATGCCTGGACATGCCCGCCCCCTCCCCCGAGGAAGAGGAGATCCAGAATATGTGGCGGGCCTTTTACAACACCCTGGCCATCCCGGCCCGGGAGAATCCCCGCTGCCGCATGACCCATATGCCCAAACGCTTCTGGGAATTTCTCACCGAGCTCACCCCGCCTCCGGCCAAAAACGAAGAAAAAGCATTGACATTTTTTAATGAGATGGTACAATAGGGTCAGGTCATTAAATAGACTATTTTTAATGCGAGGTGGAAACCATGGAAAGATCCCTCCCCCAGTTGGAAGATGTTTTCTGGGCCGTAGCCGATGAGGTTCGGGGCCAGATCCTCACCATGCTCCGCGGCAACGAGATGTGTGCCTGCAAGATCCTGGAGCATTTTGATATGCGCCAGCCCACTCTTTCCCACCATATGAAGATCCTGTGCAATGCGCAGCTGGTGACCAGCCGCCGGGATGGCCGGTGGGTCCGTTACCGGCTGAACCAGCCGGTGATCCAGGAGCTGATCGACGCTCTGGCCGTTTTGCAGGAGGAAAAAGCCCCTGTGCTGCCCCCTCCGATGGGCGGAAAGACCCGGCTGTATGTGCTCACCGGTTTTCTCGGCTCGGGAAAAACCACCCTGCTTCTTCGGCTGCTCACCGCTCTGGAGGGTCGCCGGGTGGGTGTCATCCAAAACGAGTTCGGCAAACTGGGCATCGACGGCCAGATCCTCCAGCGCGGGGATGTGGAGATGGTGGAGATCAACCGCGGCTCCATCTTCTGTTCCTGCCTGAAGCTGTCCTTTGTCCAGGCCCTGGCCGACATGGCAAAGCAAGATCTGGATTACCTGTTTGTGGAAAGCTCCGGCCTGGGCGATCCCTCCAACTACCAGGAGATCCTGGATGCGGCCAAGGAATTGGGCGGAGATCATTATGATTTCCAGGGGGCCATTTGTCTGATCGACGCTGTCAACTTCCCCCGGCAGCTCCAGGACATGGAGACGGTGGAGCGGCAGCTGAAGCACTGTCATCTGGCGGCGGTGACCAAGGCAGATCTCATCGGGCCGGAGAAGATGGAAGAGCTGAAAGAGGCCATCCGGAAGATCAACCCCCGGTGCCCCATTCTCACCAGCACCCAAGGGGATCTGGATCTGTCCTTCCTGGGAGAGGATCTGCTGCAATACACCTGGTGTGAGGGCGAGGAGACCACCAACACCGAAGAAACCAAGCCCAAGACCATTTCCCTGTGGTTTGACGGGGTGATGAAGCAGGAGACTCTGGATGCGATTCTTCAGGAGGTACTGCCCCACGCTTACCGGATCAAGGGCTTTTTCCATTTGGAAGAGGGCTGGAACCAGGTGGATGTGGTGGGAGACCGCATCGATCATGCGCCCTGCGATGCCCACGAACGGAGCCAGCTGGTGTTTATCTCCCGCATCGGGCCCCAGATCATCAAGAAGATCATGGAGGCCTGGCAGAATCACACCGATGCCAAAATGGAACTGAAAAACTAGGCAGCGTGACGCTGCACCCGTTCCTGTCTCCGGTGGGGATGCGCCCCGTGCCCCACTGCTCCGGGTGTGATAAACCATCACCCGGTAGGAGCCGGTTTGCAGTCCTGGCAGAGTGCCCCAGAAAGGCCGGTTGTGTTTGCCTGGGCAAAGAAAGTATGACGGCCCAGGCACTGGGTCCCCGCCTGGGGCGCGAAAAAGGTCGGGGAAGTCCGGTGTCCGGACAGCCATACTTTCTTTGCCTTCTTCATAGAACCTGCCGGGTGCGGGAGCACAGTATGGGAGCCCAGGCACTGGGCCAGCCTTCGCCGCAGCGAAGGCTCTGGCCCCTGTGTTCTGGACCGATTGGAGGATACAAATGGAAATCAAAGTGATCGGCACCGGCTGCGACAAATGCGACCGGTTATATGAAAACACCCAGGAGGCCCTGCGCAATCTGGGGATGGAAGCCAATGTGGAGAAGGTAGAAGATCTGGTAGAGATCGTCAAGCTGGGGGTTATGACCTCCCCTTCCCTGATGGTGGACGGCAAACTTTTGATCCGCGGCCGGGAAGCCAAAACCCGGGAGATCGAAAAACTCCTCTCCCGCTAAGCAGCGTGACGCCGGTGGCGAGCCGCCACTCCCGTTCCTGTCTTTGCCTTTGCCGGTTGTGTCCACTTGGGCAAAGAAAGTATGACGGCCCAGGCACTGGGCCCGTCCCGACACGGGACCCGTCCGGCCACCGGACCAGCGTGACGCTGGACCCGTTCCTGTCTTTGCCTTTGCCGGTTGTGTCCACTTGGGCAAAGAGAGTATGGCTGTCCGGCCACCGGACCCGTTACTTTTCCCCTTTCATGGACAAAAGAGCGATCACCACGATCAGCAGACACAGGCCAAGGGAAACCAGGGTGATCTCTCCCCCATAGCGGTGAATATCCCCTCGCTCAATGGCCGGCACGGCCCGCAGCTGGACATAGGCCACAAGAGCGATCAACGCCAGATCAATGGGGAGCATCCATTTCCCGGCCCGTCTGGCAAAAGCCCCCCGGTCCAGCCTTGCCCGCTCTTCCGGGCTTTTTTGCCGCCAGCCGGTGACAAAGCTGGCTCCGTGCCCTGTAAGCAGCACCCCGGTGGCAATACACGCCGCCAAAACCACCGCCCACATGATCCATACAAAAAGCATTGCTCATTCCCCTTTCAACGCAACGATGCAAAAAAAGCCCCCGGAAACCGGGGGCTTTTTATCACGGAATTTCAGTTCTGTTGCTGGGTGCGGCAGCACCGTTTGACAGCGGAGGCACTCCGCTTATTTTTTTGCCATGGCGGCGACTTCAGCAGCGAAGTCGTCTTCTCTCTTGGCCAGGCCCTCGCCCTTCTCAAAGCGGACGAAGTTCTTGATGGAGATGGTGCCGCCCAGCTCCTTGGCCTTGGCATCCACATACTTGGAAACAGAGGTCTTGTTCTCCTTGACGAAAGCCTGATCCACCAGGCAGTTCTCCTCGAAGAACTTGTTGATGCGGCCACTCACGATCTTCTGGGCCACAGCTTCGGGCTTGCCCTCGTTGATGGTCTGAGCCATCAGGATCTCCTTCTCGTGCTCCACCACTTCAGCAGGCACGCTGTCCCGGTTCAGATACTGGGGATTCATGGCAGCGATCTGCATGCACACATCGTGGCCCAGCTCGTTGACAACGGCGTTGCCCTTCAGGTTGTCGGAAACCTCCAGGGCCACCAGCACGCCGATCTTGCCGCCCATGTGCATATAAGCCACATTCTGGGTCTTCTCGCAGAAACGGACGAAACGGCGGATCTGGATGTTCTCGCCGATGGTGGCCACCTTCTCGGTGAGCACTTCGGCAACGGTCTTGCCCTCTTCGGGATACTGGCAGGCCTTCAGAGCCTCCAGATCAGCGGGATTCTCCTTCATAACGATAGTGGCCAGGTCCTTGACGAACTTCTGGAACACTTCGTTCTTGGCAACGAAGTCGGTTTCGCTGTTGACTTCCACCATGGCGCCCACGCCGCACTCCTGGCACACGCCGGCATACACCATGCCTTCAGCAGCCACACGGCCAGCCTTCTTGGCGGCAGCGGCCAGGCCCTTTTCCCGCAGGAACTCTACGGCCTTATCGAAATCACCGTCAGAGGCGGTGAGAGCTTTCTTGCAATCCATCATGCCGGCGCCGGTGCGCTCACGCAGATTCTGGACATCCTTCGCAGTAAATGCCATTTTTCATTCCTCCATAGTTGATATCCAGGGGGATCCTCCCCTGCTCTATCCTGTATAACACCCCAGTTAAGCCCGCATGGTTGCGGGCTTAACTCAGGCCGAACAAGCGGCAAGCCCCTTGTTCGGGTTTCCCAAGGGCCTGCGTGCAGCCTTGCGGCCACACTTGCCCCTTGAGCGGTGCAAAAATCCACGCACAGGTCGCGGATTTTTGCGATTTTATTGATATCAGGGCAAACTGCCCTTTTCCGTCAACCTTCTGTCCATCCCCCACAGCAACGAAAGCCCGGGAGAAGAACTATGATTTCTTACTGATTGGCGATCTCTTCAGCGGTCTTGGAAGCTCTCTTCTGAGGAGCTCTGGGGGTCTCGTCCACCGCTTCGCCCTCTTCGGCCTTAACAGCCTCGTCGGTGACTTCCAGCTGCTCGCCCTGACGGCCTTCCAGCACAGCGTTGGCCATGGTCTGGCTGATCAGCTTGATGGCGCGGATAGCGTCGTCGTTGCCGGGGATGACATAATCCACTTCATCGGGATCGCAGTTGGTGTCCACGATAGCCACGATGGGCACACCCAGCTTGCGGGCTTCGGCGATGGCGTTCTTTTCCTTCCGGGGATCGATGACAAACAGAGCACCAGGCAGCTTCTTCATTTCCTTCACGCCGCCCAGGTATTTCTCCAGCTTTTCGATCTCCAGCTTCAGCTTGACAACTTCCTTCTTGGGAAGCAGGTTGAAAGTGCCGTCCTCTTCCATCTTCTTCAGCTGATTCAGACGGTCGACGCGGCGGCGCATGGTCTTGAAGTTCGTCAGCATACCGCCCAGCCAACGAGCGTTCACATAGAACTGGCCGCAGCGCTCGGCTTCTTCCTTCACGGCTTCCTGAGCCTGCTTCTTGGTGCCAACGAAGAGGACGCTGTCCCCGGCGGCGGCCACATCACGGACAAAGAAATAAGCCTCTTCCAGCTTTTTCACTGTTTTCTGCAGGTCGATGATATAGATGCCGTTTCTCTCGGTGAAGATGTACTGCGCCATCTTGGGGTTCCATCTTCTTGTCTGGTGGCCGAAATGGACGCCGGCTTCCAGAAGCTGCTTCATAGAAATTACTGCCATTTTCAATTTCCTCCTTTTGGTTTGCCCTCCATTGCGCTCCCTTCGGCGCGGCCCCGCAGGGCACCGGGCGCCGGAGACACAATGTGCGTTTTAGCCTTACTAGGATATCACAAAGATACCAGAATTGCAAGAAATTTTTTCATTTTTCCCTAGAACCTACGGCGATGGGTGCTCCGGCGGGATGGCGGCAGCGACGGCAGAGCGGGCAGGCGGCGCACCAGGATGATGTCGTCGCCGATTTTCTCCACATTCTCCCAGTGGATGCAGGCATCCTCTTCCCGGCCCAGCAGGCCGAAGAAGCGAGCCCTTCCCGGGGTGAAAAAAGAGCGGATCCGGCCGGTTTCCAGATCGATCTCGGCGTCATAGATATAGCCCAACCGGGCACCGCTCTGAAGGTCGATCACTTCCTTGTCCCCCAGGTCGAACAAACGACAGCTTTTTTCCATCCTTCTCCCCCCTTCCCTGCATCTTACGCAGAAAAGGGCCGGGCTAGAACCAGGTCCCGTGTCGGGACGGCCATACTCTCCCTGGCTGTATGGGTTGCTGTGCCTGGGTATTCCGGGGCTGGCGGCGAGCCCCGGAAGGGGCCAGGGTGCAATCCTGGCAGGGTGCAAAGAAAAAAGCTCTCCTTTGCAGGAGGGCTTTTTCCGCTTTTCACTTGGTTCTATTGCCCAGCGCGGCAGCGGCGGGGTGGCCCCGCTGCCATCCCTCTCTTTGCCCAAGCAAACACAACCGGCAAAGGCAAAGACAGGAACGGGTGCAGCGTCACGCTGCCGGGATGATGGTTATTTTGGCCTTGTGACAAAATAACACGCCGCCAATGCCGAAAATTCCTTTCAGAATTTCCGGCAGCCTTCGCCGCAGCGAAGGCTCTGGCTCACGCTGCCCAGGAAATGTTTTCAAAATACAGCTTGCCGCTGGGACCCACCTCCACCCCTTGCAGCCCCTTCTTGTAAGCCCGCAGCTCCACAGGCTGATACAGGGGCGCCTGGGTGCAAAGGCTGTTGGCCAAAGCACAGGCCTGCTCCAAAATAGCGATCCGCTGCTCCCGATCGGTGGTCTCCTGGGCCTGGTCGATCAATGCGTCCAGCTCATCACTGCGCAGCAGCGTCTTGTTTACGGAACCGATGGACTTGGAATGAAACACCGCCGTCATATACCCCAGCATGGTGCTGGTGGTGTAGCTGCCGATGGCCCCGGAATAATTGCCCTGGGTGGTGGTGGCCAGATAGGTGGCCAGATCCATGCTCTCCACCTTGGCCTCAATGCCGATCTCCGCCAGGTTCTGCACGATCACCTGGGCCGCCCGGCGTTTGGTATCGCTGGAACAGATGATGCTCAGCCCGATGTCCTGGGCCTTCACCCCGGAACGCTCCATATACTCCCGGGCCAGCGGAAGGTCATACCCCTGGGCGTTCTCCTCGCTGTAACCCGGCAGATTGAAGGGGGCCTGACCGATGGCCGCCTGGCCCAGCCCGCCCAGAGCCTGATCGATCACCGCTTCCCGGTCGATGGCGGCGTTGATGGCCCGGCGCACCCAGATGTTATCCAGACCGGCCACTTCGTTGTTCAGCATCAGCCAGGTAGGGCCGGTGGACAAAAACCCGGTGACTTCGATCCCCTCATTCTGGGTCAGACGCTGGTGATCGGTGTTCTCCACATCCATGAGGAAGTCCACATCCCCGTTTTCCAGGGCCGCGGTGCGCTCCTCCCCTTCCGGGATGATCTTCCAGACCATATGCGAGATGGCCGGTCCACCCAGGAAATAATCGGAAAAGGCCTCGAACTCCAGCCGGTCCCCCAGCACCCAGGTGCGGAACCGGTAAGGGCCGCTGCCCACCGGGTTTTTGCTGAAGTCGTTGCCGCTGTCAATGAGGTGCTTGGGCAGGATGGAATTGGCGTGGAAGCTGAGATCGCTGATGAGCGTGGCCGAGGGCCGGGCGGTTTTGATCTCAAAGGTGTATTCGTCCACCACCTGCACTTCCTGAACATTGTCGGTGTACCGCTTCACCTGGGGAAAGGACTTGGCCCAATCCAAAGAGGCCTTCACATCCCGGGCCGTCAGGGTGGTGCCGTCGTGGAACTGCACCCCTTCCCGCAGTTTGAACCGCCACAGGGTGTCGTTCACCGCCTCATATTCCTCCACCAGATGGAGCTGGGGGTTCATCTCCATATCCAGGCGGAAAAGGGTGCTGTAAGTGAGCAGGTTCATGTAATCCCCCGCCACCGAGCTGTGGCCGGTGGGCGACAGAGAAGGCGGCTCGCTCATGGCGGCGATGACGATGCTGTCCTCCGGGGATGCAGGCTCCTCCGGCTCGCCGGCCCGGGCCGGCAGCGACGGCTCCGTCTGGTTTCCGCACCCCGCCAGCATGGCAAGACTCAGGCTCAGGGCACAGAAAAACGCCCCCAGCCGTGTCCGTTTCTTCAAGCCGCTCTCCCCTCTCCTGTGAGATATTATTTCAATTATACTGAACTTTGTTACGATTTTCAATCATGAGTTTATAATCTCGAAACATTCTGCGGGCAGCGTGACGCTGCACCCATACTCTCCCCGGCGGCGAGCCGCCGCTGGCAAACTCTCCCCGGCTGTATGGGCTGCGGGCCCAGGTGTTCCGGCTCCGCCGGAAGGGGCCTGGGTGAAGTCCTGGCCCAGTGCCGCAGGGCAAAAAAAAGCCCCCCTTGTGGCGGCGTGGCGCCGCTGCCATATCAGGGGGGATCGCAAAGCCAGGCAAATGATTCAGCTGGGTGCTGTGATCGGGTGCGGGAGCACCGCTTGGCCGTCCCGACACGGGACCGGGAGCACCGCTTGGGTGCGGCGGCTCGCCGCAGCCCCCCTTGTGCAAAGGGGGGACAGCATGGCAACGCCATGCAGGGGGGATTGCGAAGCCGGGGGAATGATTCAGCTGGTTTTCTATTGTCGGGTGCGGTGGCTCGCCGTCAATCCCTCAGTCGGCGTTCGCCGACAGCTCCCTTTGCACAAGGGAGGTCCGGTGGCCGGACGGCCATACTGTCTTTGCCTTGGCTCGTTGTGCTTGCCTGGGCAAAGAGAGTATGACAGCCCAGGCACTGGGCTTGCCTAGCGCGGGAGCGCAGTATGGGAGCGGAGGCACTCCGCCACTCCGCCTAGATGATGCCTTTCATCACCAGCACAAAGAGGACGCAGGTGATGAGCACCACCAGGGACACCAGCAAAGCGCCCCAATTTTTGCCCGGGGCCTTCTGGCTCTGGGACTTGGGTACCAGCCCGGCCCGGCGCAGCGCGGTGACCACCGGCTTATACAGCAGCATGGTGACGGCGGCATTGATTCCGCCTTTCAGCAGGTTAAAGGGCAGGAAGGCCGGGATGAGCAGCTCGGCCACAGCAGCCCGGGGATAGCCCATATAATAAGGAGTGATCAGGTAGTTCCACAGCAGCATCACGGCCACCATAAGGACGACGCCGATGCCCAGACCCAGCATAGCGCCCTTCTGGTCGTGGCGTTTCTTATAGAGGTATGCGGCCGGGCAAGCGAAAGCGCAGGTGGCAAGCACATTCATCAGCAGACCCCAGGGACCGGTATCGCTGACGGTGAACATCTCCACCACCGAGACCACAGCAGAGATGAGGAAGGAGCTCATAGGCCCATAGATAAAGCCTGCGATGGTGATGACCACATCTTTGGGGTCATACTTGAGGAAGAGCACCACAGGGATGCGTCCCACCACCATGACGATGAACGACAGGGCGGCCAGCATGGCCAGTACGGTGAGTTTTTTGGTGTCGAGCTTGCGTTTTTCCATTGTTGATTCCCTCCGGAACAGATTTTTTGGACGAAAAAAGCACCCGGAAACGGCATTGTCTCCGGGTGCTGTGAAAGGCGGACGCAAAGAGGCCTTCAAGGCCCCTTCGCCGCCAAAAAATTCTCGCACATCTTCTTCCATCCAGACTGTACTGTCGGTACCGGAGTTGCACCGGTTCCTGCGCCAGAGGCGCTCGCGGACTTTACCGCCGATCGGGAATTTCACCCTGCCCTGAAGACATCTGTTCCCTATTCTCTTTTCGCAGCAAACAGTATACCACCTTCTTCTCCAAATTGCAAGCGGGGTGTCCCCGCTTGCATACTCTCCCAGGCTGAGTGCGGTGCCGGCCTGAGTGCTCCGGGTGTGATAAACCATCACCCGGAAGGAGCCAAAGTACGATCCTGGCCAAGTGCAGAAAAAGCTCCCCATCAAGGGAACTTTTTGTTATACATTTGGCTAGTTGTATGCAGAAAGGCAAAGAAAGGAATGACTGCCCAGCGCGGCAGCGCAGTGTGGGTCCAGCGTCACGCTGGCACTCCGCGGGACACCCCGCCTGGGGTTGTGCGGGGGGTGTTCTTTTGGTATACTGTCTTTTATCTGAAGAAAAAGGAGGCGAAGGCGATGAAGGCGATCAAACAGCTGAAAAAAGGCGACTTTGTCGCCTTTGCCCTGATTTTGCTGCTGGCCGGGGGCATCTGGGGCCTGGGTCTGAGCCGCGGCACCGGCGATCTCACCGCCGAAGTGCGGCAAAACGGAGTCCTGGTGCGGCGCATCGCTCTCACCGGTTTAAATGAGCCGGTCACCTTCACCCTCACCGGGGAATACGAAAACACCATCCTGGCAGAAAATGGCCGGGTGTGCATAAAGTCCGCCACCTGCCCTCACCAGGACTGCGTCCACACCGGCTGGCTCACCCGAGCGGGCCAGAGCGCCGTCTGCCTGGAAAACCGGGTGAGCGTCACGGTGGTCTCCCAGGGAAAATCCGACGCCCCCGATGCCATCGTCCGATGAAATTCCCCGCCAAAGGAGCCTTGCCCATGACCCTCTCCCGGAAAATCGCCCTCAGCGGCATCCTGGCCGCCCTGGCCCTGTGCCTCTCCCTTTTGGAGGGGATGCTGCCCCTCAGTCTGTTTCTCCCCCTCCCCGGCTTCCGCCTGGGCCTTTCCAATATCGTCACCCTGGTGGCCCTCGTCACCCTGGGCCCCTCCTTCACCCTGGGGGTGTCCCTCTGCCGGGTGGGCGTTTTATATCTGGCCTCGGGGAACTTCACCAGCCTGTTTCTCTCTTTGCTGGGTGCTCTTTTCTCCCTGCTTGCCATGGCCCTGGCCAAAAAAGGCCTGGGCAAAGTGTTTTCCCTCTATGGCGTCAGCGTCATCGGCGCCGCCTGCCACAATGTGGGCCAGATCCTGGGGGCCTGTATCCTGATGAAAAGCCTGGGGGTCATTTCTTATCTGCCTCTGCTTTTGATCCTGGGCCTGTTCACCGGCTGCTTAAACGCCGCCGTCTCCCAAATCTGCCTGAAGCATTTAAAAGCAGTATAAAAAAAGAAGTGGCTCAGCCGCTTCTTTTTTTATTGTTCTTTTGTCCTTCGCCGGAGGGAAAACCCGTCGATGGCCAGGATGGCCCGCTCCAGCCCCACGGCCCGGAACAGCCGCCCCCGAAGCAGATCCAGCGCCACCCCGGCGATCAGGAACAGAAAGCTGAAACCCACCATGGCCGCCGCCAGCCACAGAGCAACTGATGGCTGGCGGTGGTGTGGCTCTGATCGGCACTACCCTCGTACCCCTGCTCTCCGGTTTGTTCGGCTAATCAGCCGAGGGGCAGCGATTGACATCATCCACTATTCCATAGCAACAGCGAGTTGCTTGTTAAAATAAGGTTTTCAACTTATAATGGATAATAACATATTCCTTAGGAGGGACAGGCATGGAAACACGAGATATTCTCAAGAATCTGCGTGAAAAAAATAATCTTACACAGGAAGAATTGGCAGAGCAGATACAAGTTACCAGACAGGCGGTTAGCCGCTGGGAAACAGGAGAAACACAGCCAAATACAAATACATTAAAATTGCTGTCGCAGGTTTTTGATGTATCAATCAATACGCTGTTAGGTTCTCCACGGCAACTTATTTGTCAGTGCTGCGGAATGCCATTGAATGAGGATGATCTGATTAGTAGAGAACCAGATGGAAGCTATAATGAGGACTATTGTAAATGGTGCTATACTGATGGGAAATTTGCTTATCAGTCTAAGGAATCTTTATTGGATTATCTGGTTGCGAATATGCCAAACCTGGACAATGCAGATGAAGAAACCAGACGCAATCAGTTTGATTTGTATCTTTCGCAGTTAAAGCATTGGAAATAGCTTTATCTTCATAGATTTTAACGCATAGCAAAGCCAGCCGAGCCAGTCAACGGCAAGTCCTAAAATACCAGCCGTTTTTGCCAGCACAATGAGCAGTAAGTCTTGAAAAAGATTTGCTGCTTTTTTGTACCCATTTTCCGTTTTGAATTCTCAAAAAGCGGTGGTTGTAAACAAAGGAGGGGTTCGCACTCCCTCTGCCATTACATAGCCAGGTGGTTGTTTTGCAGCTATCTGGCTATTTTCCTGTCCACTTCTCGTTTTCAGGTGCACATGGAAACGAATGTTGTGGCAAACATCTTTCAAATTCAAGGAGGACAATCTGCCGTTTCTGAAAGGATAGCAAGGCATAAAAAAAGCCGCCCCGAAGGGCGGTTTTTTTCTTGTTTATTTCCCGGTTTTGGGGCAAAGCACTTCCTTGCCGCCCATATAGGGGCGCAGAGCCTCAGGCACACGCACCGAGCCATCTTCCTGCAAATTGTTTTCCAGGAAGGCGATGAGCATCCGGGGCGGAGCCACCACGGTGTTGTTCAGGGTATGGGGGATGTAATTGGCCCCCTCCTTCCGCCGCACCCGCAGGCCCAGACGGCGGGCCTGGGCATCGCCCATGTTGGTGCAGCTGCCCACCTCGAAGTACTTCTGCTGACGGGGAGACCAAGCCTCCACATCCACGCTCTTCACCTTCAGGTCGGCCAGGTCGCCGGAGCAGCACTCAATGGTGCGCACAGGAATATCCAGAGTGCGGAAAAACTCCACCGAATGATGCCACAGTTTGTCAAACCACTCCATGCTCTCTTCCGGCTTGCAGACCACTACCATTTCCTGCTTTTCGAACTGGTGGATACGGTAGACGCCCCGCTCCTCGATGCCGTGGGCGCCCACTTCCTTGCGGAAGCAGGGGGAATAACTGGTGAGGGCCTGGGGCAATTCGCTCTCGTCCAGGATGGTGTCGATGAATTTGCCGATCATGGCGTGCTCGCTGGTGCCGATGAGATACAGGTCCTCCCCTTCGATCTTGTACATCATGTTCTCCATCTCGGCGAAGCTCATCACGCCATCCACCACGCCGCTGCGGATCATGAAGGGGGGCACATAATATTCAAAGCCCTTGTCGATCATGAAATCCCGGGCATAGGACAAAATGGCGGAATGGAGCCGGGCCACATCACCCTTGAGGTAATAAAAGCCGTTGCCGCTGGTTTTCCGTGCGCTGTCCAGATCGATGCCCAAAAGGCTCTCCATGATGTCCACATGATAGGGCACGGGGTAATCGGGCACCTTGGGCTCGCCGAATTTCTCCAGCTCCACATTTTCGCTGTCGTCACGGCCGATGGGCACCGAGGGGTCAATGATATTGGGAATGACCAGCATCCGCTTGCGGATCTCTTCATTGAGGCGGGTGGTCTTTTCTTCCAGCTCCTGCAGCTCCCGGGCCATGGCGGTGACCTGGCTCTTGGTCTCCTCGGCCTCTTCGCGCTTGCCCTGGGCCATCAGCTTGCCGATCTGCTTGCTGATGGTGTTCCGCTGGGAGCGGAGATAGTCGCACCGGGTTTTGGCCGCCCGGCACTCCTCGTCCAATTCGATCACCTGATCCACCAGCTCCAGCTTTTCCTCCTGGAACTTTTTGCGGATGTTCTCTTTCACCGCTTCCGGGTTCATCCGCAGGAATTTCATGTCCAGCATTTTGGTTTCCTCCTGTTACAATGTTCTGCCGGGCCGGAGTGCTTTTTCCCAGAAAAAAAAGAAAAAGCCCCCGATCCCATTTCCTATGGGACGGAAGACTTCCGCGGTGCCACCCATGTTGCCGGCGTGAACCGGCCGCTCTTGTGCGCTGTACGGGGCGCGCCCCTCGGCTCTTCGCCGCAGGCTCCGAAAGTGGAAAAGCGGTTTTGCCCTGCCGGCTTCCACCAGCCGCCGGCTCTCTCGGAAGGCGCTGCCGCCGCTTCTTTCTTCATGGCCTATATGGGAATAGTATAC
The DNA here is from genome assembly GCF_018917925.1 of Intestinimonas sp. MSJ-38. Taxonomy (NCBI): domain Bacteria; kingdom Bacillati; phylum Bacillota; class Clostridia; order Eubacteriales; genus Intestinimonas; species Intestinimonas sp. MSJ-38. The sequence goes on along the minus strand of NZ_JAHLPO010000005.1, from coordinate 29,790 downwards.
CCCATTCCCCTCAAAATTGCAAGCCCAGTGCCTGGGCTGTCATACTGCGCTCCCGCGCCCAATCATAGAACCTAACTTTCGCTCTGCTGCCCAGCGCGGCAGCGGCGGGGTGTCCCCGCTGCCGTTCCTCTCTTTGCCATGTTCAACCCAACCAGCCTTCGCTCTGCTGCCCAGCGCGGCAGCGCAGGAATGGCTGTCCCGACACGGGACTTACGCTGGCCCCTCTTTCTCTTCTTCCCTCCCCGACTCTTCCTCGTTCAGATACAATTCTTCACAGGCCCGCTCTGCATCGGCCAGCAGCTGAATGCATTGTTCCGCAGCCCACACCATGGTGTGATACATCTTCTGATAATCCGGCATGCCATGTCACCTCGTTTTTCTTTTATTATAACCTGTTTCAGGTTATAAATCAATAATCTAAAACAGGTTATGACATACTTCCCTTGAGGTGAAGTCTATGGCAAACCGGCTGCGTGATCTGCGGGAAGATGCCGACCTGACCCAGAATCAGGTGGCGCAATATCTGAATATGTCCCAGACAGGCTATTCCAAATATGAAACCGGGGAAAATGATATCCCTACCCGGGTACTCATTGCTCTGGCCGCTTTCTATGGCACCAGTGTGGATTATCTTTTGGGCACTACCTCCTGCCGAAAGCCCTACTCCCCATGAAAAAAGGTACTGCTATGGAATTTGACAACAAGGCTGTGGGCCAGACCATCCGCAATTTGCGGGAAAGCAAAAATCTATCCCAGGATGTGCTCAGCGGCTTGGCTGGCATCGCCCGCAGCCACCTTTCCATGATCGAAACCGGCACAAAACAGGCCAACTTTCAAACCATCTGGCGTATTGCCCTGGCGCTGGAGATGCGCCCCAGTGAGCTGGTGGCCCGAATCGAGGAAACCGCCCAGAAGCAGAGCACCTCTGCTGGCAGACCAAACAACATAACGAAAGCCGATTGATGGTCTTAAAACAAGAAAAAGCCTCCCTGCCGGGAGGCTTTTGTCCGGTGTCCGGACGGCCAAGTCGGTGCTGCCGCACCCGATCACAGAACCCAATCTTCGTTGGATCACTCAGCGCGGCAGCGGCGGGGTGTCCCCGCTGCCGTTCCTCTCTTTGCCATGTTCAACCCAACCAGCCTGGTTCTGCTGCCCAGCGCGGCAGCGCAGGAATGGCTGTCCCGACACGGGACCTACGCTGCCAGTTTTACAAAGGTGATCTTGCCGTCGCCATCCAGGGAGAAATCCAGGGTGACGGTTTCCTGGGCACCGTCCACATTCACGGTGACCTTCACCTTTTCACTGCCGGAGGACTCCAGCTCCTGCCGTTCCAGCAGTTCCATCTTTTCCACTTTGACCGGCACGCCCTTCACCAGATAGGAGTAAGCCACCGAATCATTGAGGAAGGCATCCAAGCAGCCCTGGGCGAAATACTTCCCCACTTCCTCGTTCCACTCTTCTCTGGCGTCCTCCCAGTCCTCCATGGCTTCCTGGAGCTTTTCCGGGTCGGGGGTCACGCCCTCGCCGATCACCGACATCATATCCTCTGTGAACAGGTCGTCATTGGGGCAGGTCATCATGGCCTCGATCACCTTTTTTGGGCCGGTGCTCACCCCATTCCCCCCTCCGGGGCGAAGAAAATAAAAGCCCACGCCGGCGGCCACCACCAACACCAATGCGGCCAGGATCAAAAGACTCTTCTTTTTCATTGAGAGTTCCCTCCTTCCAGCAAAACCGGAATGAACTTCATTTTTCTCTTACGGTATTCTGTGGACTTCTCTCTTTACTTGCTATTATACTTTCTTTTTTTAATTTGTAAATGATATAATGCGATAAATTTCCAGATTGTTTTTTGTTAAAAATTCACATATAAACCTTCATGTTCTTTTAACTAACCAGGTGACCTATAAAAAATTATATTTTCAAAAAAGTCCTGCTCCTTTCAGAGAGCCAGTCATAAGGATGTTTTTTGTCAAGAGGAACGGTGTAATGCACTACGGTGTGTTACACCGTTCCTTTTTGGTTTGTCATGTGGGACATTGCGATTTCACCGATAAAATTGTAGTGAATATCAATCTGTTGGACGCGATGCCCACTGGATTTATCCGCTTCGTGGACCACGATTTTCTCTACAAACGCATTGAGCAGTTCGGGGAACAGCTTGTCCGGTATCGTGTATTTATGGACCAGCTTCAAGAAGCTGTCCATATTTACTCTCTGCTGTTCGCAGTTATCAACGACGCGTTGCATTTCCTGCGTATTTTGTACCAGTGCAGCTTGCTCCCGTTCGTAATCTGCGGTCATCTTAGCAAATCGCTCATCCATCAGCTTGCCGGAAATGTTATCTTCATAGAGCCGTTTAATAATCGCATCGATCTCAGAGATTCGGCGATTATTCTGCTCCAAAATCCGTTTGGACTGTGTAAGTTCTTTCATCCGAGCCGCCATTCTGTTGTCCATTGCCTGCTGCACAAATTCGGCTTCATGCTCTCTGGCAAAGCCAATGACTTCCCGCAGATTAGCAAGAACAATTTGTTCCAAAACACATACACGAATGTAATGTGCGGTACAGGTATGTTTATGATTTTTATACGCACCACAAGTATAATTGTCGCTTTCCGGTTTCCATGAGGTGGTCCGATTCAGATTAAGCACATGACCGCAATCCGCACAGAATAGCAAGCCGGAGAACATCCCCATATCGCCCATGCGAGTAGGTCTGCGACGCTGCTGGCGATTCTTTTGCACGATGTCCCATTGTTCCTGCGTGACTAATGCTTCGTGTGTGTTTTCAAAGACTACCCACTTATCCTCTGGATTTTGGATTTTCTTTTTGTTTTTGTAGGACTTCACGGTCGTTCTGAAGTTTACGGTATTCCCCAAATATTCTGGTTGTTCCAAAATAGAAACAATGGTTTTCGAGGACCAGAAGCATGGGTGATCCGGGTCATAGCAATGACTTTTGCCGGTACGTTCATATTGCAGGGTAGATGGCGTGATGATTTGCATCTCTCTTAAAGTACGGGCGATTTTTCCGGGGCCATTGCCTTCCATCGCCAGTTGAAAAATCAAGCGTATCACAGGCGCAGTTTCATCGTCCACCCGCAAGTTGCCTTCGCTATCCCGGATATAGCCATAGGGCGCACTGGTCGAAAGTCGCTTCCCACTCATACCCTTTGCGCGAAAGACCGCCCTAATTTTCTTGCTTGTGTCTTTCGCATACCATTCGTTGATAATATTGCGGAAAGGCGTGAAATCATTATCTTCACGCTCACTGTCAACACCATCATTTACCGCGACAAAGCGAACATCAAATTCCGGGAAGCGAATTTCAGTATACATTCCGACTTCCAGATAGTTTCGCCCCAAACGGGACATATCTTTGACCACGACCATACTGACAAGCCCATTTTCAATATCTCGCAGCATTTCCTGAAAGCCGGGACGGTTGAAATTGGTGCCGGAATAGCCGTCATCTTTGTAGACCTTATAGTTGGTGATATTGTTGTCCTTGATGTACTTGGTCAGGATCGCGATTTGATGTGCAATACTATTGCTGTCACCCTCATTGTCGTCATCGCGGGAAAGGCGGACATAAAGCGCCACCCATTTTTCCAATAATGCAACGGACTGTCTGTACATATTAAGCCTTCCTTTCCGACAGTCACCGCAAATAATAGTATCTTATGACACTATTATTATACCAAAAATCCGTGAAAATTGCAAATTTCGTCAATATTTTCGGCAAATATTGTTTTGCGTTGCATTATCTATCATGCGCTTGATGTGGTCGATTGCGGTGCTGCCCTGTGATTTGAAATGAGCGGTTACAACATAGCGTGTTCCACCGATCTTATATTCTTTTGTGGATACAGTTTTTTGCGATTTTTGCCGATCTTTCGGCATGAAAGCACCTCCTTGAGAAAACGAAATGCGTCCCAACTTGGGACGCATTTTGCGTATAAAAAACCTGCACCGATGCAGATGCAGATATGGCTTGAACGGTTTGTCACAGGAAATTTCAGACGATGGCTGGCAACCATTCCATAGGTCAAACCTCCCTCCATTCTGATGGCGGGGCGTCCTACGCAGTGACGCATAGCCGACGCAAGTATCATGATCCACTACATAGCCTCGTCGCCCGCAGATGTGCCTAAACTGCTGTCCGGCGCAGTAGAACTCGCTCCGCTTTGCCACGCTCTCACCATGCCAAAACATCCTCGCGTACCCGCCGTCCGGCTCCGCTATATAGAAATGTATCTGAATCACCCTATTCAGTTTTCAAAACAGGTTGCACGCCTGCGAAAACGCACCCAACATACGATGCGTTTTCGCAGAAGGACAGTCCCTATGAAAACGAGGGACAGGTCGGAACCTGCCCCTCGTCATCGTTTCGTTTTAACGATGGTTTCTCAGGTATCCAGCCAGCATATCCAGAAATTCACTATTGGACGGTGGACGCTTGAGCGGCGTTCCGGCGATATGTTCCAAAAGCGTATGGTCGGTGCGATCCCATACCGCGTAGATCAGATTACGGATCGCCCGCTCCACAGCGGAGCCAGTGGTGCCGAACTGCTCTGCGGTCTCCGGGTAGAGCCGTTTCGTGATAAGCCTGACTCTTGCGGGGTCGTCGGTGATCTGCTCGATCATGTAAATCGCATACTGGAAGCCTACCAGCTTTCCGGTCACGCTCAGTGCGCGCAGCAGGCGCTCTGCATCCAGCGGTTTCTCTGCCATATTCTTCTCCCATTCCGATATAAACCAATAACTTATCATCATACCAGTCCTTTCACATTTTGAATCGTTCCAGGTCTGGTATTTGGGTGGAGATCGACAGCGTTGGACACCCTCAGCTGTTCACTCCTGATCAGTGCAGCAGGGCTGCTGTGCTTGCCCTGCTTACAGAAAAGAAGAGTTGGCAGACTAAGGGGCGTTGATTGGCGAGGATACCATCATTCGGGAATACCGGTACGCCATTCGGAGGACCACGCTCCCGCCGAAGCATTTTGAATAGACCGCAGACGGAATATTTTCTTAGGTGTTTTTTCTCCCTTTCCGTGTCTTTATCATACCGCATCTGTGGCACTTTTTGTTGGGTGTTCCATCGGCAATGGTCGGCTCCAATCGTTGCATTTCCGGCTATTTGTGTCGATTTCAGGTCGGAAGCGGCGATTGGGAAAACTGGTCTTGGGTATAGAAAAGGGACGGTTCCCATCGAAACCGTCCCTTGCAGGTGTTGGAATGTCATACGCATACAAAATGTTCTGTTACAAGGGTATCGCAATGTAGGAAATTATCTGATGTATCGAAGTCGATATGCTAAGTACAATGTATTGTTCTGTCGTTCAAATTGCTTCAGGTCGGAATTTCTCAAAGAACTCGTCTGCCGGCATCGGCTTACCGATCTTAAACCCTTGCAGCCGGTCACAGCCGAGCTGCTTCAAAAGTTCGATCTGGCTGTCGGTTTCGATGCCCTCGGCCACGCAGGTCATACCGAGGTCATGGCACAAATCAACAAGATGACGAATGACAAGCTGCTCTCTGTCGCTGTGTTCCGCCTTATCGATCAGGCTTTTGTCGATCTTAGCGATACTCAACTGGGGCAAGTAAAGCATCTCCAGGCACGCCGCCTCCGTACCCAAATCGTCGATTGCGATGGCAATTCCGCGTCTTTTCAATTCATCGAACAGGGACGATAACGATTCGAGCTGGATGCCTTGGGACGATTCCGTGACTTCAAAGATCAACTGTTTGGGGTCCACGCCGGTTTCGGTGAGGATTTTATCCACCCGCGCCAGATAGTCCGGCTCAGTCAATGTATTGCGCGAAAAGTTGACATTCAATACAATGTCAGGCCACACAGGTTTCCATTGCCGAATCAGTTCGCAGGACTGCCGCAGCATTTCCAAATCCACCATCGAGATCATGTGTTCTTTTTCCATTATTCCGATAAATTCAACCGGTGCGTGGATTTTTCCGTGTGGGTCAACCTTGCGTACAAGCACCTCCGCACCATAGACCTTATCGTGCTTAATGCTGTAAAGAGGCTGCAAGTAGGAGATGAAGGTGCTGTCCCGGAACTCCTGTAGGAGCCGGTCAAGATAGCCGGGGCGCTGTCCTTTCAGGTCGGTGTTGCTTGCATAAAACTTGTTTTTCGCTGCCTGCATTGCCTGTTCTGCTTTGCGCACAGCAATACCCACATCCTCCTCCGTACCCCAAATATATCCAAAAGATGCAATGTCCTTTTCCTCTGTCAATGCTTCTTCCAGTTGTGCAGCTACATCGGTGAATGCCGGATAATCGACCTCCGGCCAAATGATTACAAATTCATCCCCGCTGATGCGATAGACATACTCTTTGGGAATGTGCCGCAGAACGATTTCACAGACGCGGCGCAATGCCTTATTGCCCATGTCGTGTCCGAGGTTGTCGTTGATCCACTTCAAGCCGTTCAGGTCGAGAAAGCCCACACCGCATGGAACTTCTTTTCCCAGCAGGCTGTCCAGTTCCTCGTCGTAGGCAAGTCGATTCCGCAGACCGGTCAGCGGGTCGAGGTAGCTTTTTATCGTCAGTTCGTCGGTCAGTGTCCTCTTTTGCAATTCGTTTGCGGCAATGTAAGTGACCTGCACCAGCATTTCCGGCTCGTCCACGTGCGCTTGCGGGTTATCGACACCGAGAAAGCCGTGCAACTGCCCGTTTACGAACACCGGCACTGTAATCAGGCTCTTGATGCCCTGCGGGTGCAGGCAGTCATACTCGATGCGGCGCGCCGGATCGTCTTTCAGTGCATCCACATCCTCGATGATGTTGACCTTTTTGTTTTGGTTCTTGAAAATATCGACCCAAACGCCGACCACCTCAATGGGAACATTTTGCAGGTTGTCTTTTTCCGGCGTCACGCCGGGTTTGCAAATTTCGTAGGTGTTGTTGGTAATGTTCCGTTCCCAATCAAACTCAAAAATATACGCACGGTCGGCGTCGTAATGCTCGATAATGGTCTGCAACATGGAATTGACAGCGGCGGTAAAGTCAGTGGACAGCACCAGTCCCTCGATGCACGCCACCAGCTTGCGCTCTGCGGCTAAGTCCTGCTTTGCCGCGGCAACTTCGGCAACATAGCGTTCTACACTGACGGCAAGCTCCATGCGGCACGGTCTGCCGCCGTAGTCGATGATGGAGTCGTGGAGCAGAACATCGCCAACGGACGGATGCTGGCGCACCCATGTATGCCGCTGCCCCTGAGAGTGCGGCAGGATGCCGTTCGTGCAGAACGCACAGGGCGCAGATGCTCCCTGCAAGTGCTCATAGCACTTGGCCCCCGGTTTGAAGCCGCCGAATTTGCTCACGCCGTAGCGGTTCAGATACAGCATCTCATAACTCTGCATATCGCTGATATAGACCACCTCGTCAAGCTGATCCAAAATCTTTTTGATGCCTGTTGTATCCATAGCGTTCTCTCCTTGTGGTTGATAGTATCGTTTATACGCCGTACTTGTCCGGCGAAAGAAAATGATCTTCTTCTCTAAAGGCCTATCCCTGCGGATAGATCCTTAGAGAAGAAGGGGAGCCTTGCGGCTCCCCTCCATCTTGATTTGGGGTTTTGCCTTATTTCAGGCCGGTCCAGATCTCCACGCCTTCCTTATCGTAGTCGTGGTCGTGGGCAATGGATGCCTCGATGATCTGATAGTAGGCCCAGTGGGTCGTGCTGACATCCGTGTAGGGATTCGTCACATGGCTGTCCACATAGCTGCGATCCGCAGCAGCGCCCAGCATCCGGTTGATGATGGTCGCCGCCTGCGCGCGGCTGATCACATCATAAGGATGGAAATTGCCATCGCTCATGCCGTTGACCCAGTCGTAGCTGGCCGCAGTCGTTACTGCCGTGTAGTACCAATCCTGTTCATTGATGTCTGCAAACGGGTTCTTGACCGTACTCGTCACTTTGGCGAAGCGGGTCGCAATCGCGCAGAACTCCGCACGGGTGATCGCACGGTTCGGGTCGAACTTGCCCGCGCTGGTGCCCTTGATGATACCGAGAGAGGCAAGCGTATTGACCGCCTTTGCGTACCACGCATCGTCCGCAACATCCGAGAAGCTGACGGTGATCTCCACATTCTGCTCCTTCAGGAGTCGATAGAAGATCTGAGCGACCTGCGCACGGGTCACGCTGTCCTCAGGGCCGAACTTACCGTTGCCGTAGCCGGCCATGCTGGTAGTGTGCTCGTCGGTGCGCAGCCAGTTGGCAATGCCGGTCTGCGTCGGGTCGTTCGGCTTCGTGGTGTTGCCGCCATTGTTGCCGTTGTTGCCGCCGCTGGTGTTGCCGCCAGAGGAGGAACCGCCGCCAGAGCTGCTACCGCCACCGCTGGAGGAGCCGCCGCCGGAGCTGCTGCCGCCGCCAGAGGAGGAGCCGCCGCCGGTGTTGCCGCCGGTGGACTTCTTCTCATAGGTGAATGTGATGACATAGTCCTTCAGATCGGCGCTGACCGCTGCGTTGATGGTGTGTGTTTCATCGCCGCTCACCTTATAGCCGTCGATGGTGACAGCCTTTACGGTTTCGATCTCGCCCGCTTTCAGGCGCTTGGTCGCCGCAGTCTTGAGTTCCTTGCCATCCTTATCCACATACTTGATGGTGTACACCAGCGTGATGTCGCCGCTCGGGGTGATGACCGTGCCGTTCGGCACCTTGACATCTGCCGGGTCGTTGCCGGGGATGGTCACATCCGCGCCATCCGGGTCGGTGATCGTCACATTGCCGTCTGCATCGATGCGGCCAGCGGGCTTATCGCCGTTGGGTTTCACAATGATGTCGTCGTCTGTGCCGGTCTTGTTGTCCTTGCCGGGGAGGATGATCGTGCCGTCCGGCTTCTGGATGGGCTGGGTCTTATCCGTATCCTCGGTGCCGTCCGGCTTGACGGTGGTTCCACCGTTGCCGCCATCGACTTCCTTGTCGTCCGGCAATTTGACCTTGCTGCCTTCGGGAACATAGACGCTGCCGTCCGGGTAGACCCTGACCGTACCGGCAATGATCGTAATCGTCTTGCTGTCAGGCAGCGTAATGGTGCTGCCTGCCGGCGCTTCTACATAGCCCTTGCCCGGCGTGATAGCAGAGCCATCGGCCGGAGTGACCGTCACATCGTCGTTGGAATTTGCCTTGCCGTCTGCGCCCGGAAGCGTAACGACCTTGGTATCCGCATCGACTTTGTAGACGATCGCGTACAGGTTCAACGTATCCTTGTCGCGGAGCGTGATCGCTGCCTCGTCCTCATAGAAGGTCGCGTTCTGGGATGCCGCCTGCGCAGTGCTCCAGCCCATGAACATCCAGTCAGCCGGAGCGGTGAAATGATCCGCATAAGCGTCCAGCTTGCCGGAGAGTATCTCGCCGGTGGTGCCGGCCAGCGTCTGCGTTGCCGCCGCCTCGTCGGTGTTGGGGTTGAGGTTGATCTGCGCCGAGTAGGTCGTCGGGGTCGGGTCACTGTTTTTCCACTGCGCCTTGAGCGTGACATCCTTACCTGTGGTCAGCTCGTCTCCCGCAGCGTAGGACTTGTTGTTGTCCTCGTCCAGCCACTTGTCGAAGGTCTTTCCGCGAGGAGCGGTGAACAGAGAACCATCCAGAATGATGGTCGCTTCATTGGCCTTGACCATCTGGCGCAGCACATTGCCGGTGCCGCCGTTGGGTTCGTAGGTCACGATCACATAGTCCTTCGGAATGACCTCGTCGGGGTACTTATCCTCGGGGCCGATGACCGTGCCGTCCGGAAGAGTGATGGTGCCGTCCGGGGAGATGACAGAGCCAGCAGGAACCTTGATGTCCTCCTTGCTGCCATTGGGGTAATTGGGGTCATTGGGGTCGGGACGGGTGACAGTCGCCTCGTCGTCCTTGACTTCAACGCTGCCGTCCGGCTTCTTGGGGCCGTCCAGCGTGCCGTTTTCGCCCGGAGTGACGATGACATTGTCCTTGTCGTTCGGTGCTTCGATTGCGCCGTCCTTACCGGGCAGTTCGATGGAGCCGCTGCCGGAGCCGGAACCGCCGTCCGTCTGCTTGTACCACTGGGCAAAGAACTCGCCCTCTGCGGCCTTGACCGTATCGCCGGGGTTGTACTCCTTCTTGTCCGTACCCATCCAGTTGAGGAACTTATAGCCGCTCCACTTGAACGGGTTGGCAATGAGCGCGGTATCCTCGCCCTTGATTGCCTTGACATTCACCACGCCGTCCTCGCCGTTGTTGCTGTGGTAGGTCATGGTGACGATCTCGACATTGGGTTTTTCATCCCCCTTGTCGTCCTTCGGCTTTTCGGTGCCGTCCGGGTCTACATCGATCTTGCCGCCGTCAGGCTGATTGATCGAATAGGAGCCGTCCGGGTTCAGCGTGCCGCCATTGGGCAGGAGGATCGTCTCCTTGTCGCCGTTCGGCTTAGTGACCGTAATGGTGCCGCCGTTCGGGATGGTGATGACGCCGGTGTCGGGGTCGCGGGAAATGCCGTTGCCCTTGCCGGTCACATTGGTCTGCTCGTTGTTCGGATTGCCGTCCTTGCCGGGTACGGTGATGGACGAGCCGGTCTGCTTGTACCACTGCGCATACAGATCCTGCGTCGCGCCGTTCTGCATAGTCAGCTTAGCGTCCGGCTGATAGAGTTTGCCGGAGCCGTTCGCCGTCTCATTCCAGCCGCCGAAATCCCAGCCGGAAACACTGAACGAGTTCTTCGCGATCGTCGCAATGAGATTGCTGTCCGCATTGCTGCCGACGATCTGCACGGAATCCGCGTTCGGCGTACCGCCGTTGGGCTTGTAGGTGATGGTCGCGGAATACTTGTAGTTGGACTTCCACTGCGCGTAGAGGACTACGCAGGCGCCAACCTTGTCGCCTGCGGTGTAGGTCTTGCCGTTTCCGTTGCCGTTGTCGTTCCATTCTACGAATGTCGCGCCGCTGACGCCGGTGAACGGGTTGTCCTTGACCGTCAGTTCGTTCTTCTTGCCCAACTCCTTCTTGATCTCACCGGTGCTGTTGTTGGCATTGTAGGTAATGACCACATAGTCGGAGTTTTCGGGCAGACCGTCCGGGAGCTTGGTGTCCGGGGTGATGACCGTGCCATTCGGCTGCGGCTCGGGCAGCGTGATGTTGCCCTCCTTGTCGATGGTCGTACCGCCCGGAACCGTGATCTCTTCCTTTTCGTCCTTGTTGTCGGGATTCGGGCGGATCACAGTGCCGCTGTCGCCGTCCGGGATGGTGACCTTACCGTCACCGTCAATGACCGGCTCCTTGTCGCCCGGCTTGACCGTGATGTCATCCGAGGAAGGAATCTTGTCGTCCTTACCGGGCAGCACGATGGTGTTGTCCGGGCGGACATAGGTGATGGTCAGCGTACCGGTCTTAGCAGTCGGCGTGATGGAGATACCGCTGGTGCCGATCTGCTCTGTGGTGTGCTTGGTGTTCCCATCCTCGAAGGTGTAGGTCGAAGCCTTGTAGCCCTCGAAGCTGGGGATGTCGATGGTGTTTGCCTCGTCGCGGTTGACCTTGACGGTCTTGTCCGCCGCCAGCGCATAGCCGTTGTACCGGTACTGGATCGTCAGATCGGACTGGTACTCGGTGGCGCTGGTCTTGTTGTAGTAGTAGACGATCTCGGTGTCAGCCGTCAGACCGGTCAGCGTCAGCTTGCCGTCCTGATAGCTGTCAGGGAGCGTCGTCGCGCTGCCGCCGTCCACGCCGCTGATGCCGACAAGCGTATAGCCTGCACGGTAGGGCGGGGTCAGCGTCAGGTTGCCGGTGACATTTCCGCTGACATCGGTCTTAATGACCTCGTGGGACTCGTACTCGGCTGCATCCGCATGGTCGCTGCGCTTGGTTTTCACATTGACCGTGACGAAGTTCGCGTCGTAGTAAATCTCCACCTGATTGTCGCCGTTGCCGACGACCTTCGTCTGCGTCCGCTCAGCGCCGGCCGGCAGCTTGTACTTGCCGTCCAGCAGGTACTCCGGGATGTTGATGATGACCTTTTCGCCCACCACAGCGTCCAGAGAGTAGGACATGAGTAGCGCCGCCGCGTCATGGTCTGCGGCAGAGCCGTAGTGATAGTGGACCGTCACCGTTCCGGCGTTCTTCGCGCGATACCAGAAGTAGACCTTCAGCGTATCTTGGCTGTCATCCACCACATAATACTTGCTGATCTGATCGTCCAGGGCGTAACGGTCCACGCTCTGGGCGCTGGCCTTGTAGCTTTCGCCGATGCGCGCCTTTTCGGTCAGGTCGCGGGTGACGATGGTCGCCTCTGTGATCTGCTCCGGCGTTGCGGTGTCAAAATCAGCCTGCGCCAGCTTGCCGCTGTCGATGGCAACGAACTGCACAGCACGGGTGTTCTTGGTGTAGAACACATCGTAGTGCGTTTCGGTGCTGGGCAGCGCGGTCGCAAATTCGACCTTGCCGTCTGCCGTGTTGAACGGAGGCGTTGCATCCCTATCCGCGGGGTCGAAGGTATAGCCTGCGCCGCTCAGATCCAGCACATTGCCGGGGTCACTCGGCTGATAGGTCGTGTTCACCGCACCGTTGACGATGGCGATGGTCTCGACCTTGCCGGTTTCGGGGTTGCGCTCCTTCAGCCGGAAGGACACATCGCCCTCGGCAACATAGTTGAAGGTAACCTCGTTGTTGCCGTTGCGCAGCTCAGAAATAGTCTGCGTCAGCTTCGTGATGTCGGCAAGCGCATAACCCTCTACGAACGGCGCCGTCACGACTACATTCTTCAGTCCGGCGCGATAGCCGGTCAGGGTCTTGGTGCCGATCTCGGTGCCGCCCGCCATCTGATGGATGACGATCTGCGCCGTGATCTCGCTGAAGCGGTAGACGATCAGCGCGTCCTCGCTGTTCGGGGCGTTCACAGAGGTAGCGTTCGTCACATCTGCCGCAAAAGCGGTGTGCAGACGGATGTCCGCCACCTGATAACCGGCAATGACATTCTGCACGGTCGCCGCGTCATACGCCGTCGTGCCGTTGCCCTTTGCCACCAGCGTGGAATAGTTGTAGAACTCGATGGTTTCATTCTCGTTGGTGAACTTGATGGTGTGCTTGACGAAGTTGGTCGAAGCGACGGAAGCGTAATTGAACACGACCTTGTCATCGGTCAGCGGCGTGTCATAGTCCACCGTCACGACAGACGAGCCGCTCACCAGCGCATAGCCGTCGATGACCGGCGCCTGAATGGTGATGCTGTCGCCCTTTTTCAGCACATAGCTGGGCTGATAGCCTGCCGGAGCGGTCAGCGTGCCGCCGTTGGTGTTGTCGTTCAGCTCGACGGTGATGGTACGCGGCGCGTCCAGCACATACTCGAACTGAATGGTCGCATCAGCCGCGGGGGTGAGCGTCTTGGATGTATCCGTGCCGTCCTTGACCTTATACCCCGTCCATGCGGGAGCCGGAACGGTCAGCGACACATCCTTGAACGCGGGGATAGGATAGCTCTGGAACACCTTGCCGTCGCAAACCGACTCGACCGTGATGGTGACATAGCGGTTTGCCTCGTTCTTGCGATACCAGAAGGTGATGCTCTCGTCCGCGTCGCCCATCGTGTGGCTGGTGGGGTTCAGCGCCGTAACAGCCGTGTAGTCGTTCACCGCGTCGATCTCTGCCGCGCCGAAGGTGTATTTTTCACCGGCAGGCACATTGAGAATCTCCTGCGTGCCGATTTCCGCGCCGCTGTCCACATCCTTCTTCACAACCGTCAGCGTGTGCTTGTTGCGGGTGTAGGTGTAGGTAACGGTCACATCGTCCTTGCCGTTGTAGGTATCGGCAGAAGCCGTGCCTTCGCCGGTCAGCGTGTAATACGGAATGGTGAACAGCGCATTTGCCTTGTCCTCGGTCTTATCAACCGCAGCGCCGTTGGCAATTGTTTCGGACTTGGTGGAAAGCAGTGCGTTGCCGTCCGCGTCCACCGCGTTGTAGGTCACATTGCCGGTAGACTTCAGATAGTAGAAGTTGATGACATTGCCCTGCTCGGCAACGCTGTCGATGGTGCCGTTCGCCGGGGTAACGCCAACATTGTCATAGCCGGGGACCGCAGGCTGGGGATAGGTATAGGGCTTGCCGATCTCGGCTCTGACCGTGATCTGGCTCAGACCGTCCACCTGCGTAGTCGTACCCTCCAGATAGGCGTTGATGGTGATCTCCGCCGTGTTGTCCACATAGACGAACATAACCTCGGTGATGGCGTCGTTGTAGTTGCCCGCCTGCGTGCCTTGCAGGTCCTCCAGATAGATGGAGCCGTTCTGCAAGTCAGCCGTGCGGTCCACGCCGTTGACCAGCACCTTTTCGATGCGGTAGTTCTCCAGCGTATTGCCGGTGACCGTCGCGGTGGTGACGCCCTCCGGGTAGGACTGCGTGTAGCTCCACTTTTCGTCCTTGACCGTCTGACCGTCGTCCTCCAGCACCACGCCGCGGATCGTGACCTCCGCTACGGGCACGCCTTCGGGGGTGTAGGTGATGGTGTACTTCGTCGGGTCAGACTGACCGTCTGCACCCTTATCTGCATCCCTGTTGGCGGTCAGGAAGTCCTGATCGAGCGTCAGCGTGATCGGAGTAAATCCGGTCATTGCGGCGTTCTTGTTCATGATGGTGTTCTGCGTACCGAAGGTCGCATTGTACCACTTGACTTTGGAGTTCAGACCGTTGATCTGCACGGTGTCAAAACCGTTGCTGGGAGCCGGCACAAGGGTCTTAGTAGCATAGCCGTGTAAATCCCATGCAAAGCCATAGCTGCCGGTATACTCAGTACCGAGCGCCGTCTTGAGCGGCGCATAGTCCGGGTTGCCCTTGATGTTGCTGTTGCGATCCAGTTCTACGGATTTGACCTGAATGCTGTACTCGCGGTAGATGTTATCCACCGTTAGCAGCTTAACCAGCGTCACACTGGTCGGATTTCCACCGTTCTTATCTGTCAACTGAACGGCGATCTCAAACCAGTACCGTCCGTTCTGACCGACTGGGATTTTGATCGTCTTATCGCCCGCATTCACTGTGACTTCGTCCTTATCCGTGTCAGCGGCCTTTTGATAGCCTTCGGCATAGGTCTTGAAAAGAACACTGCCCGTGCCATATTGCTGGGTGTTGTCTTTGATTACCTCTCGGAACCAGCGAACACTCTGAATACTGCCATCAATCTTTGACCCATCCACCACCACATTCAGCGGTGTTTGCGTATCGTCGGTCGAATAGACTTTCCGGCTGTTTTCTGCTTTTAGAACAAGGTCAATACCCACATTGACCGTTATGGAATTATTGTCGTTTTCCGCAACAATCAGCGTGGCTTCTTTGGTCATACTACCATTGGCAGGGGAATTCACCATCTGCCCACTCAGTACATATGTGCCTGCAGGCAGCCAGACGATGCCTTGTCCCATAGAATCCGAAATGGTCTCATAATAATAGGTGGAACCATCCTTTTCTACCGGGATACTGATGGTGGCGTTTGCCAAAGTCTCGGTATTTTCCAGATTCTTGACCGTGATAATCGCTTTATACAGGAGCTGACTGTTTTTATCCACAGGGCGATTGTTTGTGGAGGTTGCACCACTGGTATTCTTGAAATCCACATTATTGTTGGAACCAATGATATTCAGCGTACCAGCTGCGCCATCGGCGTTTGCTGCCGCCTGTGCAGCTGCATAACCGCCGTTACCACCGGTGGTAGGTAAGCCAACAGTAAAGTCAAAGTTGTTTCCTGTGGTGTAGGCTATGTGATCGCCATAAGTGTTACTTCTCAACCAATCTGGGTGAGCCGTGTAATTAGCATATGGCCAATTACCAGATGCACCGTTAGACCGCGACCCTGCACCGTTGGTGCCGTTCTTACCAACATGACCACCTCCGAAGCCATTATAGCCGCGTGCATTGATTTGACCGCCGCTAATATTCAGTGAACCGGCTGCGCCGCCTTGACCTCCGCGACCGGCATAGCCGCCTGCACCATTGCCGCCAGCACCGCCGCCGCCTTGCGTGACCCATAGATCGTTCCAATGATACGCGGCATGATAGCCATCTAGTGCACCACCGCCAGAACCGCCAGCACCGCCGTTGCCACCGGTGCCGCCAGCGCCGCCGCCGATTGCAGCAGCATCCGCATCTGCCTGTACGGTTATAATGCCATCTGTAATCACAACCGTACCGCCGGAACCACCGGAACCACCGTTGCCGCCGTTGCCGCCGGCACCGCCGCCTCCGGAGCTGCCATTGCCATACACGCGGTACAAAGCGTTCTGGTCAACACGGGTACCGACGCCACCTTGCGTACCGTTACCGCCGCGAACGCCAACCTTACCGTCAGAACCTCTGCCACCGCCAATACCTGCTCCACCGGAGCCACCGATGATATTGATAATACTGCCGTTAATCGTAATCGTACCTGCGTTTTGACCGGCACTGCCGTATGCACCACCGTTACCGCCGGTTCCTTTGTTTCCTGCAGTACCACCCGCTGACAAATGGTTGCCACGAGTACCGTATCCACCATCGCCGCCTTTTGAGGCAGTTTGCGTTGTATTTTGCGAAAGATAGCTACCACCGATACCTGCACCGCCGTAGCCGCCGGTGATATTCAGTGTGCCATTTCCTGCGGTATCATTGTCAATCGTCAGCGTTGCATTCTCCGGCACAGAGATACCGGCAGTGAACCCGCTTGCACTGTTATTCGTTACTGCTTGTGCAGTAGCTGATGTACATTTCAGCGTATTTGTTGTATCAGCTTTTGGGACAAGACGTAAAGTTGCGCCTCCCGCCACTTGAATGGGCGATTTCGCACTTTCGATTGTCACGCCGTCCAGCACGATTGTAACGGATATGCCGGAAGCAATGACCACCGGCGTTGTGCCGGTGCCGTGCAGGCGATAGGTCTTGCCGTTTTCAAACTTCGCCTGGCTCAGATCGGATACATCGTATTCGCCTGCGAAACTGGACGGAATCGTAACCGCCGCGAAAGCCGGGATGATAGACGCCGGGAACATCGTCATTATCATGGTGAGCGTCAGAAGCCATGATATGAGCCTTTTCTTCATGCTTGATAATTCTCCTTTTACTCATTTGAATTTCATGGGGGTTGCTCCGTTCACGACGGCGCACGCACCTCATAACCGAGGGAGCGCACGCTGCGTACCCCGTTCACCGGGACGCGCTCATCATAAAAATGACGCGGCGCAGCCGGGATCGGCGGCAGAACCGCAATGACCTGTGCTTCGTATCTCATCATCCATCACCCCCTCTCGGAAAAGCAAAACGGCGGACAGGTCTGGGACCTGCCCGTGCTTCGCCCGCACGGTAGGCGGGAAGCGTAGTATAGGGCGGAGCGGTGCTCCACCAGTTTTTCAAGGTGCAGGGCGGTCTTGCCGGATGCTCCGGGGGATCGTCCTCCGCAATGCGGCGATAGACGCAGATACGGCGGGTAGTAAACCGCCGTTCCAGCAGGGCGCAGCCCTCGGCGGCATAGGCCGCCAGCCGCCGCGCCTGTGTGCTTGCGCGTTCACGGAGCATGATTCTTCACCTCTCTTTCTCTCTGGGGTATTGTCAGGCATCCTTTAACAGGGATGCGATGGTTTTCCGTTCAAAAACTTCGTCCAGATAGGACTGGATATGGGAATAGAATTTGTGGACGGGACAGTTCGGCGCGCCGTTCCGGTTGCAGGGGTTGCCTTCTTCCAGACAGCGGTTGATGCGGGTCGTTCCCTCCATGATATTGATGATCGCGCCGAGGGAAATGTCCTCCGGCCTTTTTGTCAGCAGATAGCCGCCGGACGCGCCGCGATGGGTATCCAGAATGCCGCCCCGCTTCAAGGACTGTGCGATCGGGCCGAACGCACTGCGCGGGACGCACATACTGTCGCTGATCTCTGACCTGCCTGCGGGACGCCCCACCGAAGCGAGATAATAGACCAGCCGTATGGCGTAGTCTGTTGTGATGTTGAGTTGCATTGGGTCGATCTCCTTTGGAATAGAAAGGCAATGTGCCTACCTATCATTGCAAACAAAAAATATGATCGGTGTCTCGACCTCACCGTCGGCTGACGGAAACAACAGAATCTGCATTTCGTCGGTAAAGTAAAAACGCCGGTCAATCCGGCAATTCGCAAAATCTGCATTTCGTTGATCGGCTTCGGCGTGCTTGCATACCGTTCGGCTAAATTTTTCAAAAAAAGCATTTTCTGAACAATTAAAGTCTTGCACAAAGGTGCAAAAAACCAGCCCCACAAAATTCGTTACTTTTGTGGGGCTAAAAGTCGTGCCTACTGGCACGGTGGGTATTGCATTTTTTCGTAGAGCGTGGTACAATTCCGGTAAAAATATGTAGATTATCGTCGAGGCGATTTCGGCATCAAAGCACGAAATGCAGATTTTGCCTACGACACCAATCCCAGCTTGTCCAGCTGCTTTGCCTGCTCCTCGCCGCTCACGGCAAGATAGATGCGGGTGGTTTCGATGTTGGAATGCCCCAGAACATCGGCCAGGCGGGCAATATCCTTGCAAGCCTTGTAAAAAGTTGTAGCGAACAGGTGCCGCAGGTTGTGCGGAAACACCTTGCCCGGCTCCACCCCCGCCGTTTGACACAATCGTTTTAACTCATACCATACCTGCCGCCGTGAGATCGGCTTTCCGCTTTTGGTGCGAAAGATCGCGCCGGAAGCGATTTTTTGCTTTTTGGCGTATTTGGTCAGCTTGCGATACAGCTTGGTTGGCAGCAGGATCGTGCGGATCTTGCCTTTCAGCGAGATCGTCGCGCGCCCGGCCTTCGCCGCCTCCACGGTGATGTAGCGCAGTTCACTGATTCGGATGCCTGTCGCGCAGAGGGTTTCCATGATGAGCGCAAGGCGCTCCTGCCCGGTTTCCCGTGCGGTGGTTAGCAGGCGGGTGTATTCCTCGCGGGTTAGCTCCCGCGCCGGGTCGCGGAACAAGTGCCGCTGGATTTTGAGGAATTTCACCTTGATGTTCCAATTCATGAAGCGGAAAAAGCCGTTGATGGCGGAGAGCATCGCGTTGATGCTGGTCGGCTTGTAGCCGCGCTCCAGCAGGTGCGCTTTCCAGAGCGCCGCGTTCTCTTTCGTCGCGCCGCGCCCGTCTAGCCAGCCTGCGAAGGCAGCAAGGTCGCGGCGGTATTTCGCCACCGTCCCTGCCGAGCGCTCGTCGGAGCGCAGCGAAAGGCAGTAGCCATCAATGTCCGTGGGCGTAATGATGTGGTTCATATTGATACCTCCTGAGTCGTAGTACCAATAGTTTAACGCCAAAATGAAAAAGGCACCCCGGACGAATTTCGTCCGGGGTGCCGGTGTATGGATCTATCGTGCGCTTCGCAGGAATGCGATTTAGCTGCTCGGTCATGTGCAACATTTCTGCCATACGGCATATACTATGTCAAGAACTTTATTCACTACGGGTCAAGTTTTTCTTGACTGCACAGCGCTTGTGTGGTATAAAGTTCTTAGTGATTGTGTCGCAGAAGTCTGCGGGACCTGCGACCTGAAAGGGAGGCTCTTCCGAGTCTCCCTTTCTTTATAGAGAAAGAGGGGACAAATCATGGCTATGGACAAGCCGTTTCAGACTTACGAAAACCTGATCATAAAGCTGCGCGATGAGAAAAAGCTTGAAATTCCAGACGAGGATCGCGTCATCTCTTTGCTGAAGAAACATAGCTATTTTGCCCTTGTGTCCGGCTACAAAACGCTGTTCAAGCTGCCAAACAGTGAGTATCGTCCGGGAACGACGATCGAAGATATTTTTGCGCTTTTTGAATTTGATGACGCTCTGCGTGGTATCTTCTTCAACGCCATTCAAATCATTGAAAAGCACATAAAATCTCTGCTCTCTCATTCGTTCGTTGAAAAATACGGGGACGATCAGAAGGCGTACTTGACACCTGAGAATTATAAGTTTATCGGTTCTTCTCCGAGCGATACCTACATGAGATGCGCCGCGGTGAAGCGTTTGATCCAGACATTTGAAGCTAAGGTACATCCTCCGTTTGACCAAAAGTACATCGAGCATCAGTGGAAAAACCACAGGAATGTTCCTCTGTGGGTCACGATCAAGGCGGTAACATTGGGGACAACATCGAAAATGTACAGTCTTTGCACGCAGGATGTTCAAGCTGCGGTGAGCAAGGAATTTCCGGTCATTTCGGAGCATCAGCTTGTCGGTATGCTGGATTTTCTTACACGGGTACGAAATGTCTGTGCCCATAATGAGCGTTTGTATGATTTCAATGCAGGAAAAACGCGTGCGATCCAAGCGTTGCCGCTTCATGCTGACCTGAAAATCGGCAAGAAAAAGAGTTATTACAAGCACGGACAATCAGACCTGTTTGCGGCAGTCGTTTGCTTCAAATATTTGCTGTCACCAGAGGAATTTAAGGATACTGCGAACAAGATCGACGCAGAAATCCAAAAGCTCTGTACTCGCACAAAGCTGATCCAGAAGAATAAGATTTTGTGCTGCATGGGATTCCCACCAAACTGGCTCGACAGCATCGAACTTTAAGACTAACTTTTGAAATGCGTCCCAACTTGGGACGCATTTTTGCACATGGAAACAAAAAAGCGTACCCAAAGGATATAATCCCTCTGGGTACGCTCCTGTGATACCGCATCCGACGGATACGGGCAAACGGCGTTGCGCCTACTATATGCAATTATAGCATGACCTTGCGAATGCTCACCGTCGCACTGAAATTCAAAATTGATTCTCTCAATCAGTTCACTTAACGAAATACAAAGGTGGCTAATTTTTCTCTACCCTTTTTCAGAGATGGAGATTCAACCACTTGCTTCCGTTCAGGCTTGCTCTCAAGTTCTTTCTTCAGACGCTCAAAAGCCACAGGGTCTTTCGCATAAAAATCTTTCGTGATGGACGAAGTAGCCATACCAGCACCTCCTCTTTATAGTATGCTACGATTTTGCGTGAAGTATAAAGGCAAAGACTAATATATAGATTTCCTGTTTACAGTATAGCGGTTACTGTGCGTTTTGTCAATCAGCAAGCGGCGTTTGTTAAAACCTTTTCTATTATCAGATAAAACTCGCAGTTTTTTTGCCGACATTGATGCAACACAAAATAGAAATGCGTCCCAACTTGGGACGCATTTCTCATTCCCCATAATATTGCGGTCTGCCGATGCTTGTAAAGCCGGACGCGCCTGTGATGACTACATTGTTCGCTCCGCTGGCGCAGTGGATGATCAACAGGTTTCCATTGGCGTCCCGTCCGCCGACGATGCCGACATGGGAGTCACCTGGGTAGAAAACGAGGTCGCCGGGGAGCGCTTCGCTCCATGAGATGGAGGTGCAATAGCTGTGCTGGCTGGACGCACCGCCGCCATGACCGATGATATAGCTGCCGCCGGATGCGTTGTAAAACGCCCAATCGACAAAGCCGGAGCAGTCAAGTCCGTAAGGGCGATAAGTACCAGTGGTGGAACTGCCGTCCGCAACGACCTTCATCGTAGTGCCCCAACGGGAATCCCAGCCAAGGACGAGGCTCTTGCCGCCCCAGAAATAGTTTACCTTGCCGACGAGCGTCAAGGCGTGTTCGATGACTGCCTTTCGCTCAGGCGAGAGATCATCTGGAAGATTTTTCAGAAGCTCCACAGCATCCTCCTGCCGGATATTCAGGTCGCCGAGCAGTCCGGTGATAATGCTAAGATCGTCCAGCAGTGCGTCCAGTCCCTCGTTCTGATATTTCGTAAAGCGGTAGAATGTCCGCATTTCGTCGGCTGTCCTTGCTGTGACCATGATGTGCAGGATGGTTTCCGTGTCGTTCTCATGCTCAATGACCTCGACCTCCGTTGTGATCTGCGTCATATCCCAAAAGACGGTGCGCAGGCGGTCGATACGATCCTCGTCCAGTGTCGCAACATCCACACCATCATCGGCTCCTGCCGTTTTTGCCGCAAATATGGCAACGACCTGTTTCCATTCAGGCGGTGCGCCATGTAGCTGTACGCTGTCATAATCGCCGGATTGCAGTGCTTCCAGGCGCTCGTTGTATTCTGCATTGATCTGTGCGACAGCAACATTCAGCGTTACATTTCCGGGGGACGGCTCGGAGGAAAACAGGATACCAAAGGGCGATGCTACGACCGCGGCAACAAGGAGGACTGCAAAGAGCGCAAGCAACAATGCGCCGCCGCCCAGCAGTCCGGCAACTGCTCCGGTCATCGCCTTTGCGGTCTGGATCGCAGCTTCGCCGAGCCTTTTCAGAAATGCCGCAGTATTTTGCGCCGCTTGCTGGCGGTGTTTCCAAATTTGTAGTTGTGCCTGCCGCTGTGCGCGCTTTCGTGCTTTTTGTGTTGCCGCTGCCTTTGCCGCACGCTGACCCTGTATAGGACTGATCCGTGCAGTTGGGAGCGTCGGATTTTGCCTTTCCACGATCTGCCGCGTCTTAATGACTGTATTTTCGGTATGAAGTTTGATTTGGGGCGCGCTGCTGCCGTCACGGATTCTCTGCCGAATCAGGGGATGCTCCCCGTCCTTGCGAACGGGGAGCGCCGGATTCGATGGATGGATCGATGGAGAGGACGAAGCATGGATGCTTTCTTCCTGTACAGGAAAGGCGGGAGCCGGTCGAGAGGACTCGCCCGGCTTCGGTGCGGCATTTCCACTTGAAGTGCGCAGTTCATCCCGCTTCTCCAGCTTTTTCTTCCGGTTCTTTTTCCTGTGCTGACGGATTGCCCTGCGGCGCATCTGCTCCTGCGGCGAAAGTTCTGTCCTATCAGCGTTCGTGTGCGGGCAGTTTATGACCGCGGTGCTCTGTGCTGCTTTTGCCGCAGCGGATTTCTTTCTCACCTTGCTCGCCGCCCATTTCGCGGCGTGTGCGGAGCGGGTCAAAGTTTCTCCCGCAGCTGCTTCAACACGATCAACAGCGTGTGTAGTTTCTGCTTCGTTTCCGTGGGTTTCCTTGTCCTGCTGTACCAATTCCTTGCGGTACTTTTCAGTAAGCTGGCGGCTAACGGCACGCACGATTTTGGCGTTTGTGCGGCCTTTCGGCGCACTGCTTTTTTCTCGGATATTGGATGGTTTTTCTCGGATGTCTGGCAAATGTATCCCCCTTTCTGAAAATGCGTCCCAACTTGGGACGCATTTCTCATTTCTCCAGCGTCTCCCGGATGCCGGCCATGATATAGTCCGCACACGGCAGGGCGATGGCGTTTCCCAGCGCCTTATATCGCTGGGCCGGACGGATCTCTTCACCGTCCACGCCGAGCTTTGTCCAGCCCTCCGGCAGTCCCATCATGCGCTCGCTTTCAGTCTCGCTGGGATAGCGCACACAGCCGCCCAGCGGGTCATCCTCGTAATAAAAGGCAAACGGGTTGACCGCGCTGGCTAAAAGAGTGGGAAAAGGGTCATTTGCAAATCCGAAGCTGTTTTGGAATTGTGTGTGCTCCTGATGCTTTGCCGCGGCCCGCATTCGGAACATCTGAAAGGGTCGGACGATGGGTACGCGCCGCCCTGCTTCAAGAAAAGCGCTTCGATCTCCCTCGGCGGCGGGCAACCCGCCCGCTGTGCCAGCTTCAGAAAGCGCGAGCATTCCGCGGGGCTTAAACAGTATTTCGGCAGCACGCCGCCCTCCAAAATCCGCCACGAGAAAGATCCGCTGCCGCCGGGCCAGTCGGGGGCTTGCCCAATATTGGGCGTCCATAAGCCGCCAGGCGATGTCAGGCTGTCCCCCTCGCACCATTCCGGCGGCTGCCCATTGCCCGGAAGCAGGCATTGGAATCTCGGCGCTCTGGAACGCTGCAAGCACGGCGTTAAAATCCAGCCCGTCATTTGATGAAAGACTTCCCATGACATTTTCCCAAACAGCGATAACTGGAAATACGCCTCCACTTGCATCCCTCATTTCCCGTATGATTCGTATCGCATGGTAAAATAGACTTGATTTTGCTCCGGCTAAGCCTGCCCGGTTTCCGATCATGGAAAAGTTCTGGCAGGGAGAGCCAAAGGTGATGATATGGACAGGCGGCACTTCACTGCCATGCAGCTTTGTGATGTCGCCCAGATGCCGCATGGCAGGAAAATGCCGCTTTGTAATGTAGATCGGCGCTCTTTCGATCTCACTGGCCCAGAGCGGCACGATGCCGTTCCGCTGCGCCGCAAGAGGAAAGACGCCGATCCCATCGAACAGACTTCCTAATGTAATATCAGCAGTTATCAGCCTCCTTTGCATGATCGTCAAAATGCGTCCCAAGTTGGGACGCATTTTCATCCTTCGCCGGGCGTGGTCGTCATCAGTCGGTACAGCTCTGTATCCTTTGGGATGGTGTTGACAAAAGGTACCAGTGTCCCGCCCATGCGGAGCAGGCCATGACCCGCCTCAGCATTTTCGATGTACCGTGTCTGTGTTTCGGACAGGTGCAGCAGCTTCGCAAGCTCCATCCGGTCAGTCGCCGCCTGATTGAACAGCAGCAGAAATTCAGAGTTTGCGAACATCAGCCGCGCCGTTTCGCTTTTCAGGCATTCCTCCACATTCTGCGTAGCTGCGGTCAGCGGTGCGCCATACTTTCGCCAGCGCTTCCACGCACGATAGAGGATGTCGCCGGAATACTTGAAGCGGAAGAACAGATAGACCTCATCGATGAATACCCAGGTGAAGCGTCCTTTCTTGCGGTTTGCCGCCACACGGTTTTGGATCGCCTCCAGCGTCACGACCAGCGCCGTGGGGCGAAGCTGGTCGCCCATCTCATAGAGGTCTATCGCCATAATGCGGTTATCCATCTGCACATTGGTCGGGTGCGCAAACACATTCAAGCTGCCCTCGGTGATGAGTTCAGCGGCCAGCGCGATCTCACGCGCTTCAGGGTCCTCCTGCCGCATGACCTCGTTGCGCCAGTCGGTCAGAAGCGGCGGTTTGATGCTTCCGTCATTCTCGTAAAGATAGGGACGATACACATTCGCCGTGCAGCGGTCAATGATAGACTTGTGCGCGCCGGTGATATGACCTGCGCCCATCTGCTGCTCCAGAATACTGGTCACGACCTCGGACTTCATCGCTATTGGGTTTTCTCCGTCGTCATAGCCGTCTGTAATATCCAGCGGATTGATGTGATGCTGACTGTTCGGGGAAATTTCCACGACCTCGCCGCCCAGCGCCCGCACCAGTGGGCCATATTCGCGCTCGGCATCGATAATGATGATGTCGTCATCCGTTCCCAGCGCCACATTCGCAATGGTCGATTTCATGGCGACCGATTTGCCGGAGCCGGACACACCGAGATAGAACCCATGAGGGGAGATCAGCCGTTTGCGGTCACAGATGAGCAGGTTCTTACTGACGGCATTGACGCCATAGTACATTCCGCCGGGGTCCTGAATCTCCTGCGCCCGGAACGGCATCAGGACGGCGGTGCTCTCGGTCGTCAGCGTGCGCAGCGTCTTGATGCGGCGCAGTCCGTAAGGGAGGACGGTATTCAGACCGTCCTCCTGCTGATAGCGCAGGATGGAGAATTGGCAAAGATGCTCCCGGCCGATAGACAGCAGTGTCTCCGTGTCGGCGTCCAACTGCTCCAATGTATCGGCGATATGGACGAGCGTTACAACAGCAAACATCATGCGCTGATCCCGCACGGTCAGGTCGTCCAGGAACTCTTTGCTCTCCGTGCGAAGCTGCTCCAGCTCATACGGAACGGATGCGGTGAAATTTGCCTGTCGGTTCTGGCGCTGCTGCCAGCGGGTAATATCGGATTCGATGCCCATGATCTGGCTCTGCACCTCCTTGACGGCTTCGTCCGTTGCGACCGGCAGGATGTCGATGGACAGCACCAGACTGCGGGAGAAATCAGAAAGGTCGGAGATCATATCGTCCTTGATATAGCTGGCGAAGTTCTTCAGGAAAAGTACCCGTCCGAACTTGCCGCCCATTTCAAAATGCCCGGCTTTGAATTGCATCCCATCGGGACAGATCAGATCCCGGAAGTCCATGCCGGTTCGGATAACATTCTGCTGGTCATAGGCAAAGAACTGTTCTTCTCCCGGCCGGAAGAAGTCGTGCAGCAGGCGCAGGCGGTCATAGCCGGAAACGGGTCTTGCGCCGGAGTCCAGCCGTCCAAAGTTTTTGGAAAGGTTATCGTCTACACGCCGGAAATAAGTACGGGTCTCTTCGATCTTGCGCTTTGCGATGGAGAGCGTGATATATTTTTCCTGCACAAGATTGTTGCTTTCTCCCACCTTGCCGATCAGGATGTCGTTGTATTCCCGGCGATAGCGATCCAGCGGGTCGCCCTTGCGCTTCATCAGCACTGTGCTTTCAAAATCGGCGGGATTGAGTCTACGGTTGATGATCGTGATCTTCGCTGTGGCATCCGTAGGCAGCGCATTGAGCGCACTGCCATAGGAAAGGAAAATACTGCGCCGATCCTCTTCGGAAGCAGCGGCGTAATTCACATCAGCAAAGCGCCAGGTCTTACTGTGCTTGTTGCCGACCTGCCAGATCCCATCCGAGTAGATACAGCGAATAGGGATAGACTGCTGCACACTGCGCGGGATGCGGAATTTATCTCGCTCACTCTTGTTCGCTGTAATAAGAGATTTAATCAAAATCATCACGCTCCTTTCGGTGCAGCAGGTCATAGTACAGATTTCTTGAAACGAACTTCCTCGGACCTGCACATAGAAATTCTGAACGGATAAACGCCCAGAGAAAGCCCTCCAGCGTCAGACCGTTATAGCTGAAGAAACCCGCCAACGCGACCGGCGCGGCAGCAAGGATACAAAGCCAGCTTGCCGTTTCTTTGCCGAGGAACTGCTTTGTCAGCAGGAACACGCCCGCGGCAATGACCAGCGACAATGCCGCGCAAAGGAATTGACGCAGGGATAGTCCGAAAAAAATCGTTTCCTTATGCTTCCGCACTTCTTTGGGGATTTTCACTTCGATAATCATTCACCTCTGATTTTCTCACAAAATTTGACACGATTTCTACGATATGAGATAATATTTGTGTAGAAAACAGCAAAAAACAACACGATTTGCAAGTAAGGAGGACTGAAAAATGAGTTTTTTCACTGTGCTGCTTCAAGCTGCGCTTGCGCTGTTTATCGGCGCGCTGCTGCTGGTACTTATGGGGAAAACACTGACCTGGCCGCTGTTCCTGTATCTGTTCTGTACAGACTTCATGCCGGAGTGGACAGCCGCGCATCACAGTCAGCATATCATCACGATCACCGTTCTGGCGCTGATCCCCACGCTCTATTGGGGACTCCGGCTCTTTCTATGGTGGCGGGAGCGGCAATTCGCTGTCAGTCGGTTCAAGGGCGATATACGGATGAAGATATTTGAAATGGAGCACCGGATGCCAGAGCCGGAGGTACCGGACTCCGATGACTACGGGTACAATCGATAACGGCAAGGCGGCGGGATGTCCCGCCGCCTTGTCTGCTATATTCCAAACATCTCCCGTACCAAGCGGCTGGAGCCTTTCACAAGGCCTGTCAATATGAGCATATTGAACGCCATCTGTCCGATGTATTGCCACACCATCACAACAGCAGAGAGCGAGGTATCCACCGCCGGACTGCTGCTGGACAGGAATGCGGAATACATCACACAGGACAGCACGACCAGTGCGCCCTCCAGACAGACGCCGGTGTAGGACTTGATGAAGCTCTTCCCGATAGAGGATGTGCCTTCGCCGGCAAAGGAAGCGAGCGGCAGCGGCGCCAGTGCGGTGTAGAGGTATAGCCGAAAAAATCGCCCATACACCGTCAGGATCAGGATGAAGGACATCACCCAGACAAGCAGGCTGCCAAGCAGCGAAACGAGCCATAGTGGAATGCTGGCGAGAAAGCCGACATCCTCTACCGCAGTCACGATCTCCGTAGGAAGCGTGGCCGTCATAGACGCCATACCGCCGATTCCGCCCATAACAGACTGCACGATCCCATTGCAAATGCGAAAGATCGCAGTCATAAGTTCCATGCCGTAGCCCACCGCGACCTTTGCCGCCGCAAAGCGGATGAAGTGCCGGATCGCAAACTCCGGCCTCTGCAATTCCCGGAACCCTGCGGCAGTCTGAAAGACGCCCATTGCGAAAAACAGCACCAAAAGTCCGTAACCAATGCCCTGCATGACGCTATTGACGCCAACGATCACATTCCAGATGTCACCGCCCTTGAAATTCTCCGGCGTCTGCGTAATGAGGGACCACAACTCGGCAAGCTTATCGTTCCAGATGCCAAGAGAATGCTCAAGACTCTGTATTACCCAGTTGTCACTGATATTTTACACCTCCCATCTGCATGGAAAATGCGTCCCAAGCTGGGACGCATTTTCAAACCACCCCGATCAAGGTGAGGATCTCTTTGGCAAAAGCGATGAGCAAGCCGCCAAACAGACAGAGAAAACCCTGTGTGCGCTGGCTGGCGTCGTGGCTCTGAACGCTCATGCCGACCTGCACGATGCCCCAACCGAGAATGATGATGCCGATGGCGCGGATGCAGCTGAAAATAAAGTCACTGAGGTTATTGACGATGGTCAGCGGGTCGCTGCTGCCTGCGGCAAACGCCGGGACGGTCAGCAGGCAAAGCGCCAGTACCAGCATCGTCCACGCTCTCATATAGCGATCAGACTTCGTGCGATAGGACATGCGGTTCTGCTTATGTTTCTTGTTCATAGATTTCCTCCGATTCATCTAAAATTTTGATCTCATCCAATTCTGTAAATGCAAGGGCACTGTCATCCGAGAGTCCGTACAGACAGGTGGGGGAATGGATGTATGGCGCGGCGCCGCCATCCTCGGTGTATTTAAGGTTCGGATGGCGCATCAGATCGTACTTTTCATCCATGACCGGCTCCTCGCCGCGGATCAGGGCGATGGCATAACGGTTGTCCAGCCGGCGCACCTCGTCCGGCGTCAGAAGTTCACGGCCGGTCTGTTGGAAGTTTCGGCTGTATGAGCCGTTCCTGCCTTTGCTCTGGCTTGCGGTCTGCGTGTCGATGGTCTCCTTGCCCAGCAGTTCCGAGATATATTTGTGCGTTTCTTTCTCGTTTCCACCTAAGTAGAGGAAGCTGTCCGCGTTGCCGATGATGCCCTCCCAGGAGTCTTTGAACAGTTCTTTCAGCTGGGAGATGTTCTGCAAAATGATCGTTGCCATGATGTTGCGGCTTCGCATCGTCGCCTGAAGGCGGGCATAGCCGTCCGGGAGTGCGATGTTCGCAAACTCGTCAAAGAGTAGACGGACCGGAACCGGAAGCGCCCCTTGATGCACTTTATCCGCCTGATAGTAGAGTTCCTGAAATGCCTGGGTGTAGAGCATCCCAACAAGGAAGTTCAAGGATGCGTCATTGCTGTCTGGAATGATGCAGAAGATCGCCTGCTTGCGTTCTCCTAACTTGCCGAGCTCCAAGTCGTCCCGTTCAGTGATCTGCTGGACCTCCGGCAGCGCAAACATAGCAAGCCGGACAGCGGCAGACACCAAAATGGACTTCAGGGTCTTGCCGGCTGCCTGCTTGAAAATGTGATATTCCCGCACCGCAATGTGCTTTGGCTGTTCTTCCTCCAACGCCTCGAACAGCAGGTCCAGTGCCGATTGGTAGTCGTCATCTTCTTCCTTCGCACCGCCGTACTCGATCATCGTCAGCAGCATTTCCATGTTCTGCTCGTCCTCATCGGCCTCATGGAGCAGATAGAGCATCAATGCGGACAGAAGCGCCGTTTCGGACTATAGTGATAGGTAATCCTTTGAAGTGATCGCCGGATTTTCCCCCACTCCACACCGGACATGCGACTTTCACCGTATCCGGCGTTCCATCGATTGTGTTATCAGGCATTTAATCAATCA